>JASJBD010000057.1 GCA_030066665.1 Gammaproteobacteria bacterium
GGGGCTTTCTCCTCGGGCTTTTTGGCTCTGCAAACGGGCCGCCGACGCTAGCGCGCGCCCCGTTCGTTGTCAATATAGTTTTGAAACGCTACTATTTTAGCATGGCAACGTCGACCGACCGTCAATCAGCGGAGCTGGCTGAACTCGTCGTGCAACTTGGTCGCGCCGCCTACACGGAGGCGGCCGGTGAATTCACGGCGGCGCAGTGGGCGGCGCTGCGCTATTTCAGCCGGGCCAATCGTTTTTCACGGACCGTGTCGGGCTTTGCCGAGTACCATGCAACCACGCGCGGTACCGCTTCCCAGACGATTCGCAGCCTGGTCGAGCGCGGGTTCCTGATCCGGCATCGTTCGGAGCGCGATGGCCGCAGTGTGGTGCTCGACCTGTCGCCGTCCGCCCAGCGACTGCTTCGCCGGGATCCGCTCAACGCGGTGGCGCGCGCCGCCGCGCGCTTGAGTCCGGCGCGGCGCGAGCAACTGTCGGCGGACCTGCGGCGCCTGCAGGTCTGGCTGGTGGAGGAACGCGCGGTCGGACACGCCGGCATCTGCGCCCGCTGCGGATACCTGGTGGAAGAGGGCGGCGATTTCAGTTGCGGTTTGATGCGGGAGGCATTGACCGCGGCGGAAACCACCGAGCTGTGTCTGCGCTATAAGCCCGTCTAGACCGAGAACGAGGAACCGCAGCCGCAGGTCGTCTTCGCGTTCGGATTCCGAATTACGAATCGGGCGCCTTCCAGGTCTTCCTTGTAATCGATCTCCGCGCCGAGCAGATATTGCACGCTCATCGGGTCGATGATCAAGGTCACGCCCTGATTGTCGACGCGTGCGTCACCGTCGCTGAGTTGGTCCTCGAAGGTGAAGCCGTACTGGAAGCCCGAGCACCCGCCACCGGAGATGAAGACCCGCAGCTTGAGCTCCGGATTCCCTTCCTTCTGGATCAGTTCGCTGACCTTGAGCGCCGCCGCATCCGTGAAGACCAGCGCCGGCTCCGGCATTTGAAATTCAGTTGCTGTCATGGCGCGCCTAGTATCCACAGGTACCCCGGCCTGTCAAATTAATTAGGTATCGAAATTAAATATTGAGGCTTGACGGCCTGTTTCAACCCGTTTGAAATCCGCCACTTATGCCGTCTCCCATGACACCCGAGCCGGCCGTACTGGAGGCCTATGGGCTGTCCCATGCGGCCACAGCCCGGATCGACTCAGGTCTGATCAACCGGACGTGGCGACTCACCACGGCGGATCGTCGTCAGTTCGTGCTGCAGCGCGTGAGCCCTGTTTTCCCCGGCGCCGTGAATGGCGATATCGATGTGGTGACATCGCACGTTGCGGCGGCGGGCCTGGCGACGCCGCGAATCGTGCCGACTCGTGATGGTCGCTCCTGGATCGACGTGCCTGGCAATGGTGGCAGCTGGCGATTGATGACCTGGATGGCGGGCGACAGCCGTGACTCGCTCAGCGATGCATCGCAAGCGTTCGAAGCCGGTCGTCTGCTCGGCCGCTTTCATCGCGCTCTGGAGGGATTGCAGCATAGCTTTGCAAATCCTCGCCTCGGCGTGCACGACACGGCACGGCACCTGGCGAACCTGCGCACTGCGTTGCAAACGCATCACGGCCACAGCCGCTTCGGTGACATCGAACCCCTGGCTGCTGAGATCCTCGCCCAGGCGGATCGCTTGCCGGAACTCCCGGCGACACCGGATCGAATCGTGCACGGCGACCCGAAGATCAACAACATGCTGTTCGACCCCGCGACCGGCGCCGGTGTCGCGCTGGTTGACCTGGATACGGTGGGTTACATGCCATTGCCGCTGGAGCTCGGCGATGCCTTTCGCTCGTGGTGCAACCCGGCCGGGGAAAACGATCGCAGCGGCGTGTTCTCGCCGGAGCTGTTTCGCGGCGCATTGCAGGGCTATCGTGAGCAGGTCGCCGGCTGGATTACACCGGCTGAAATTGACGCCCTCGTGCCGGCGACGCTGACGATCATCGTCGAACTGGCGGCGCGTTTCTGCGCGGATGCGCTGAACGAGAGCTACTTTGGCTGGGATTCGCAACGATTTGCGAGCCGCAGCGAGCACAACCAGGTGCGCGCGGCCGGGCAGCTGACACTGGCCAGCTCGTTGCGGGATCAGTATGGCGCACTGACCGATATCGTGAATCAAGTTGGGGGACAATCTTCGTGAAGAATGTCCCCCACCTAACCGGCTTCGACCGCCTCCATTTCTTTTACCGCGACGCGGTAGTGCGCCAGGTTGGTGACTAGGAAACCCACCGCAAACAGACCCGCGCCGACTGAGACGAGCGATATCGAATAGCGCAGCGCGCCTTCGTCTTGAAAACCAAAGTCCGTAACCAGCGCGACCAGCGTTGGTCCCAGAGTCAACCCCAGCACATTGATAACGAAATAGTAGAGCGCGGTAACCTGTGCGCGCAGTTGATTGGGGGTGTACATCATGAGTGCCGCGGCGCCAGCGGCCGTGACGCCGGCACCGCCGATCGCCGACGGGATCAGCGCGGCGATGGCGAGCTGCCCGCTCGGCATCAGCGGCGCAATGGCTGCAAAAGGCACGAAGATCAGCATGAACCATAAACAGGTGCGCATCAGGCTGTCCGTCTCGCCATTGCGATAGCGCCGATCCGCAATCCAGCCGGCCAGCGTGACGCCGATCGGGCCAAAGATCAGGTTGACCAGGCCATAGGCCAGGCTGATCTCCGGGATGGTCCAGTCCCAGGTGCGCACGAACATGGTTGGTACCCAGAAAAACAGCGCGTATCCGATAATCGTGACCACGGACATGCCCAGCATGTGCGTACCGTAGGTGCGCCAGCGTCTGGCAATGTAGCGCACGGTCTCCGGGATGCTGATTTCGTCAGTGGCCCGGCCGCTGGCATCGCTGATCTGAATGCGTCCGCGGCGCGCGGGCTCGCGCACCGTAATCATCAGCGCCGCGATCAGCAGGCCGGGCAGGCCAACTGCCAGGAACACGGTCTGCCAAGCGTAGAGTTCACCGACCACCGGCAGCGTTACCGGCGGCGCGGCGGTGACCATGCCGATGATCCAGCCGCCCAGGATCAGGGCAATCCCGGCACCCAGCGATACACCCATGTTGTAGACGCTGATGGCTTTGCCGCGCTGCTCGCGCGGGAAGTAATCGCTGATCATCGACAGCGCGCTCGGATTCAGGGTGGCCTCACCGACGCCGACGCCGACACGCGCGAGGAACAATTGCCAGAAGTTCCTGGCCAGGCCGCAGGCAGCAGTCATCAGGCACCAGATCGTGATGCCGACTGCGATAATCGCGCGGCGGCTGCGGCGATCCGCAAGGCGTCCTATGGGTATGCCGAGCAAGGTGTAGAAGATCGCGAAGGCCAGCCCGAGCAGCAGGCTGATTTGCGTGTCGCTCAGATCGAGATCGGCGCGAATGGGTTCGACCAGCAGCGCCATGATCTGCCGGTCCAGGAAGGACACGACGTAGGCGAGCGTCAGGACTCCGACCACGTACCACGCATAGGCAGTCGACGGGTAGGAGGCATCGGTATCACCGCTGTCCGGGGCCTGCCTGGTGTTACTCATTTCGCATCCCATCCCTCCGCGCTGGCCGCGACCTGGTCGCCGATTCTGCTCGCATACTGTCGCATGGTATCGAGGTAACGTGCGGATACGACCCGCCGCGTGAGGCCCTCGGTCAGGTAACGCAGCGCCAGGCAGGCAATCAATACGTCCCCCGACTTGATTGGCACGGAGAACGTGGCGGTTTCCACCTTGACCTGCGTCTTGCGCGAGCCCGGCCCAAACGCGTAGCCCTGCTCGCGGATCTGGGCCAGCGACCGATTCAACAGCTGCGGATGCATCGCGAGTTCGTGCTCAGGCCGGCCGGACTGGCGACACATGTCGAGCAGCGTCTTGCGCGTGACGTCGTCGCAGAAAGCCAGGTAGACCTTGCCGGTGGCACTGGTCAGGAGTGGCAGGATCGTGCCGCGGCTGTACACGTTCGGGGCCAGCGGGCTCAGCGCGTCAGTGTTATCCCGTAGCAGCATCGATGCGCCGAACGGGGTTGCGATCGCGACAGGGAACCCGACTATGGCCGATAGCTCCTCGAGGAGGGGGCGCGCGGCGGCCCGGATCCAGCCGCCGTCGAAAAAGCCGTCACTCAGGCGGCGCACGGCGAGGGTCAGGTAGTAATGCTCGTCATCCGGATCGCGCCGCAGGTAACCCGCGGCGCGCAGGTTTTCGAGAATCCTGTAGGTCGTGGTCTTGGGCAGACCGGTAATCTGCACGAAATCCCGCAGGGAACCGCCATTGTGCAGGTTGACTGCTTCCAGCACCGCGAGACCGCGCTGCAGGGACCGAATTTCCGGCGCTGCACTCACGTCGCCTCGCCTGCTTCCTTCAAGATCAGAACGTTCCACTAAGTGGAACACCTCGCATGGAAGGTTGCAAGCGGGAGCGCTGCGGGTGGAGGATGAAACCCTTGGCCGACGCCCAGGAGGACATCGCATGTCGACCGCAGCTATTTCCAGTGACCTGCCGAAACTCGATATTCGCCCGATGACGGGTGCACTGGGATGCGAAATCTTCGGCGTTGATCTGGCGAACATGGATCAACCGACATTCGACGCCGTGTACCAGGCTTTCCTGGACTACTCGGTGGTCGTATTCCGGGACCAGGAACTGGAAGCAGAATCGTTCGCTGAATTTGGTAAGCGCTTTGGCAAGCTCGAAGAGGAACCGTTCGTTCCGAACAAGACCGATACGCCCGGCGTCTACTATTTCAAGGGTGCCGGCGGCACCAAGAAGCTGTCGTCCCAGAACCTCGGCTGGCACATGGACCACAGCTACCAGAAAAATCCTAGCCTTGGGGCGATGCTGTATGCGCTGGACGTGCCGGAAACAGGTGGCGACACGTTGTTTGCGAGCCATTACCTTTCGTACGAATACCTGTCGGAGCCGATGAAGGAATTCCTGGCGGACAAGATCGGCATCCACGACGTCTTGCACTACGGCATCGAGTCTGGCCATTTCGCGATTTCATCGGCCGAGGCGCTGGAGCGTCTCACGGCAATGCGCAAGAGTTTTCCGCAGGTGGAGCATCCCCTGATCTGCACGCATCCGGAAACCGGTCGCAAGATGCTCTATATCAATAAGGGCTGGACCACGGCCATCAAGGACCTGCATCCGCGGGAAAGCAAGGCCATCCTGGATATGTTGAAGGAACACTCCCTGCAGGATCGTTTCCAGTGCCGCGTGCGCTGGTACAACAAATCGGTACTGCTCTGGGACAATCGCTGCGTGCAGCACAGTCCCAATGTCGATTACGAAGATCCGCGCATCATGCTGCGGATTGCCCTGCACAGCGACTGGATTCCGGCCTGACCTGATCTGAACAGGGTTTGCGTTGACGGCGAATTACGGTTAGAACAACCCCAAGGCCCATACTGTAGGGGGTAGGGGTATGAGGATTGCTGGGGTGGCATGCCACCATCACGCCGCGGCGGCCGTCGCTGCGTTCGCTTCCTTGTTGTTCGTGGGCTCCGCTATCGCGCAGGTCGAGGAAATCATCGTCACCGCGCGCAAAAAAGAAGAAAACCTGCAGGATGTGCCGTTTACCGTGACTGCTTTTGGTCGGGAAGCGATCGAACGCAAGGGCATCAATCGGATCGGTGACATCGCCAAGCTGACGCCCAGCGTGCAATTCGACGAGTCATTCGCGCAAAGCGACACGCGTGTGGTGGTTCGTGGACTGTCGCCAACACGGGGGCGGCAGAATGTCGCGTTCCTGGTCGACGGCATCGACCTGTCCAGCGAGGCCATTACCAGTTCCGGGGGCTCGCTGCTGGTGAATACGCGCTTGCTGGACGTGGAACGCATCGAGGTACTCAAGGGACCGAAGGTTGCCTTGTATGGCCGCGCCGCGTTCAACGGCGTGATTTCGTATACGACGAAAGCACCGTCGACCGAGTTCGAGGCGGACATCAAGGTCGACATCAATGACGAGGAACAATACAGCCTGACTGGCAGCGTCAGCGGCCCGGTTTTCGGCGACAAGCTCGGCGTGCGCGTGAATGCCGCCTGGTGGGACGAATCGGGTTTCTACAACAACGCGATCACGGGCGGGCCGGTGGCCGACGAAAAGGGCTACGGGTTGTCGATCAGTACCCGCTCGGCATTCGACAACGGGCTGACAATCAATTTCCGCGCCGAGTTTACAGCCGACGAGGGCAAGCCGTCCGCGCAGGTCTACCTGCCTTTCAACAGCCTGCTACGAGTGCCGGTCAGTGCCCAGGACGGCCCCGGCGGAGTGGGCATAGCGACCTGCAACACCGCGCTGATCAACGTCATTTCCGAGCCGACCCAGCCCCTCGGCGATCCCGTGGGTCTGGGCAACGATGCCCGCCTGATCGAGCGCGCCCGGCGGATCATCAACCCGGCCCTGGCGGGCGCGCTGGGATTTCCCGGGTCGCTGGACCCCAATCTGCCGGCGGATCAGGCCACGGGCAGATCATTTGTGCAGGCCAATTCTTACCTGAGTCCGTATTGCGAGGACGCGGTATTCAGCTACACGGGTGCCCTGCCCGATCGCAAGGACATCGAGAGAGAGGTACAGCGAAGGGTCTCGGCTATCTCCAATCGGCAAGGCGAGGTATCACAGGCCACCGATCCGACCCGGCCGGGCCAGGACTACGCCGGCTTCGACCGTGACCTCTGGCGCGTGGCATTGACTGGCGACTGGCAATTCGACAAGGGCAAGTTCAGTTTCTGGGCCGGGTACCTGAAGGACGAGAACACGGAGAGCCAGGACACTAATGCGTTCGGCATCCCGGCGAATAACATTTTCCTCGACGGCAATGTCAACAGCTTCTCGTTCGACAATGACAAGGAGACGGAGCAATTCAGCCTCCAGCTGCGCTGGGCCACTGATTTCGAGGGGCCGATCAATGCGGCGATTGGCGGCAATTACTGGAAAGAGGAAGTCGACAATCGCAGCAGTTCTATTCCGGGCCAGGGTTCCGGCAGTCATTGTTTCTGGAACAGCGGTTCCGGTTTCATTTCCCTGCCCCCGCCGACCGGTTGCTACGGCTACACGGAGACGGTGCTGGCGCCCTACCAAAATGCAGCCGCACCGTTTCGCCCGCCGAATCCCGCGGATCGTGACACGGATCACTACTCGATCTACGGCATGCTGGATTTCCAGCTGACGCCGGCATTGACGCTGGAACTTGAGGGCCGTTACAACGTCGAGGAGGTGGAGGTGTTCGGGCCGATCTTTTTCGACCCGGGCGCGGGTGGCGGGCCCGGCAGCGTGGCCCCGTGTGGCATCTTTTTCCGTCCCTGCGAGGATTTCAACACCTGGCTCGGTAGCCCAGGCAATCCCGGCAACTGGTTTGCCGATCTGTTCTTCCCATGGGACGCGGCGGGCAACCTGGACCAGACGATCCTCGACGCGATTCCGGACAAATGCTGGGAACAGGATTCGGCAAAGATCTGGCGCTCGATACTGGATAGCCCCGCGCAGGTGGAGCGCAATCCCGACGGTACACCGGTGGTTGGTTTGAACGGGTCCACTCCGGTACCGATACCGGTGGTTGACCCGGCCACCGGTCGCGTTCTCCAGAATCCCGAGGGCACCGACATGTTCAACGCGTGGTGTGTCGACAAGCTGAGTGACAAGGATTCGTGGTTCGTGCCAAAAATCACTTTGCGCTGGCAGGCTGCCGACAACGCCATGGTCTACGGGTACTGGGCCCGGACTCAGAAACCCGGCGGTTTCAGCCTGTTGACGGTGGGTGCGTCGGGTCTCGATCGAGAGCGCACGGTGTTCAAGCCGGAAAAAATGACGGTCTATGAAGCCGGCGCGAAGACCGATTGGTTCCAACGCACCGTGCAGATCAATGGCGCGGTATTTTTCCAGGATTTCACGGACAAACAGGCGCTGACGTCCGTGCAAGGCAACCAGGGCCGATTGGTGTCGAAGATCGTCAATGCCGGATCGGCGGAAGTCTGGGGCGCTGAGCTCGCGGTCGTCTGGAGCCCGGCCAGTAGCTTTATCGGCGGCAATTGGACCGTGTCTGGTGGTTATACCTGGCTGGACACCGAGTACACGGATTTTCGGATAAACAGCGGTAGTCCCGTGACGGTGGCCAACGCCGGCAACTGCACGCCAGTGTCGTCCGTGCCCGGTGGTCCCGTGGATATCTGCGAAGTCAGTTATTCCGGCAATGAGCTGGAGTCATCTCCGCCGGGCGCCTTTGCCGGTTCCTTGCGCTATGGTCGCCAGCTCACCGGCGAGCTGGATTTCTATGTCGAGACCGACGTGCAGTGGACCGACAAACGCTTTACCGATATTACAAACCAGTCATTCACGAAGGCCTTCTGGAATACCGACCTGCGGATTGGTCTGCAGTCTGCCAATTGGGAAATATTGGCTTACGTGAACAACCTGTTTGACGATGACACCGTCCGCTTTGCCGGCGGCGGTCCGGGTCTCGGGTGCTGCTTCGTGCTCGGCAGTGAAATTGATACAGCGACGACGACAAATGTCGTCGCGGACCTGCCGCTATACAAGTCGGCGTTTCTGCCACCGCCGCGTGTGATTGGTGTGCGGGCCAGCTACCGGTTCGGCGCGCAGTAAGTTCCTAGTCAATGACATTCGGTGCAGACGTCGAGCTGTGCCAACAGTTCGGCGCGGGACTGCAGCCTGCGTTGCGGCCGTTGGGAATCGTGGCAGTCGCTACAGTCCTGTCCCCTCTCCAGCACGAGTTTGTGCGAATGCTCGAAATGCCAGTAACCGTCGCGGGACTTTGCGAGTAGCGCCTTCAGCGCGGCAGTCTGCATGAGTTCGATTTCTCGGGGCGATGTTGCCGTGGCGTCCGGTCGTTCGCTGGACGGCATCGGTTGGGAAGCACGCAGCGCAGCGGCGCTGCGCCCGGCAATCCGACCGGTCAGCACGGCTGGCCCCAGGAACGTGCCGGAACCGCCATAGCTGCCGTTGATACCGGCCACGCCCGTCACTTCGCCGGCGGCGAATAGACCGGGGATGGGCTCTCCGTTCGGGTCGAGCACGGCGGTGTCGTGGTCGATCACCAATCCACCCATGCTCTTGCGCGTCATAGGGTAAAGCCGCCACGCATAAAAGGGTGGTTCGCTGATCGGTTTCGGCAGTTTGTCGCCTGCGCCAAACCGTCCGAAATCTGCATCCTCGCCGGCCTCGATGTGTTCGTTGTATCGCGCGACGGTTTGCCCCAGCGTGTCTGGCGGTAGTCCGGCTGCCGTGGCCAGGTCGGCCAGCGTCTCGGCGCGCGATACGACGTCGGCATTGCCGAGGATTTCCTGCTCAATCGTGTTCCGGTTCAGCCAGGGCGCGCCGCGCACCATCAGGCGTTTCCGGCCGGTCGCATCGAAAATCAACCAGTAAGCCTGTTCCGGCATCGCCAGCACGGTTTGTTCCAGGGTCTTGCGCGCCACGGCTTCGTTCATGAAACGTTGCCCCTCGCGATTGACGTAGATCGCGATGGGGTTTTGTGCCAGCAGACCGTGCTCGCCACTGGGATCACGCGGGTCGGGAAAACCCGTAACGAAGATGGTTTGATGGTCCAGGCGCGACATCGCGGCACCGGTCGCGGCACCCAGGTCGAGTCCGCTGCCGGTTGCAAACCGCCCAGCGCCGTTCAACAGGCGCGCCGGCATGTCCACGTCGGCGTGCCAGTTCGCCCGCACCCGATCGAGGTTGCCTTCAAACCCGCCGGTTGCAACGATCACCGAGCCTGCGGTGATTGTGCCGGTTGCATCGCTGCGCTGATCTCGCGTAACGACTCGCCAGTTCCCGCGAGCGTCACGCGCCAGACCGGTTGCCGCGGTATTGAATCGAAACTCGACATTCTCGAGTGCCAGCGTCGCTTTCATGATGGGTACGACTACGTTGACCGCCGCGCCGCGCGCGAAATGGAAACGCGGTACGCTGGTCTCACCGGGGGCCGGCAGCAGCAAGGTGAATTCCACGCCAAGCCCGGCCAGCCAGTCGTGCACCTCCGGGCGTGAAGCCGCCGCGTACCGACGTACCCACTCAGCATCCGCATCCTCGCCCCAGGCCAGCATGTCGGCGACCGCGAGGTCGACGCTATCCTCGATACCTCTGGCCTGCTGTAACGGCGTGTCGACCATGAACAGGCCGCCCGCCATCACGGCGTGACCGCCACCGACGGAATTGATATCGAGCACGACGACCCGCGCCCCTGTCTGGCCCGCCTCGAGCGCCGCTGACAGGCCGGCGATGCCGGCGCCGATCACAACCACATCGGTGTCGGGCCCGGAAGAATCCGTCGCGCAGGCGCCGAGTAACCATGTCGCCAGCAGGAATAAGGTCCGGTGCCTCATCGCAGTCCGCGAATGATGGTATTCACGAGGTAGGCATTATCCCAGCCTGGCTTCAGCGGATTCGGGCCCAGCGCCGGGCCAAGCCGGACGATGACCAGCTCGCGTGACGGTACGACGTAGACGCGCTGCGCGCCCCGGCCGGAGAAGTAATACACATCGTCCGCCAGGAATGGTTCGCTGCGTGCGTAAGCGCCGGCTGCAGACGGATTGGCGACGCGCGGATTCACCTCCTTTTCATAGCCGAGCCAGGTCTGCAACCCGTACCATTTCGACACCGGCGAGGCTTCGACCATGCGGTCGATCCACGCGCCGCTGACGATACGGCGATCGTTCCAGCTACCGCGATTCAGCATTACCTGGCCAACCCGGGCCCAGTCGCGGGCCGTGGCCATCAGGCAACAGGACGTAAAGGCGTCGCCGTCCTCCCGGTCCAGCCACACGCGGGCCTCGCCGCCGCGCATCGGCTGCCAGAGCTTTTCGTCCAGGTAAGCCGCGTAACGTTTACCCGTGGCCCGTTGAATCACGGTGCCAAGCAGTTCGGAGTTGATGTTGTTGTAGTCGAACTGTGTGCCCGGCGCCCAATCGGCCAGTGGATTTCGCAGCGTCGGACCGAGCGTGTTGCCGGAATAGAGCCAGCGGAAATCGTCGGTGAAGGGGTTCAGTGTGAAGCGGTAGTTCGCCAGGCCGGAAGACATCATCATGAGCTGGTGCAGCGTGATCGCACCGCGCGGATCGCCGGCCCACTCATTGATATACCGGCTCACTGGATCGTCCGCGGAGTCAATGTCCCCGTTCTCGATCGCTACGCCGACGAGCAGAGCCTGCAGCGATTTGTGCATGGATTGCGACTGCGTAAGGCTGTTGCCGTCCCAGCCGTCCGCATACCACTCGTGCTGCAGCTTTCCGCCGTGCAGGACCACAAGCGCAAAGCTGTCGAAGCGTTGGGCGAACTCCACCGCATTAGTGAATGCGACATCGCTGACGCTGCGGGCCGCGACCGGCGCAACCGGAAAAGGCGCCGGGTCGCCGCTGACCTGCTCGTTGGGTCGCAACAGGCGCGGCGCGGCGCCGAAGAACTGCGCGAACGTGCTCGCGTAGCGGCGCCACAGCCAGGGATCCTGCCAGTAGACAACGTTGACGACGACCGCGAGGAGCAGCAGGACAATCAGGCTGCGGCGCGCCATCCCCGGTGCCGATTGATTGGGGAGGTGCTAGTCGATCAGCTTGCAGCTGATCCAGTCGTCTTCGCCGATATCCGACACCTCGATTTCCACGCCCATATCCTTGGCATAGCCATAGAAACGCGGCTTGACGAATTTCTCGTGGATCTCTTCCTCGGTCAGATCGAACTGGCCGATCCGTTTGGCCTGTTTCAGCACGTACCCGAAAGGTTCTTTCCAGCGACGGATGCCTTCGTCGGCTTCGTTTTCCAGTGCCAGCTGAAAATGGCAGGCCGTGCGGTCGAACATGCCGACCAGCGCGATTTCCTTCTTGCCGGTCTTGCGGATGATGTTGCCAACCCGCTCATTGATGGGCCGCATGGTCTTGACGTCGTGGTCGACAAACTCCTGAATCATGTCGTGGTCCTTGGCGAACTGCATCGCGTTCAGATGCATCTTCACCAGCGCATCGTTGACTTCGTGCGCATAGCCGGCCTGGTTCGACAGGGTCCGCAGCATTACATTCAGCGACTTGCCGAGTTCCAACTCGCGGCCCTCGAAGCCGCTCAGAGTCTTGAAGTTGTCGACGACGTTCGACTTTTTCGGGGTATGCGGCGGAACCTCCGCCGGTTGGGGCTTGGGCTGTGCCTGGGCCATGTCTGCTGCCTCCGTGGTCTGGTTTTGAATACCTGTATAGAGCATGCCCGGACGGTCCGGCAAGTCCGGCTGACCGGATTCACCGGGCGCAACCGCGCCTCGGGCAGCTTGCCCGGGTGTCGGCAACCGGCAGGGCCGCCGCCTTGCAGGGTTCCGGCTTCGATGCGAACATTGGCCGCCCGCATCCGCACGGGCAGCACAGGGGAATAAGAATGGCGACTCAAGATCAGAACTACGCCGGCGTCTGGGATTCACGCCTGGGCTTTGGTGAGAAATCAGCGATTATCGTCATCGATTTGTTGCAGGGCTACACGACGGAAGGTTCGGCGTTATATGCGCCTGGCGTGGTCGCCTGCGTGAAGGAGATGCCTGATTTCCTCGACCTGGCGCGGGAAAAGGGCGTACCGATCATTCACACCCGGGTGCTCTATACACCGCCCGACTATGCGGACGGTGGTGTCTGGATCAAGAAAGCGCCGGTGCTGAAAGACCTGGTAGTGGGCAATCCCTACGCCGAATTCTGCGACGAAGTCGTCCCGCACAAAGACGAAGTGGTCATTACCAAGCAGTATGCCAGCGCATTCTTCGGCACGTCGCTGGTGGCAACCTTGAACGGTCTGGACGTGGATACCCTGATAATTACCGGCTGCACGACATCCGGCTGCATTCGTGCCACCGCGGTGGATGCCGTTCAGCATGGATTCCGGCCGATCTGCGTGCGCGAGTGCATCGGCGACCGTCACGATGGTCCGCACGAAGCCAATCTGTTCGACATCAACGCCAAGTATGGCGATGTGATCAGCAAGGAGGAGGCTATGGAGTACCTGAACAGCCTCTAGCTTCGCGGCTGCATTGACATTTATCACGATACCGGTCGGCGCGACCGATTAGAGTTCACAGGGGAGAAGAAACCGATGGCACTTCGCAAGAAAAGTACCCGCAAGAAGGTCAAGAAATCGCCGCGCAGCAAGCTGACGCAGTCGAAACACTATGACTTTGTGCCGATTATCGATCGCAAGCCCTTCGAGCTGCCGAATGGTGCGCGGGTTGCGGTGCTGCCCTACATCAATATCGAGCATTTTCCGGCCGATATCCCCGGCACCGCGCTGATACCCGGTACCGCTGGTTTTACGCCCGATCCCCTGAACTACGGCTGGCGCGACTACGGCAACCGCGTCGGCCTGTGGCGCATGATGGACTTGATGGACGAGTGCGGCATGCGCGGCACGGTGTGCCTGAATGGCGAGATCATCCGCGAGTACCCGCGCATCATCGAGGAAGGCGAGGCGCGCAACTGGGCGTGGATTGGCCACGGCGTCAACAATGCGCCGGCCAATTTTATCGGCAACGTGCGCAATGCCGACGGCACGCTTAACATGCTGGACGAGGACAAAGAGCGCAGCATTCTCGAGGCGACACTGGGGTCAATGAAAAAGACCCTCGGCCGCAAGACCAAGGGGTGGCTGAGCCCGTTCCTGACGCATACCGACAATACGCCGCGCCTGCTCGAGGAGTACGGAGTGGAGTATCTGTGCGACTACACGGCTGATGATCATCCCTTCCGCTTCAATACGCCGAAGAAGAAGCTGATCGCCGTGCCGTATACGGTGGAAATCAATGACATTCCGGCGTTTCTGAACCTGGGCGTGTCGTCCGAGGCGTTCGGCGACATGATCATCGACCAGTTCGACGTGTTGTATGAGGAGGGCGCGACCAACGCGCGCTGTATGCCGATCTGCCTGCACACCTTCCACGTGGGGCAGCCGAACAAATTCAAACACCTGGCCAGAGCCTTTCGCTACATCGCCAGCCATAGAGACGTGTGGCTGACGACCGGCGACGAGGTGAATGACTGGTTCCGCAAGAAATACATGTAACCGACATAGAGGTAGATAGCGATATGGCACAACGTGTGCAAGACCAAAAGCCCGAGCGCGACGACGCAGCGAAGGCGTGGATGAAAGAAAATGTCGCCGAGCAGAAGAAGCGCTGGAAGGCGATTTACGACGCCCAGGAGAAGCTCTGGCCCAAACGCAAGAAGTGGTACAAGGAATTCCTGCAGATCATCCAGACGCGGGGATTTAACTGGGATGGGGACAATCTGCGCAAGATCCCGAAGAAGGAAATTCCAAAGGAGCCGAAGCGCAAACACAAGGTGGTCTTTTAGACCCTTGCCGCAGATTTAGAAGAGGAGAACAGCCGTGGCCAGACCACATATTGAGCCCTACGTAGAGCTCGATTCACCGTATAAGAAATTCGATATCGCCGGTTTCAAGGGCAGTGAGTACAAGGTGCTGTCGCTCGATCCCGATTCCGGCGCCTGCACGCTGAAAGTCAAGTTCAAAAACGGCTACAGGCGCAAGCCCGGCGTGAGCCACTCCGACGTGGAGATTTTCCTGCTCGAAGGCCGTCTGAAGGTCGGCAAGGCAGTCTGGACGCGCGGGCACTACGCGTTCATTCCGGCCGGGATGCACGTCGATGCGATCAGCGCGTCGCAGGGAGCCGAGGCGATCGTAATGTTCAACGACTCCGAGCCGGACTTCCTGGAGTCGGATCGCAGCCACCAGCTCGCACTGACGGACGCTTTCACGTCCTTCAACAGCTACGTCGACGCGCCGTGGGGGCCCGGGAATCTCGTGTCGCCGTCGGTGGCGTCAGGCTGCCTGATCAAGGTATTGCACTACGATGTGCTGACCCAGGCGATCAGCTTCCTGTACTGCATGACGCCGCAATTCATGCAGAACAATATTTCTTATCACGATTGCGCGGAAGAGAGCTACCACATCTGGGGCACGTCCTGGATGATGCAGTTCGGTGACCTGCCGACCGGTGGCTATTTCTGGCGGCCGCCGTACATCGATCACGGTGCGTTCCGCTGCGAACTGGGCACGATTGCATTCGGTCGCACGGACTCCAAGCTGCATAACTATTTCCACTTCAACCCGTGGGCCACGCCGGACGAGAACATGAAGCGCGCCGCGGCGCATCTGTACCGCCAGCGGCCGCAGCTGTATGAGTGGACTGCGGCGCACGGGCACAATCACCCGCATGGTCCGCCGGACTTCGAGTACAAGGACTACAGGGATGATGCACAAGTCCGGCTGATTCACGGTCGGTCGCCGGTTGCCGAGCAAGAGGCGGCAGCGGCTCCAGCGCGGAAGAAGAAGACGGCGAGCAAGAAGAAAGCGACGAGCAGGAAGAAGACTGCGCGGAAGAAAACGACGCGCAAGAAGAAGGTAGCTCGTAAAAAGGCACCAGCCAGGAAAAAGACAACGCGCAAGAAAGCGACTAGGAAAAAGACCGCGCGTAAGAAAGCGACACGTCGTCGGAGATAGCCTACGGCGCGCTTAACGGAGGGGTCAGAGTATTTGCTCTGACCCCTTTTTGCATGAGGGATCACAAGTGGACCGAGACGCTGCAGTAGCGATGGCCCAGCAGGCCATCAAGGCAAAAAACAAGCGACTCGTCGATGCCGTATTGGCAATCAAGGCGGAGCGCGAGCGACATCCGCAATCGTCGAAATCGGTCGGGGAGTTGCCGCTGATCGCGGTGACTGCTGCCACCGGGTGGGAGTGCTACGCGGTCGTTGAGGAACTGGTCAAGACAGGCAAATTTCGCGTGCGGGCCCTGTATCGCACGCCCGGTACGCAGGCCGCCGCGCGGCTCGAAACACTTTTGGAGAAAACTGAAGCCGAGACGCCGGGTTTGCTAATGCTGCATTCGGGTGTCGACCTGAATTCTGAAGCCAAGCTGACCGAAGCCTTTGCCGATTGTGATGGTGTAGTGCTGTACGTCACGGCCAATGAGGCGAAAGCCGGCAAGATCACGAATAACGGTAACACTCCTGCTCGCGGCCGCGTGGTCGTCATGGGCCAGGTTATGTCGGCGCTGGGTGCGATAAAGGCGAACCCGTCAGTGCAACATGTAATTACATTGGTATTCCCGACCGACAAGGTCACCGGTATTGCCGAAGATGCTCCGGAGATCCCGTGGTGGATCGACCAGCGACTGCGACTATCGAATTTCCTGCGAGGGCATGGAGTGAACGTGACCTGTATTCATCGCCCGGCCTACTACTACAACATGCATCGGGTCGATTACACCTCACAGGCCCAGATTCGCGGTGATAGCCAACTGTCGCGAACCATGATCCGTGAGAACAATCTACCCAGCATCAATGATCCGGACTTCCTCGTTAACTGGGTGGATGTACGCGACGTCGGCAAGTGGGTCGGCACCTGTTTCGAGTATCCGGAAGTATTCAGCAACCAGGATTTCTCGATCGCATCCTGCGCGTTGACCGGCGATCAGCTGGTCGAAATCGCCGAGCTCACCAACAAGCACGGCACGAAATTCAAGTACAAGCAATTCCCGCAATGGGTCATGAAGATGATCAGTATCTTCACAGAGGAGGTCGTTTACCCGCTGCGCTACTCACAGTGGTACAACGAAAAGGGCAATGGCTACGATTTTGCGTCAAACGATGATCTGGCCGATCTTGAACGTATCCATCCGTTGTGGACCTTCGAGAAAAAACTCGAATCCTGGGGTATCACCGACATCAAACCGGGGCAGAAATGACCATTGACGCGAGGCGTCCAATTTCGTCGCTGTCGGTCACGGCGATGAAGGGTGCGACGTTCTACCCGGAGCCGTTCGCGCAACAGGTGCGGGGCCGCGTCAAGAAGAAGCTTGGTGACTTGTTTCGACTCACGAATTTTGGTGTGAACCTGACCCAGCTGGAACCGGGTTCAGTATCCGCGTTGTTGCATTCCCATACGACACAGGACGAGTTCATCTATGTGCTGGAAGGCACGCCGACACTCGTTATGAATGCAGAAGAGTACGAATTGGCCCCCGGCGATTGCATGGGCTTCAAAGCCGGCACCGGCATCGCGCACCAGCTCGCCAATCGATCCGATCAGCCGGTGACCTACCTCGAGATTGGCGACCGTTCGCCGGGGGATGCAGTTGAGTACCCAAATGACGATCTCAAAGCCAACCTGGCGGCCGATGGATCTTGGGCGTTTACGCGCAAGGATGGCACCGCGTGCTGATCTGCAGATCCGCTAGCGGGTTGATTTCGCTGGGTTCTTCCGCCTCGATTCGTGACATGTGCCCGCGACAGCGGGATCCGGAACCCTGATCTTACGCCCGGCGGATTTCATCGGGAGGATCGGTTATGCGGACACTCGGTTTCCTGCGCCTGACCATTGCCAGCGCGCTTCTCGCATTCTTTGCAGCACTACCGGCGGCAGGCGCTCAGCTGACGCCGTCTTGGGCCATGGATTTCGGCGCGCCCGTGACGTGGCAGCGGGTCACGAGCCTCGGCGACCTGATTGTCAGCACATCGAAAGGCTTGTACGGGCTCGATCCGCAGACCGGCGTCACGCTCTGGAGCCACGCTGATCTGGCGAATCTCTCAGACGAAGGCTTCGAGGAGATTCCGGGCGCGCCGTTGTTCGTCATCGACGCGGGCGACAGTAATCGTCGCATCGTGATCCTGAACGCGACCACCGGGACCCAGGTCTTCGATTCACAGGCCGCCGGGCTGGTCGAAATCCAGGGCAAGTATGTGATGCCGCGCAGTGGTGGCCTGTTGATCGTGGGTTTCGAGCAGGGGAACTTCAACACGCAGCTTTTTATGATCGACATGGCCACCGGCAAACAGCGCTGGCACAGCGAGGTGCTGAGCAAAGGCAAAAGCGGAATGGTGAACCTGTTGCTTGCTGTCGCTCAGGTCGCGATGGATGTCAGTCCGGTGCATGCCGACCCGATTGAGCTCGACGACGGGTCGTTTCTGCTCGCGGCCATGGGTGCGGTCCATCGACTCGGTGGTGCTACCGGCAGCGAGTTGTGGAAAACCGATGCCGGCAATGCCCGGGTGCTCCATTTGACCGACAAACGCCCTGGTGTGCTTTTCGTGGGTAGCGAGGAAGGCGACGATATGACGCCTTACCACGCCATTTACCAGGCGCTGAGCCTGGACACCGGTGAGCCAGTCTGGAGCAAGCGGCAGCGTTTTCGCGGTGCGCTGAGTCCGCAGATTATTTCCGCCGAAAACGGATTGATTGTGAGCGAACGCACCGAAGGCACGGGCCGGGTCAGATTGCTTGATTACGACAGCGGCAAGTCGCTATGGGGCAAGAAAGGCAAGGGGACCAAGGTCAAAGGTGGAATCATTGACCACGACTTCAGCAATGCGGGCGTGGTGATTACCACTGGCTACGACTCCGCGTGGAACGACAAGGGCACGGAGTATCTGCTGTACGTCCTGGATTCGCGGTCGGGCGAACCGCGCTTCAAGAAGCCCGTGAAAGTCAAAGGCCGGATGCGACAAACTGAGCTTCTACAGAACGGACTGTTGTATGTGACCACGCACGAAATGAACGTGTTCCGACCCGCGACCGGGGAACTGCTGCACGGTCCAAATGTGCGTAGCAAAAAACCCATCGTCACCCGTTGGCACGGTGACTCGCTGTACGCTTTCAATACCTCCGACGGTCAGATATACCGTCTCGGTCGCGGCGGCGCGGAGCTGGCGCAGGTCTCGAAGACGAAGGCAGAGCTCCGCGGTAAAGATCAGCCCATGGAACTCGACGTTCGGCAGGATGCGATCATCCTCACCGGGCACCAGAATGTCATTGGCTATAGCTCGAATGGCGACATCCGGTTCAGCGCCTACCACGAGGCGCCCCGCCATCATGGGCTGATCCAGGCGCTGCTGTGGGCGCAGGCGCTTCGGGCGGCAATGGCGTCGGCCGATGCGGCGGTTGCGGGCGCATCCTTCTACTCGGCGAGCAACGAGACGGAAACCGGCAGCTGGCAACACGCAGTAACCACCGAACTCGGCAAAGGCTATACCGAGCTGAGCGAGGGCTATATGGGGCTGGCCGGCGACTATGCGCACGAAGCGCGGCGGCGCTTCCAGGCTTCGGCGGCGGCCCGCGATTTCGTGTTCATGATGATCAAGAAAGACAAGCGCATCGCGCTAGCGCAGGTCAGCAAACACGATGGTCGTATCGTGGCGCTCGTCGATCTTGGCAAGGACAAGAAGCCGAGTTACCAGGTCGACGATATCGGCGATCGTATCTTCTATCGGCAAAAGCCGTCGGAAATCGTGGCGTATGATTTTGCCCCGGCCGCGCAGGTAAGCCAGGTCCGCTAGCCGGCGTCGGCGACTCGCTGCCGGCCCCAAGCTTTATTGCTGAAGCATAGCCTTTCACGGGCTTGAAAAAGACCCGTTTGGTCTATATTATCGAATTACGTTATCGAAATTCGATATATTATGGATCGCGACCTCTACTCTGGCTTGGTGCGCCTGCACATCCTTTATCACGCCAGCAAGGAACCGATTTACGGGCTCGGAATCATCGAGGAACTGGCGCGGCACGGTTACCGGCTCAGCCCGGGGACCTTGTACCCGATCCTCCATGGGCTCGAACAAAAGGGCTACCTGCGCTCCAGAGAGGTCCGGGCTGGCCGGCGGGGCCGGCGCGAATACCAGGCGACTGCGCGCGGGCGCAAGGCGTTGGTGGAAGCCACAGACAGGGTTCGCGAGCTGTTTGGTGAGCTGGTCGGGGATATGGCCCCGCCAAAAAGCTCGACCAGGAGGGAAGCAAAATGAACCTGGCAATTTCTACATTACTGTTCATCGCCGGGCTTGGCCTGGTGATCTATTTCGCCGAAAAACTCGTCAAAGGGACGGTTGGTATGTCCCTCAGTTTTGGTATTTCGGCGTTCCTGATTAGCGTGATCTTCATCGGTTTCGATCCCGAAAACCTTGCGCTTGGCGGAGTTGCGGCTTACGAGGGCGTCGCAGGGATCGCGCTGGGGTCGATTATCGGCGCCAGCATGGTAGCGATCGCATTGGCGTTCGGTATCACGGCATTGCTGGCGCCGATGCGGTTTGCCGAGGCGCCCAAGGCGGTGCTCGCCGTGCCGATCCTGGCCGTGCTACTGCTATTCGGTCTTGCGTGGGACGGGGAGCTGTCACGCATCGATGGTGCCATCCTGCTCGGCGGGTTCGCGGCATCGCTGTTGTTCCTGATTTATCTCAGTAAGCGGGGGCTCGACATCCGCGCCACCGGTGAGGTCGCGGAGACCCTGGAAGAGGCTGAGGGTCTGAGTCGCTGGCGTTCGGTCGGTCTCTTCGCCGGCTCGCTGGTCGCCATTATCGTCGGCAGCGAACTGGTCGTGACCGGTTCCGAGCAGATCATCGCGCGCTTCGGCTTGTCCGAGACTGTGTTTGGTATGACTATCCTCGCGCTGCTGGTGAGTATCGAGGAGTTGGCGCGCGAGCTGCCGGCGGCGCGTAAAGGTCGTCCGGATATCAGCTACGGCAATGTCGCGGGATCGATCCTGGCGTTCTTCCTGTGCAATGCCGGTATTATCGCTCTGATCCGCCCAGTGTCGGTCAGCCCTGAAGTTCTGTCGTTCTATTTGCCGGTCTGTTTGATCACCGTGGCAACAGTATCAATTTTCATGTTGCGCAAGCAGGTATCCCGCATGGCCGGGATAATCCTTCTGGCTTTGTACGGTGTGTTCTTTGTGGGTGGCTATATCGGCTAGCACTAAACGGCCGTGAGCGCTGGCACGACGCGTTTGCCGATGAGCCGGATGGCTTCGTCGGCGTCGTCGTGCAGGCCCAAAGTAATGTGTGTCAGGCCGGCGGCCGCGAAGTCATGCAGGATTTCCAGTCGACCGTCGAGGTCGTCCGTGGCCGCCGTTAGCGTCAGGCTTTCAACCAACGTTTCTGCGATTGACTCCGGGATGTTCTCGAACTCGCCACCGGCAGCGCGGAATGCGTCACGATCGTAGAAGGGCTTGTAGAAGCTCGGCAGGTTGCGCCGGACTATGTCGACTTCGTCCTCGTTCAGGAACGGCTCGATATACATCTCCTTCAGCATGCCGCGCAGAATCAGACGGCTGCGTGCTTCGAAGTCCGCTTCGCGGCCGTCAGGCTTGACGTGAAAGGCCCAGAAATTATTGATCTCGAAACCGTCGAGCGAGCGGCCATGAGTTTCGAGAGCACCGGCAACTTTCTCGATGACGCCGGGTACGAGCGGCAACGGCATGTCGCTCATGTGGATGCCGTCCGCATGCCGGGTCGACATGCGCAACATCTGGTCGACGTTGGCGCCCGCGAGAACGCGGGGGCGTGGTTCCACGGCCCATTCGTTGCGGAAGTTCCAGACCGGATAGATTTCGCCCTCGTAGTTCAGGGGCGTGTCTGCGTTGGTCTCCTGCAGGATGTCAATACACTCGCGCACCGCCCGGACGCGACGTGACAAGTCGAGTTTCGTATTGGCGGTGATTGCGCCGGCCCCGCCCACGATTAGCGAGGCTCGTCCGTTCGAGGCTTCGTTCAGAGTCTGCAGCGCGGAGGACAGTTTGACCGGGTGAATCTCGAACGGGCTGATCGCCATGACGCCGAGACGAACCCGTCGCGTGACTTCGGCCGCTTTCATGTACAGCATGAACAGGTCCCGCGCCTGCGGATCATTGGTGACCCATAGCGTCGCGATTCCCTGTTCGTCAGCCAGTTGGGCAAGTTCGGCCAGTTCGCTCGCCGAGTAGACCGGCTCCAAGGCAACGTCGACGTGCATGATATTCCCTCCCGATTCAGTTGCGTGTCCGTCCGCCGGCGGTGACCAGTGATTGCAGTTCGTCAGCGACCGGATGACGTGATGCGAAGTCCCGCCAGTGGATCGGCGGAAAAAAGACCACACTCTCGCCGAAAATGGTGGCTCGGCTGAAGTGAATGCGGACGCGATCCGGCTTCACGAAGCGCGTCGCTTCGATGTTGGCGACATCGCCGAGGCGCACCTGCGCCTCTTTACGATAGTCGGAAACAATTAGCACATCGTGCTCGATCCAGACGCGTTTGGCGCGGTCGAGAATTCGCGCGATAACCACCAGCGCAGCGGCAATTGAGATCGCCAGTATCATCGCGCCCGCTTCCGGTCGCCCGGGTGTGCCGACGCCACCCAGCCGCCAGATCACGAGGATGGCGAGAATTGTCAGGGCCGCCGGAATAACCCAGCGATAGAGCGGTGTCGCTTTGGATGACAGTTCCCGGCGCATCGTTTTTCCGCAGCAATATCTGTCACTATGCTAGCCCACGGCACGCCAGCCCGGAGCAAAAATTATGGCTAACCCCGTTTGCGCAATCATTGGAATCGGTCCAAAAAACGGCGCCGCCTTTGCTCGCACGTTCGATCGTGCCGGGTATCGGATCGCGCTGTTGTCTCGGAGTACGGATTTCAGCGATTCTCTGGCCGCCGATCTGGGCGATGCGCGTGTCTATACCTGCGATGCCGCCGATCCGGGGTCTGTGACCAGCGCATTCTCGACGCTGCACGAAGAGCTGGGCCCGGTCGATGTCCTGATCTACAACGCTGGCAGCGGCAGCTGGCAGTCGGTCGAGGACATTTCGGCCGAGGAATTCGAACGGGGCTGGCGCGTGAATGCGCTAGGCGCGCTCGTCGCCGCCCAGCAGGTCATCCCGGCAATGAAAGCCAACGGCGCTGGAAATATCGTCATCGTGGGTGCGACTGCGTCGTTACGAGGTCGCCCGATGACTACGGGCTTCGCAGCGGCCAAGGCCGCGCAGCGCAGCCTGGCGCAATCGATGGCCAAGCACCTCGGGCCGCAGGGCATCCACGTGTCGCTGTTGATCATCGATGGCCAGATCGATGATGCCGGCGGGCCGGATGCGACCGCCGGCAAATGTCTCGATCCGAACGATATCGCGTCGCTGGCGCTGCAGCTCACCACGCAACCGCGGTCGGCCTGGTCTTTCGAGGTCGACGTGAGGCCGGCGCAGGAGAACTGGTAACCGCTAGCGGCGGTCCGCTGCGGCTGCCCGCAACTGTTGCCACGCTGCCTCCACATGACGCCGTTCGGTGCGCGTCTGGCCGATCGACATGCGGAGTACGAAGCGATCGTCTAACTTCGTGTGTGTCAGGTACATCCGGCCACTGTCGTTCACGGCCTTCATGATGCGCTCAGATGCCTCGTTGCCGTCGCGGTGGGTGAAGCAAACGAGGTTGAGGGGGTTGTCGACAACCAGGTCGAATTCGTCGCTGTCGGTGACCCACTGCTTGAACTCCTGGGCCAGTGCGACGTGTTCGCGAATATGGTGCCGCAGCCCCTCGACCCCGTAGTGGCGAATGACGAACCAGAGTTTCAGCGCGCGGAACCGCCGTCCGAGTGGTACATGCCAGTCGCGGTAGTCGAAAACCGCGCCGGACTCAGTTGCCTGGTTGCGTAAGTATTCCGGCAGGATGCTCAGTGCGTTGATTAGCGCAGCCCGGTCGGCCACAAAGAACGCATTGCAGTCAAAGTTTGTGAACATCCACTTGTGCGGATTGAACGTGTAACTGTCGGCTAGTTCGACGCCGGCGTTGATGAACCGGAATTCCGGGCAGACGGCCGCGGTACCGGCCATCGCGGCATCGACGTGCAGCCACAGTCCGTGTTCATTGGCGACTGCGGCGACGTCCGCGATCGGGTCCAGCGCCAGGGTTGATGTGGTGCCTACACAGGTGCAGACGAAAAACGGTTCCAGTCCTGCCTGCATATCAGCGCGGATTTGTTCGTCCAGCTTGTCGGGCCGCATCGCGAACCGTTGGTCCAGCTCGATCAGCCGCAGGTTTTCGGAGCCGATGCCGGCAATCATGCAGGCCTTTTCAATCGATGAATGCGCCTGCCCGGACGTATAGGCAATCAGCTTGCCGTCACAGCCCTGTTTGTTCGACTGTCCCGCGGTGGCCTGTTCGCGCGCGGCCAGCAGCGCGCATAGCGTTGCGTCCGATGCCGAGTGCTGGATCACGCCGCCGCCGTCCGTCCGGGACAAGAACTTGTGCGGCAGACCCAGCATTTCGACCAGCCAGTCCATGACATGGGTCTCGACTTCGGTGCAGGCTGGGCTGGTGGCCCATAACATGCCCTGCACACTCAGGCCGGCCGATAACAGTTCGCCGAGGATCGACGGCGGCGAGCTGTTGGCCGTGAAATACGCAAAGAAGCTCGGTGATTGCCAGTGCGTAATGCCGGGCAGCACGATCTCGCTGACGTCCTTCAGCATTGCGTCGAAACTCTCGCCGTGTTCCGGTGGTGATGGCGGCAGCTGTTTGCGGATATCGCCGGGCGCAACCTGCGACAGCACGGGATACGACTCCACGTTTTGCAGGTAATCGACAATCCAGTCGACCGCGCGGTACCCGTTTTGCCGAAACTCCTCAAGTTCCATGTGATAGGAGTTGTTTTTATCGTTCATGGGATTTACGTTCCCCCACAGGGAAGTTGGATCGAGGAATCGAGATCACTGTCCGCCAATCATGGCGACGGCTTCGTCCGTGTTGATGACGTCGCCAAACACCTGCACGAAGGTGCGCAGGCCGGCGATGTGGTCCTCGTCGGTCCGGGCCGAGTTGGCATCGGAAATCATGAACGTGCGGAAGTCGCGCATCATCGCATCGCGCGCGGTGGATTCGCAGCAACAGTTGGTCAGCGTGCCGGTCACCAGTACCGTGTCAATGCCATGCCGGCGCAGGCGTTCCTCCAGGTCGGAGGCGCCCTGGATCATTGCGCTGAACCGGTCCTTGTCGACGATCCAGTCATCGTCGTGTATGTCGAGTTCGTGCCAGAACTCGTGGCCGTGATTACCCGGTGTCATCTGGGCCCGCCAGTCGTCGCGCAGTTCTGCCGGCACGAAATTGTCGAAGTACATGTGCCAGGCACTGCGGCCTTCCGGATTGAACGTCGCGCGAATCCATGCAACCGTGCCGCCTGCGTGGCGCAGGGCATCGGCTAGCCGGTTGATGTTCGGCGACGTGCCGGCAGCCTTCTCGATATAGGCGAAGCCGTCCGGGTGCACAAAGCCGTTCTGCATGTCGATGACCAGCAACGCGGTCGTTTTCGCGTCGATATGATCGAATACGTGCTGCTTGCCGCGACGCTCCCGGAGCCATTGCAACAGGTCGGCAGGTAGTTCTACATCGTGCATAGCGTATCTAATCCGGTTTGCGCAGCCGGCCGGTAGTCTGCGCGTACGCGATTCGCTCATCGAGCTGCTGCGACATATCGCCTGGCTGCATGCCCGCGGGCGGCATGAACTGGCCGCGCTCGTACAGCTGATCCAGGACATCGCGGCAGGGCGCCATCTTATCCGACAGCGCGCGCGGCGGTTTGCCGGACGGGAACCGGTTCGGCGGGTAGATCGGCTTGTCGTAGATTTGCTGGAAACCTTCGGTGCGCACGTCCACCCAGCAATTGTGATTGATGCGCGCACGATGCTCGCGCAACGCTTCGATATCGATCGGCGCGCAGATCACCTGTTCGGCCGGGTAGGGGGCCTCGCGCAGGATCATGCCGGTGTAGTCGATGATCACGGAATGCCCTGGACAGAATGATTCCGGGTAGTACGCATATTCCACCGTGCCCCAGTTGGACCCTAGCAGGTAGCACATGTTGTCGTGTGCCCGCGTGCGGCGCGTGAATCGCCAGAAGTCCCAGGGCTCCGACATGCCCTCGACCTCCTGCTGTGCGGTCGGATGGCAGATGACTTCGACACCGTTGTAACCCAGCGCGCGGGACACCTCCGGCGTGCAGCCATCATGGCAGGTCATCGTCCCGAGTTTGCCGATATCCGTATCGACTACCGGGAACAGGTCGGTGATGTCGCCGCCGATTTTTTCGCGGTACTCGTCAAAAATATCGTGCGGACTGGTACCAAGGCCAATGAACGCCGGTACATGCCATTTGTGGTATTTGAGAATAACGTCGCCGTCCGGGCCGATGATGAAGGCCGCGTTAAACCAGCGGTCGGGAAATTCGGGCAATTGTTCGATGACGCCACCGCCGGCGATATAGATGCCGTACTCCTTCGCCTTTTCACCGAGCTGATCCATCTCGGGTCCCGGAATGGTCACGGCCTTTTTCATGAAGCCCTCGATGCCGTGTTCGCCCTTGCCCGGCGTCGTCACGCCCTGCATGAAGTACTCGGGCAACACGACCAGCCGCACCGGCAGTTCCCAGAAATAGCCGACGCCGAAATCGATCATGTTGCACACGCGATCCAGGTTTTGCTGAATACCGCTGCGATCCTCGGCGACGGTCACGGCCGGCTGGATCACCATGCCGGTATATTTCTCGATTTTCCTGCTCATGATTTTGTCCTGCTCACCAATTCCACAGCGTGCCGTCCTGCAGCCGGTTGACCGGCAGGTATGCCCGCTGGTACGGGTATTTGGCGGCTTCGGTTTCATCGATGTCCACGCCATGTCCCGGTTCCTCGCCCGGGTGCAGTGCGCCATCCTTGAACCAGTAGGAATGGGGGAACACCGCGTCGGTCTCAGACGTATGCCGCATGTATTCCTGGATACCAAAATTTGGCACCCAGGTGTCGAAATGTAGTGCCGCGCCCATACACACCGGCGACAGATCAGTCGCACCATGGCAACCAGTGCGAACGTGATAGAGCGCTGCCAGGTCGGCGATGCGACGCAAATGGGTGATGCCACCCGCGTGCACAACCGTCGCGCGGATGTAGTCGATGAGTTGTTCCTGGATCAGCTCCTTGCAATCCCAGATCGTGTTGAAGACTTCGCCCACGGCCAGCGGCGTGACGGTATGTTCACGAATCAGTCGAAAGCCTTCCTGGTTCTCCGCGGGCACCGCGTCTTCGAGCCAGAACAGCCGGTAGTCTTCCAGCGCCTTGCCGAGCCGCGCGGCTTCGATCGGCGTCAGACGATGATGGACATCGTGCAGAAAATGCGGTTCGAAGCCAAAGCGATTGCGCAGGGTTTCGAATAATTGCGGCACATGATCCAGGTACCGTTCTGTTGACCACACATTTTCAGTCGGCAGGTCAGCATCGGCCGGTTCGTAATACATCTTGTCCCCGGACACGCCGTAAATACTCGGCAGCCCGGGTACCCCGCATTGTGCGCGTATCGCGCGATACCCCATGTCAAGATAACGCTGCACTTCGTCGACGGTTTCCTGAATGTCCTTGCCATTGGCATGGCCGTACACGAGCACGCCGTCGCGCGAACGGCCGCCGAGCAACTGGTACAACGGCATGTTCGCGAGTTTTGACTTGATGTCCCACAACGCCGTATCGACCGCCGCGATCGCGGCCATAGTGACGGGACCCCGCCGCCAGTAGGCCCCGCGATACAGGTATTGCCAGATGTCCTCGATCTGCTGCGGGTCGCGACCAATCAGGCAGGGCACGACGTGCTCCTCGAGGTAGGCGACCACGGCGAGTTCACGGCCGTTCAGCGTGGCATCACCCAGGCCATAGACCCCGTCGTCGGTGACGATTTTCAGCGTCACGAAATTGCGCCCGGGACAGGTGACGATGACCTTTGCGGCTTCGATTTTCATGCCGTCTCAGCCCTGTAGTTTATGTGTAAACCATCTTAGGAGACCCACCCGAATCCCGCAAGCTGCGCCACGTTCAGGCTGTGCCGAACAGCAGCTGGGCAACCGGCATGCTGGTCCGGGGCAGGATCGCGCCCCGGTGCCCGACCACAAGGCCGGCCAGCCGGTGACCCGCCAGCGCGGCGGCCTCGCAGTCCAGCCCCGTCAACCGCGCTGCAAGGTAGGCGGCATTGAATGAGTCACCGGCCGCGGTCGTATCGACGGCTTTTGCCACCTCGGGTGGCGCAACTTCCATGCGTTGACCGTCGTGGTCGATCAGGCAGGGCTGGGCACCGCAGCGGACGACGACTTCCCGCACGCCGAGCGCTGTCAGGCGCTGAATCGTATCGGCCGGCGCCGCGGCATGAAACAGCTGCCGCTCGTCATCCTGACTGACCAGCGCGCAATCCGTGATCCGCAATATCTGCTCATAACAATCGCGCGCCGCGTCGGTATCGGGCCACAAAGCTGCCCGATAGTTCGAATCGAAGGCGATGCGGCTGCCCGAAGATCGTAAACGACCGAGCAGATCAATCAGCTCGGCGCGATGCTCGGCCGTGAGAATCGCGAGCGAAATGCCGCTCAGACAGATTAACCCGGTACCGCGAAGCTGCTGTTCCAGTTCGTTTGCATAGCCATCGCGAAACAGTTCACGCGCAGCCGACTCGCCACGCCAGTAAAGGAAACGCCGCTCGCCGTCGGCGGTGGTTCTTATCCAGTAAAGCCCGGGCAAGCGTTCGGCCAGGCGTCGAACCTGCGAGGTGTCAATTTGCTCAGCCTGCCACGCGGCGAGCATCGCATCGCTGAGTTCGTCTTCGCCGATGGCGGTTACGTAGCTGACAGTGGTCTCCGGCAACAGGCGCGCCAGATACACGGCGAGGTTGGCGGTATCGCCGGCGAAACCCTGCCGCAGGCCGCTGTCGCCGGCGTTACTGAGTTCCACCATGCACTCACCAATACAGGCAATGCGCGTCACGGTCGCTGAGCCTCGCGAAAAATTGACCCCGAATGACGATATAGGCTACACCTGAGCCTGTCACCCGGTCACCGCCACAATGGGGGTTTCGATGTCTTCCGTCAGATCACTATTTCCCGAACCGACCGTGATTCCGGTGGTGACGATCGGTGATCCTGCCGCCGCGGTGGAGTTGGCATCGGCGCTCGCGAATGGCGGCCTGCACTGTATCGAGATCACGCTGCGGGTCGCCGGCGCCCTGGAGTCGGCGCGCGCCATTCGCGATGCATTACCGGACATTACGCTCGGTATTGGCACCGTGACCGACGCCGTGCAACTCGCGCAGGCGATCGATGTCGGGGCCGACTTCGCCGTCAGTCCGGGCTTTGATGAAACCCTCATCGTTGCCGCCAGCGAGATTCCATATCTCCCGGCAATCTGCACGCCGTCTGAACTGATGCACGCCGTGTCGATTGGCGTGGACGCCGTGAAGGTCTTTCCGGCCGCGGCGTATGGCGGTCCGGGTCTGCTGCGGCAGCTTGCCGCGGTCTTTCCGAAAGCCGCGTTCTGCCCGACCGGCGGGATTCGGGCAGCCGAACTCCCGGACTACCTGGCGGCGCCCAATGTACTCGCCGTGGGCGGCAGCTGGTTGGCGCCGGCTGAGACAGTTGCAGCCGGCGACTGGGACGCAATAGAAAGTCTGGCGCAACAGGCGGTCGCGGTCTGTAGACAAGCCAATTAGTTCACGACTAAACTAATTGACAGATAACCCAATCTGCAACAGATGGTGACTGTATGCCTCGACTGACTGGCGCCGAAGCAATCGTGCACACTGTCATGAACCACGGTGTCGATACGATATTCGGCTTGCCGGGCGGCCAGCTGTACTACCTGTACGACGCCTTTTACAAGAACCGCGATCGGCTGAACCTGATTACATCGCGTCACGAACAGGGCGCGGCGTACATGGCACTGGGCTATGCGCACTCCACCGGCAAAGTCGGCGTCTACGATGTCGTGCCCGGTCCGGGCGTGTTGAACACCACGGCCGCGCTGTGCACCGCCTGGGGCTGCAATGCCCCCGTGTTGTGCCTGACCGGCCAGGTGCCGACCGTCGGTATCGGTTCCGGCGCCGGTTATCTGCACGAACTGCCCGACCAGCTGGCGTTATTGCGCGGGTTGACCAAGTGGGCGGAGCGTATCGAGCGCGTCGAGGATGCGCCTGGCCTGGTTGCCGAAGCCTTCCGACAGTTGCGCACGGGCCGCCCGCGACCGGTCGAAATCGAGATGGCGCCCGATGTCATGGAAATGCAGGCCGATATCGAGTTGCCTGAGCCGGTGCTGCATTACGAACCGGCGGAACCGGATCCGGATGCGATCGCGGCGGCAGCGCGCGAACTGGCTGCATCCAAGAAGCCCCTGATCATGATCGGCGGGGGCGCGCGCGACGCCGGCGAGGAGCTGCTCGCGCTGGCCGAGATGGTGCAGGCACCCGTGGTTTCCTTCCGTCATGGCAAGGGCGTGATCAGCGACCGGCATTATTTGAGTCAGACCTATCCGGCCGGGCATCGTTTGTGGGCCGACGCGGATGTCGTGCTTGCGGTTGGCACGCGCCTGAAGTATCCGCAGATGTACTGGGGTACCGAAGGCCTGAAAATCCTGCGCATTGATATCGATCCGGAGGAAATCGAGCGCGTGCTGACGCCGGCGGTCGGTATTTGCGCCGATGCGCGCGTGTCGGTTGCCGCGTTACTCGAGGAACTGCCACGGCACCTGGGCACACGTGCGTCCCGGCAGGAAGAGCTCGAGACGCTGAAGGCGGGCATGCAGGCGGAATACGAACGTATCCAGCCGCAGCTGTCGTTCTTGAAAGTCATGCGCGAAGAGTTGCCGGACGATGGCTACTTCGTCGATGAAATCACCCAGACCGGTTTCGCCTCATGGTACGGCTTCCCGTCGTACCTGCCGCGGCATTTCATTTCCAGCGGTTACCAGGGCACGCTGGGCTATGGCTACGCCACCGCGCTGGGTGTGAAAGTCGCACATCCCGACAAGCCGGTGCTGCAGATCAGTGGTGACGGCGGTTTCATGTATAACGTGCAGGAACTGGCCACAGCCGTCGCCGAGAATATCGCGCTGGTAACGGTGATCTTTCGCGATAACCGGTTCGGTAACGTGGCGCGCGATCTGCAGAACCATTTCGGCGATGAAAACCTTGGCGCGCCGCTGCGCAACCCGGATTTCGTTGCGCTGGCCGAGAGTTTCGGTGCGCTGGGACTGCGCGCGACCACCCCGGAAGAGCTACGCGGTGCAATCCGTCAGGGCTTCGCCGCCGGCGGTCCGGTGCTGATCGAGGTCCCGGTCGACACCATGGCCAGTCCGTGGGAGTTCATCATGTTGCCCCAGGCACGACCATGAGGCCCAAATCATGAGTGATACACCAAGGGCCGTACCGGGCGTGCTGCAGATCGCGCCCTACCAGCAGGGCAAGAGCAAAATCGGCGAGCGCCTGCCACGTTACAAACTGAGTGCGAACGAATCCGCATTTGGCACGCCGCCGGCCGCGGTAGACGCCTACGAGAGCATTCGTGACCTGCTGCATCGCTATCCGGATGGCAATCAGGCGGATCTGCGCGAGGCCATCGCCGACGTGTACGGCCTCGAAGCCGACCAGATCGTGTGCGGCAACGGCTCGGAAGAGATAATCGGTCTCACCATTCGCTGCTTCATGGACGCCGGCGACGAGCTGCTGCTATCGGAGAACTTTTTCGGCGTTTGCGCGCTGTATGCGATGTCCGTCGGCGCCAAAGTCGTCACCGCGCCCGAGAAGCATTTCGTGACGGATGTCGATGCGTTGCTCGCGCGAGTGACCGACCGCACCAGGGTTGTGATTCTCGCCAACCCGAACAATCCGACCGGTACGTATGTGGCGCCAGCGGAAATCGAGCGCTTGCACCAGGGCCTGCCGTCGAATGTCGTGCTGCTGCTGGACGGCGCCTATGCGGAATACGTGACCGCGCCGGACTATGATGCGGGCGCCGAACTGGTAGAGCGTAGCGAGAACGTGGTCATGACGCGGTCGTTCTCGAAGATGTTCGGGCTGGCGGGCCTGCGTATTGGCTGGTGCTATGCACCGCCGGGAATCGTCGGTGTATTGCAGCGGCTGCGCGTGCCGTTCAATGCCAACGCGGCGGCAATGGCCGCGGCGGCCGAGGCAGTGCGTGATCAGGCCTGGGTCGAGCGCGTTCGCGATCACAACGCGCGCTGGCTGGCACGCATCAGCGAGGAGTTGACACGCCTGGGCGTGCGCGTCGTGCCGAGTGTGGCGAATTTCTATCTGATCGTGTTCGATGATTGCGATGGGAAATCCGCGGCCGGTGCGGCGGGCGCACTGGAAGCGGAGGGCATTATTCCGCGCCCCGTCGGAGCAGGCGGAGGAGACGGGCACGACGTGTTGAGAATTACCGTGGGTGACGACGACGCGAACCGGGCGGTACTGGACGTGCTGCAACGATATCTGACAGCTTGAAGAAAAGAACGGCGGGGGACGGCGCGATGGGCGGACCGGAAATCTCTGCAACGGCTCAGGCGTTCCTGGGTCGACAGCATCGTTTGCTGATCAATGGTGACTGGGTCGGGACCGACGGCGGCGAGCTGGTGGTCGATAATCCGTCAACGGGCGATGAACTGACGCGCGTGCCGGCGGCCGCCCTGCAGGACGTTGACAACGCGGCGAATGCCGCGCGGAAAGCGTTTGACGACAAATCCTGGCGCGGCCTGACCCCCGCCGCGCGGGCCGCGGTGCTGTGGCAGGTCGGCGATCTGATTCTCGAGCATGCCGATGAGCTCGCCGAACTCGAAATGCTCGACACCGGCAAGACCTTCGCGATGGCCCGGCACGGCGAGGTGCCGTTCGCGGCGGAATGCTTTCGCTATCACGCCGGCTGGTGCACCAAGCTGGAGGGGAGCACGAAGGATATTTCCACCGTGCCGGGCCAGGCCTTCCACGTGTATACCCGCCACGAACCGATCGGCGTCGTCGGGCTGATCGTGCCGTCCAATGGCCCACTGGTGCAGGCATCGTGGAAGCTCGCGCCGGCACTTGCAGCGGGTTGCGCGGCCATCATTAAGCCGGACGAAAAAACCCCGTTGACGACGTTGCGTCTCGGTGAACTGATGCTGGAAGCCGGCGTGCCACCCGGCATCGTTAATATCCTGACCGGTACCGGGGCTGAAGTTGGCGCGGCATTGGTGCGGCATCCGCTGGTCGCAAAAATCTCGTTCACGGGTTCCACTGAGACCGGCAGGGAAATCGCGCGCGCGGCAATTGATGATCTGAAAAAAGTCACGCTGGAACTTGGCGGCAAGTCGCCGATGATCGTTTGCGCAGACGCGGATCTGGAGCGTGTAATTCCCGGAACCGCGGGCGCGATCTTCGGCAATGCCGGCCAGATCTGCGTAGCCGGTTCACGTCTGTATGTCGAGGACGCGGTCTACGATGACGTCGTGCAGGGCATCGCCGAAGTTGCGAAGGGTTTGCGTGTCGGTCCCGGGCACGACCCGGCATCAGAAATGGGGCCGCTGATTTCGGCACCGCATCTCGACTACGTCTGCGGCATGGTCGAAAGCGGCCGGGAGCAAGGCGCGAATGTCGTAACTGGTGGTGACCGGCTGAACCTCGGCGGCGGCTACTTCATGGCGCCGACCGTGCTCGCCAATGCCAGTCCCGATATGCGTGTGGTACAGGAAGAAATCTTCGGACCGGTGCTGTCCGCGCTGCGCTTCAGTGACCCGGCCGAGATACCACGCGAAGCAAACAGCTCGCGTTACGGCCTGGCCGCCAGTGTCTGGACTAGCGACGTGAGCAAGGCCCACCGGCTGGCCGCAGACATGGAGGCCGGCCTTGTCTGGATTAATTGCCACGCGATCCCCGATATGGCCGTGCCGTTTGGTGGCTACAAGCAGTCCGGGTGGGGCCGGGAGAACGGTCTCGAAGGCCTGCTGGAATATACCGAACTCAAATCCGTGATAGCGATGCTCTAGCGCATGCACGAACCCAACCTGTTTCAGTCGATGCTCGAGGACACCCCCGAGGAAGACCGGGCCATTCGACTGTGGTTTGCACTGTTATTCAGTTTCAACAGCGTCGAGCGGGTTCTGCGGCGTCGCCTGCAGCGGCAATTCGATACGAGCCTGCCGCGGTTCGATGTCCTGACCGCGCTCGTGACTTTCCCGGATGGCCTGACCATGAGCCAGCTCGCCGCGATGCTCGGCGTGACCAAGGGCAATGTGACCGGGGTCGTGCGTCGCCTGCGCGACGAACAGTGGGTCGACCAGATCCAGCAGAGCGACGACCGCCGCGTGCAGCGCGTGGTGATCACCGAATCGGGCAAAGTGCGCTGGCATGACATGCGCCGCGAATACCGCGCCGCGGTCGAAGACCTGCTGGCCGAATTGCCGGCCGCCGACGCGCAGGCCTTGACCGGCCAACTCGTTGCGCTACAGGCTCTGGTGGACAACGCAGCCGATTCGGACGACGGACTGTCGTAAAAATGCAACACACAGGCCAGGATGTTCGCAGTGCTGTAACTTTCGGCAGGAAACAAGGCTTGCAAGCAGCGTCGCAAATAGTCGACACTTGCAAACTCAAGGCTATTAGTTTAGTAATAAACTACTAATCACGCACAGGGGGGAATCCGATGCGTAACCTTTGCCTCGCCGGCACGCTCGTGCTGGTCACGCTGTCACCGACTGTCGCCTTTTCGCAGGGTACGGCAACCGGTGGCACCATCGACGAAATTGTCGTTACGTCACAGCGTCGCGAGCAAAGCCTGCAGGAAGTGCCGATCAGTGTGACGGCTTTCACGGGCGATCAGCTCGACCAGCAGAATATTACGGGCGCAGTTGATTTCCTGGCGCTGACGCCGAATGTCAGCTTCACGGAAGACGGCCAGTTCGGCAAGCGCGGTCTCGGCATTTCAATCCGCGGCATCAACAACCTGGTGTCCGGTGAGAACGCGTCGATCAACTCGGTCGGCGTCTATCTCGACGAATTCAGTGTCGCGTCGGTGCCGAACCAGGTGGCGAACCCCTTCCTGCCGGACATGGAACGCATCGAGGTGCTGCGCGGCCCGCAGGGCACCTACTTCGGCCGTAACTCACTGGGCGGCGCGCTGAACATGAAAACGCGTGACCCGGGCGATGAGCTGGAAGCCAGGGTGACCGTCGGTGCCGAAAGCTACGACGACGCCGGTGAGATGTTTAACATCACTGGGGTGCTGAGCGGTCCGCTGGGCGAAAACTTCAAGCTGCGCGGTGTACTGAAGTATGAAGACAGCGACGGCACGGTGGAAAACATCTGTAAAGCGGGCAACAACAGCTCGCAGTGCCCGATCGCGGCTGAGAATAGCTTTACGCCAAACGGCGCGGAGGGCTCCGGTCACGAGTACTTCATGGGCCGGCTCAAGGCGATCTGGGATATCAGCGACGCCGCGTCGCTGTCCGGTACATTCATCTACACCAATGAAGAACAGGACACCGACGAAAACGTACCGTCCGGCGTGCTGGATCTCGACACGGTTGATACGTTTGCCGTCGGCAACAATGGCATGGCCTACGACCCGGGTACGGGTTTCTGGCCGATGAACCGGAACAAGCTGGCGCACGATCTGCAGGAGCGCAGTGACCTGGAAACCATCGTCGCGATCGCGAACTTTACCTACAATTTGAACGACACCCAGACGATCAAGTGGATCACCGGCATTGTCGACGCCGAGTTCGACCGGAAATTCGACAACGACCTTATCGGCGGCGCGGACCTGATTGGCCGTACCAATATGTACGACGGTACTTCCTGGAGCACCGAATTGCGCTTCCAGTCCGAAGGCGATCGCGCCGACTGGGTCGTTGGTGTGCTGTACGCGCAGGATGAGCAGAATCAGAGAAACAACGTCGCAATCTCGTCGCAGCCGACCGCGACCGTGAACGGCGATGGGTTCCTGCCGCCGTTCCCGGAAGGCCTCGGCCTGGCGCTGAACACGAAGAGCTTCGAAGTGGAGCAGATCGCGATTTTTGCCGACCTGACCTACACGATTGGTGATCGCCTGGACCTGATAATCGGCGGCCGCTATACGCACGATGAGGTCGACGACAGCCTGCAGGCGTTTGGCATCGGCGGTCCGGGCGGCCCGCCAACGTTCGTGAACTCTCCCCGTCCGTCGGCGAATGGCAGCGAGAGCTTCGATGATTTCGCGCCACGTTTCGGGGCGCGTTACCAGTTCACCGATGACGTTGGCGGCTACGTGACCATTTCGAAGGGCTACAAGGCTGGTGGCAGCAGCCTCGGCAACGACACGAACAATAACGACGTGCCGATTGAAAAGGGTTTCAAGGAAGAAATCCTGTGGAACTATGAAGTCGGCCTGAAGACGGAGCTGTTCGACAATACGCTGCGGCTGAATGGTGCGGTCTTCTATCTCGAGTGGGAGGACCTGCAGTTCGAGGCGTTCCGTTTCCTGACGCCCGGCGACCTGTCGTCGAACTTCGAGCAGACCATCAACATCGACGACGCGGAAGCCTACGGCATCGAGCTGGAAGGCGTCTGGGCGCCGACCGAGAACCTGTTGTTCACTGGCGGTCTCGGCTGGATCGATACCGAGATCACCAAGAATGTGGACCCGGAGACAGGGCTGGACTTCGTCGAGATCACGGGTGGCTTCAGGCCGTCCCTGACGGGCCTGGAAATCCCGAAGGCGCCGGAATTGACCTTCAACCTGGCCGGCGAGCTGCGCTTGCCGATTGCGGAGAACGAACTGTGGTTCCGCTTGGAGTACATCCATCGCGACGGCCAGTATTCCGATATCGAAGGCCTGACGAACCTGCAGACCCGCGGTCCGTCACCGAACCAGGGCCTTGTCCGGGTCGTCGGGCCGGGTGAGTTCCCATACCGGAGCCCGGATTATGACGTCGTGAATATTCGTGCCGGCTTCGACATGGAGCAGTGGCAGTTCTCGCTGTTCGTGCAGAACGCCGGCGACGAGGAGTACTACACGGGCACCCAGGAAAACTTTGGCCTGAGTGGCATCCGTCTGCGGCCGCATCCGTTGACGATTGGTGGTAGTGTGACGTTCCGCTACGGCGGCAACTGAGCGATCATCGGGCGATAACAAGTCGCTAAACGAAAGCCCCTGCTCCTTCACCCGGAGCAGGGGCTTTTTCTTGCTTGCGTGAGTTCGCGAAACTACTCGATCCAGAGTTCCCGTTCCATATCGCGCCAGAACTCGTAGCCCATGCGGCTATGGATGAATACGCCCTTGTAGTACGGATCGTTCTCCTTGTATTCCGCGTACGGGCCCTCGTAATCCTTGCGGCGCGTCTTGTATTTTTCAAATTCCGTGTAGTTCTCGTACTCCCAGATCACCACGTAGCGCCCCGAGTCATTGCCCGCAATGTGCTTGTAGAAATAGCGCAGGCTTTTCCATTCCGGGAACAGATCCCGGTGCTCGTTGACCCAGGTCAGCCAGCGGCGCATCTCAATTTCGTGTTCCTCGTCTTTCCCTTCGGCGACGAGCCAGCTTTCTACTTCAAAAACCGACATGCATCACCTCACCTGATCCGTCTAAGGTCGCCGAACTCGCTACCGCAGCGCGCAACGATTTCTTCGAGCTGTTCAATACCCGGCCCAGATTGCCTGCTGGTAACCTCAGCTTCAGGTACCGCACCGGCATGTGTCGGGTTGGACGCAGCGCCGACAGCCGTACCGCCGGCCACCGCGGCGGCGATAAATCTTCGCCGCGAAATCGGGCGGTTGTCACGCGATTCTCTCTTATTCATGGTTCCTCCCCATCTTCGTTGAGCCATTGATAGAACTCCACGGTGTAGCCGCCCGGATCTTCGACCAGGAAGGCCCGGATTGGCACGGTCTTGCTGTCATAGATTTCTTTCAGGAACTTCACGTCGCCAGTGGCTTTGAGCCGGTCGTACCATGCATCGATCTCGCTGGTAACGATGCTTAGCATCACGGCGTTGTCGGGTCGTGCCCGGTGATAGGCGCCGTCGCCCTCGGTCACAACGCCCACGGCGGCAGTGTCCGTAATCTGGAAGATCTTGACCCAGTCGGTGTCCATGCTGGCCGACAATCCCAGCGTCTCACCGTAGAAACGCGCCGGCGCGTCTATGTTCATGTAATAGAACATGGTCGTCTGTGAATCGATCGTCGGCAGCACATCGGCAAGACCGATGCCGGTCGCGCACGCGAGCGTGGCAAAAGTCGACAACGACGAATTTCGGAGCAAGTCCCACATGACCCTTCCTGACATCAGCGACTCCGGCCAATGTAGCCCTGAAGGTTGTTATTGACAAGGCGACGGTAGCCGACCAAGGTAGTGGCGTACGGGATCGGGTGTGATGATGAGTCGCGTTGCGTTAGTTGTTCTTTGTTCCTGCTGGCTGATCAGTACTTTCGCGGCCAACGGATCGCAGCCGAATATCATTGTCGTGCTCGCGGACGATCTCGGCTACGGCGACCTGAGTGTCAACGGGTCGCGGCTCATCAGCACGCCGAATATCGACCAGATGGCACGCGAGGGTGTGCGCTTCACGAGTTTTTATGCGAGCGCCAACATCTGCACGCCATCCCGAGCCGGCCTGTTGACGGGTCGCTATGCAATTCGATCCGGGCTCGGCCACAACGTAATCGAACCGGACGACACGCATGGTCTGCCGGCCAGCGAAACCACGCTGGCTGAAATTCTCAAGAAGGCCGGCTATCGTACCGCGCTGATCGGCAAGTGGCATCTGGGCCATACCCCGGAGCACTGGCCGACCAGGCACGGTTTCGACGAGTTTTTCGGACTGCCGTACAGCAATGACATGCAGCCGCTGGCGCTGTACCGGGGCGCGGAAGTCGTGGAAGAAACCGTGCAGCAGGAAACCCTCACGCAGCGCTACACGGCCGAGGTGCTTCGCATTATCAACGCGGAGTCGAAGAAGCCATTCTTTATTCTCCTGTCGCATACGTTTCCACACATTCCGTTGTACGTGTCGGAGCGCTTCGCCGGCCGCTCGCGGGCCGGCCTTTACGGCGACGTGGTGGAGACCATCGACTGGAGCATGGGTGAGGTCTTGCAAGGCCTGCGTGATCGTGGCCTCGACCTGGACACGCTGGTGATTTTCACCAGCGACAATGGCGCGTGGTTCGAGGGCGATAACGGGGAGTTTCGGGAGGGCAAGGGCACGACCTGGGAAGGAGGCTACCGCGTGCCGATGTTCGCGCACTGGCCGGGCCGGATTCCGGGGCGCGCCGTGAGCCGGGCGGCCACCATGAATATCGACATCCTGCCAACACTCGCCAACGTCGCTGGAGCGAAATTGCCGCAAGATCTGGTCCTGGACGGCCGCGACATCTGGCCGCAATTCCAGGGTTCGGACGATAGCCCACACGAGGTGCTGTACCTGTTCGACAACGAGGATATCGCGGCGCTTCGCACGCCGCGCTGGAAGCTGATCGTGCACAGCTACTACCGGCGCAATCTCGCGGCTTTCGAACGCTTCGAAGACGGGATCGGCTTCAGCTACTGGCTGTTATTCGATATGGAAATCCCGAATCCCGAGCGCTACTCGGTGGCCCGTGAAAACCCGGAGATACTCGCCAGGATGCTCGAGTTACTCGAAGCCGGTCGCTCGGAATTCGGCGCGTTGAGAACGCAGCCATTGCCCGTTACGGTGCCCTGAGAAGGAGTTGTCAATGTCTATCGCCCGTCGCTATAGCGAATTGGTCCTGGTGCTGCTGACTTGCCTCGTGCTCGGGTGCGCGCCCGAGGCGCCGCCGGCCGATGAACCCGCGGCAACGGCTGAGCCGATGGCAAGTGCCGGCTCACCGGGAGATCATGTGTCTTTCTTCGTGCTCGGCAAGTCCTGGAACTTCACGCAAACCGCCGACGGCGTGCTTAACCTGATCGACATGGGTTTCTTCGCTGAGATCTTCAAGCTGGCAGGCGGCGAAGTGGCCGATGCGCGGATGCAGCTCACCGCGCCTGGCAGCGAGCCCATCCTGTTCGACCGGGAAGGCGACGGCGGGGCTGTCCTGTTCGGCCATGATGGTAACCGCCATCAAACCGTCGAAGCCGTGGACGCAGAGCTGCCAAACGGCGATTACGCCTTCAGCTTCTCCACGCCCGGCGGCGATATTGATAACTTCGTGGTCACCATCGCGGGTGCGGACGGCCAGACGGATTTGCCGCCGGCACCGGTGATCAGCCTGGAGCAAAACGGTTCCACCGTAGCCAGTACCGCGGTCGAGCCGGGTGTCGACACGCGAGTGAGCTGGACCCCGTTCGACACCGGTCGCGCCGATCCGAACGGCATTGCCGATGACCTGATCTTTGTCATGATGGATGATTGCCACGGCAAGCGGGCATTTCACAGCGGCCGACCGTTGGCGACGCCGAACCCGCTGGAGCCCGAGAAACCGTCGGAGTCGCTGCTGACTTTCGCGGATAACGAGATCACGATGCCGGGCAGCTCGATCAAGCCGGGCACGCGTTACACGCTCAAAGTGGAACACGCACGCTTGCTGGACACCGACAAGCGGCAGGGTGTTGTGGGGATGACCACCTTCGCGGTCACGACTTTTCTCGAGCTGCAGGCGACCGGTGATGCAGGCCCCAATGCCTGCCCACCGCGCGACGACTAGGGCAGTCGGCCCGATTAGCGAAAGTAGGGAATTACCTGTTCGCCGAACAGGCGAATCGTTTCGCGTGGATCCGGCCCCATCGGCCCGCCGACCGATACCTGGGTAATCCCCGCGGCGAACAGTGCTTCAATGCGCTTGATCGCGTCCCGGGGTGTGCCTGTGACCGCGAGCTGGTACATGGCCGGCGTGACCAGCGCACGGGCAGCCGCATAGTCACGCGCCTCGATCAGGTCGAATATCTCCTTGAAGTCGGCTCGACTCAATCCGACCGTGTTCAGGGCCTCTTCTTCGAGGTAGTAGCCAAAGTACGCCAGGATGTCTTTCAACTCATCGGTGTCGGTGCCTTTGCCGTCAGCGCTGATCGAAAACCAGCCGCAGCCGCAGATATCGATCTCCGACAGATCGCGCTCAACGCGCGCCGCCCCGGTTGCGACACGTTCGACCATCAGCGGCGCGGATTCCGGCGGCGTGATCATCGGCAGGCTGCCGTCGCCGATTTCGCCGGTCAGCGCCAGGCTTTCCGCCTCGTAGCCTGATACATAGATCGGGATCCGGTCCCGCAGCGGCTGGAAGCGCAGATAGCATTGGTCCGACCAGTTGAATTCCCTGCCCTGAAATTCCGCGACCTCCCCGCGCCAGATGCGGCGCATCAGGTCCACGGCTTCGCGGATCCGCGTGACCCGGTCCTGCACCTTGATGCCCATCCATTCGATCATCTGATCGGTGTGCATCCCGAAGCCGAGCGCGGTGCGGCCGTTGCACAGCAGATCCTGGGTGGCCATGAAGGTGGCCGTTTCACCTGGTGACATGGCGTAGGGTTCGATGCCGTTCGGACCGACGACGATCTGCTCGGTGTTCTCCGCGAGCGTCACCATCATCGGCCAGGCGTGATACAGGAACTTGTCGCTGGGGAACCAGGCATGGTCGAAGCCGGCGCGATCAGCCAGCACGCCGAGTTCGACGATATCCCGCGGTGAGCCGAGGTGCTGTATCAGGCGGATGCCGAACTTCATGATGCAATTCTCCCGGCGAACTTTGCGGATGACTAGATTATATTAGTCTGACGATGGAGACCGTGGCGGATACGAGGGGCGGCAGACGGATTTTCTACGGTTGGTGGATCGTGGCCGCGGCCATGGTCGGCATGTCCACCGCGCCGTCGCAGTTTGCCTTCGGCTCGCTGGGGCTGTTCATCCAGCCGTTCGAGGCCGAATTCGGCTGGAACCGCGCCGAGATTAGCCTAGCGCTGACCTTTTTCACGGTGTTTCTCGCCTTTTGCCTGCCGCTTGTTGGGCGCATTGTCGATTGGATCGGCCCGCGCCGGGTGGTCGTGCCATCGATCCTGGTCTGCGGACTCTGTCTCGCG
>JASJBD010000056.1 GCA_030066665.1 Gammaproteobacteria bacterium
GCGCCCATGCAGCGTCCGGCGCGGAAGTCCTTGACCTCGCCCTCGGCACGCGCACCACCGTGATAGTCGTAGCCGCCCATCGTGATACAGCCGGCGCCGGCAAAACCATTCAGCACCAGCTTCATAACCGAGGCCGTCTTCCGGAACTCGTTATCGTTGTCGAACTCGTTCTCCGTGAAGATGCCGGTCGGGCCAACGATGTCGGTGTCCGCTCTGACGTCAAATACCGTCTGGTCACCGAAGCGTTCGGCGACGTCGGCAGCTTTCATGTAGCCGCACTTGATCAGGTCGCGAATCACGTCGTTACCCGTGATACCGAGTTTTGGATCGACCACGTCCATCTTGTCACTGGACAGTCGTTGAATCGATTCCATGACGGCAACGGCGTCGTCCTGCCCCAGCAACCCAACCAGGTCACCGGTGTCGACCAGGCCCAGCACGTCAGATGGACGATCCACCTTGGTGGGCCGCCAAATCGCGCGCTGCTCCGGCGGAATCAGGTTGACTGGATCCATCGAGTTGCCGCCTGAATCGCTGTTTCGCGACCCGATAAGGGTCAGCAGCTCGCCGTCACCGCCAGCCTGCGCGATGCCGTACATTGGGTTGTGCGGATTATTGCCGGTGTCATTGTCGGAACGCGCCGGGATCACCGCGCCGTTGACGTTCAGGGCGGTACCCGGGCTCATGCTTGCCTGCATGCCGCGCAGGAAGGCGCTGTCACTGTGGAACGCCAGCCCGAGGCTCGTGTCCGTGTGATCACCATTACTGGTCAACGTCGGCGTGGCCTCTGTCACGCCCGGCACCATGTCACCCGGCAGGCCCATCTTGCTGTAACCCTGCGTGGTCAGAAAATCCATCTGACCATCCTGGCGACCAACCAGCACGTTGGACGCCGACATGTTCGCGCCGCCCGCCAGGTCGAAGCAGATGAACGGCACCGGGTTGAAGGCGTTTGGATTGATCAGCGGACAGGTGCCGGCATTGATGATTGCCTGCAAGTCCGGAGACAGTGCCATCGCCTCACGCGGATTCGCGAACAGGCTCAGCACGCCACCGGTCGCGACGGTGGCCGCTCCCGCCATGAATCCCTGCGAGATCAACTGCCGCCGCGTGACCGGACGCGGATGGTCCGGATGCCGCTGTGGCTCGAAGTAGTTACGCTTCTTTCGCTTGGCCATCTGTCTCACCCTTACTGCACCAGGGCGATGCCGCTGCCGAGTACGGCGGAGCACACTGCCTTGGCAATATCTTCAGTTCGATCCGAGTCACTGTCGTCGGCCGCGATCAGCCGATCGATCAGGTTCGGCGGCCGTGCCGGGTTGCCACCGGCGGCGACGTACCCGAGCTCGTCGACCACATCGGCGAAGGCCGGTTGCGAAGCGATCAGGCCGACACCCATGATCCGGTCAACCAGCGGATTGATCAGGTCATCGCGATTCGCGCCCGCGTACGCCGTACTTGGAATCTGTCCGAAGTTCGTCGTGAAGTTCGGGAAGTACTGATTCCGGCGGTTCACGTCGTTCTCGATCAGCGCGTCGCAGTAGGCAATCGCCAACTGGGCAATGCCGATTTCCTGTGCCGAGGAGAAAGTACCCGCGTCCGGCACCGCCGGCAGCTGCTGGCGGACCAGGTCGAAAGTGCTCTGCACTTCACCTGGCGGGACTGTGGTCACGGCGGACATGGTCGCGTTGATCTCGTCGAAAGTGCGCAGGCCAATGTCCGGCTGCGGACCTACGGCCGCTTCCGGCGGTAGCGTCAGGTTCGTTGGTGGTGTTACCGGGCCGAAGTTCTGGCCGAGCTGATCGAAGGTGAGGAAGAACTCATCCACGTCCGGACCATTCTGCAGCGGTATGACCGTGCCCATGTTCGACAGCGGCTGCCCAACTGTGTCGTTAAGCGTGAGGTTCAGGTTGGCATAGGCCTGACCGACATCCAGCACCGAACCGTTCAGGCCGATCTTCATGCCCACCAGCGGCACGCCCGATATCGTCGTACTCGTGTCGAGATTCAGGAACACCGGCGCATTGAACAGGTAGCTGTAGTTGTCGAACTGTGCCACCTCGAACATCACGTAGGACCCCGGCAGGTTCACCAGGTCGCCGACATAGAACAGCAGGAAGAACTTCTGGCCGACACCGGCATCCATGTTCTGCTGGATCTGGGCGTCGGTCAGCGTGCGATTGTGAATCGCGACGAGCTTGATTACGCCCTGCCATTGGCGGTCGCCAGACACTTCGTTACCGAGTACGAAGGCAAAGGTATCGTCCCAGTCGACCAGCGTATCGCCAGGCACCGGGTCGACATCGTCGGTGAATACGCCGTTGACATAGATACGCCGGCCGTTGATCGGGTCGTAATTCACGACCACGTGCTGCAACGTCGCCTGCAGATCTTCGTCCGCGGCCGACGTCGTCAGGAACGGTTCTCCGTTGCCATCGGTGCTGCCACTGCGATTGTAGGCATCGTACTGGTACAGCGTCTGGCCGAGGTGGAAGTTACGCGCCTGCGTACCGGCGGAGTAACTCACGATGCGAGACTCCTCCTGCACCACGTTACCAGGCGCCACCCACGCTTCGATCGCATATTCACCCGTGAGGTTGGCAATCAAGTCGTGCAGCTTGCGGCTGGTCGTCGTGGTCGCTTGCGCTTTACCGTCGATGAGTTCAATACCCCAGCCGCCAACCCAGTTGACGCCTGTCGGGGACAGGGCCAGGTCCATGGCCGGGGCCACGCCACTGGTGTCGAAGGCGGTGAAGCCTTGACCCGCCTTGAATTCGTACAGTGCGATCTGGTTCGCCTCGAAGCGGTTGCCGCCAGACGCGACCGTGCCCTCGAGCAGGGTCAACGCCATGCTGGTGACCAGGTTCGGATCCACCGGCTCGGGATTGATCAAACCGGCGTAGGCCTGAATCGCGGCCAGCATGGTCGCGGAGTCCGACGCGCAGTCGCTCCAGCAATTGTGAAATTGCACACCCAGCCGGAATACGAAGCGCGAGTCGGGCGGGTTGTTCAGGTCGATCTTCGATTGCGCCGCCGCGTACGCAACGTTGATATCGGTTTCAGCAAAGAACGGCTGCTGCTGCAATATTGGACCGTCACTGCGGTGGCAGTCCGAGCAATACTGGGTCAGCAGGTCGTGTATCGGCGTGAAATCCGGTGGACCAGCCGGGGTCGGCGGGAACACCTTGGTGGATCCGGGCGGATTCAATGGTGGCGGTGTCAGAATAATCTGACGGCCACCCGTCGCGCCGCCACCGACCCAGTTCTCGATCCAGGTCGTCATGATATCGGCACAGGCCTGCGGACTGGCGAGCCAGCAGTTATGACCGGCACCGTTGTTGAACACTTTGGTGACCAGCCGTGACAAGGCCGGCTGGTCACGATCGGTCAGCGGGCCGGCCGCGGCGTACGCCGAGTTCACATCATCGAAGCGCGCAAACAGTGGCGACTGCCCGCCCGCCTGCGAGTGACAGTCACCGCAGGCGGCTGCACCGGTCGGTTGCAGGTTGGTCCACAGCTCGACCATGAAATTCTGCACGTCTTCGGTCGCCGGCGGCGGTCCGTTATACGTTTGCTGCTGTGTACCGGGTGTGGCCGGCGGCAGCGCTTCCGTGCTCGCACCGCCACCGCAACCGCTCAGAATCACAGCGGCACCGGCCAGGGCGGCCCAGCGCGCCGGGCGCACGATCACTTCAGGAAATCTAAGAAAATTCATCGCTTAGTCCCCCATGCAGTACACAGCGCTCTCGGCGAAGACCTGCTTCAGCCGATAACCACCGTCGCGGAAGGACACCGTCATGCTCTCGATCTGCGCTGCGTCATTGGCATCGGCAGGATCGCGCAGGCACACGGCACGGAAAACTTTCTTGGCCTGGCAGCGGGCGAAGGCTTTGGAGTTAGCCAGTTCGCGTCCCATGGACGCCGCCCCGCTGCCGCTACCACCCGGGGTGTTAGGCCCGAAGTCCCACTCGAACCTGTTGTTCGGGCCGTCGCGCCAGTAGTTGTCCCAACTGTCGTCAGGCGTCACGAAGCCATATTGGAACGTCGTGTCATTGTTGAAATATTTTGGTACCACCGTACCCGGCGTATAAACCAGCCGCCCGGTCGCGTCGTCGTAATCGTGATACGCATAGGCTTGTGCCAGCGGGTCCATGCCCGAATGGCAGCCAATGCAATTGGTCAGATATACGCGGCTGTCACCACCCGGGCTGCGGGACACATCCTGGCGGATGCGATCGGCCGCGCGGGTCGTGTCGAGCATCTGCTCCATGTCGTTACACAGATGGTTGACCATCGTGAAGCGGAACATGGCGCGGTTGGTGCCGGCAACGAAAAACGCTTCGGCCGCTGCCCGTGTGGTCAGCACGCCGGCAACGCCAGCCGCCGGAATGCCGTTACGCACAGTCTGGGCATCGCGCACGAGCTGCAGCGGGTCGCCGAGATCGACGTCGTCACGCTCCATTTGCGCGTAGTGATTGTTGTTGGCCGCTGAGTAGGCCGGTAAACCGAGATTGCCGGCGCCGACATACAGCACGTCGGCCGACAGCAACTCGTTGAACGGCACATAGCCCGGCTGATCGTCATCCCTGACGATGCCGATAACCGTGGCAACGTAGTCGTTCAGCGGAACGAACACGTCGAAGTCACGGTTTGTCCACGGCGCCGCGAAGTTCTTCAGCGTGACTTTGTAGAACTCGCTGTTCTGCATAGCCGTGTACGCCGCAGACTCGTAAGCCGCCTGGGACTGTCCACCGTTGATGATGTCCTGTTCCATCGTGTCCAGGACAGTTTGCGACGGCGGCACACCGGCTAACCGGTCGTGTATCCGTCTGGCCTGGTCACGGACGTCTGCACTGGCGGTGCCTGAAATCAGGCAAAACGCGCACGCGACGAGCAAGAACCCCTTTCGCAATCTGCGGACGCTATGCATCGCAGCTGCCTCCATGCTTCTGCAGCGAAATCGCCGACAACAACAAAATCTTCCCAAAACAAACGGCGCCTCCAGCACCGTTGGTGCAACGATCCATGTTGCGGCCGCTCGCTACTGTGACCGGGTTAACAGTCCGGCTTTTCGGCTTTGCATTACGTTACGTCGCGGGCGCTTTATCTACTCTAGCCAGCCAAACTTCGGGGCGTTGTTGTGAGCGAATGCCAGGGGCATCCAATGGCTATTAAACTGCGCGACCTGCGCGGCCGGGTTTCGGCTGCACTTACATTTAGCTTCTTGCCGCTCGTCTTGCTGCTTGCCGGATGTGGCGGTGGCGGTGGTGGCGTCGGTATTGCGGAAGGACAGGTTCCTGATCCGGTCCTGGTCGAAGTACCGATTGCCTACATCAAACGACCGCTGCCGATGGATGACATGGGCGGGCTGGAACCCATCCAGGCAGACGAGCTGCTGACATTCGATGTCGGTGCTGATCTCTACCTGCGTGATCGCGCCTCGCCAACCGCGTCGGAAATCAACATTACCGCCGCGGAGACGCAAGGCATGGGCGACGTCCGGGATGTCGACGTGTCCTGGGACGGCACGAAGATCGTCTTCGCGATGCGCGGCCCGTTCGATCCGAACCTGGACGACGAAGATCAGCCGCCGTGGAATATCTGGGAATACGACATACCGAATGCCTCGCTACGGCGTGTCATGGTGTCTGACATCGTTGCCGATGCCGGTCACGACATCGGTCCTGCGTATCTGCCGGACGGCCGGATCATGTTTGCGTCGACACGCCAGCGGACTTCCGGCGCGATCCTGCTGGACGAGGGCAAGCCCCAGTTCTCGGCCATGGACGAGGAGCAGAACGAAATGGCTTTCGTGTTGCACGTCATGAATGAGGACGGCAGCAACATCCGCCAGATCACCTACAACCAGAGTCACGACTTCAACCCGACCGTCATGTCCGACGGCAAGATCGTGTTCAGCCGTTGGGATGCCGCCGGGCCGAACAGTGCCATCCACTTGTATCGCGCGAACCCGGATGGTTCGGGCCAGGAGATGCTGTACGGTCGCAACAGCCACCTCACTGGTACGAACGGCGCCGAGATTCACTTCCTGCGGCCCCGGGAAATGGCCAACGGTCTCCTGCTCACGGTCATTCACCAATTGACCGCGCCGTTGCGCGGCGGTGACCTGGCGTCGATCGACACTGGTATCTACCTGGAAAACACCCAGCCCAACAGCGGGAATCCCGGCATGACCGGACCCGCGCAGATTCGACCGGTGGTCAATGACGTGCACACCGACGGCACGATTTCTCCGGGTGGCCTGTTCGCGTCGGCGTATCCCCTGTGGGATGGCACCGGTCGTATGTTGGTGAGCTGGAGCCAGTGCGCGATCCAGGAAGGCGCAAACACGGTGCCGTGTACACCGGCCCGGCTGGCCGACCCGACTTCCGTGCCGGCAATGCCGGCATACGGCATCTGGGTCTACGACGTCGCGCAAGGTACCCAGGTCCCGATAGTCGCGCCTGAAGCCGGCTTTGCGTACACCGACGTGGTCGCGGCCCAGGCACGCAGCCTGCCGCCCATCATCCTCGACACCGAGCTCACCGGCGATACCAACCTGATCGCCGAGAACGCCGGTGTGATTAATATTCGCAGTGTCTACGACCTCGATGGCGTGGATTCCGCCGTGCCGGACATTCCGACCCTGGCCGATCCGGTTGCAACGACGCCGGACATGCGACCGGCGCGCTTTGTGCGCGTCGTCAAGGCGGTGAGCCTGCCCGACGAGGACATTGTCGATCTCGACAACACGGCCTTCGGGCGCAGCGATGTCAATGGCATGCGCGAGATCATCGGCTACGCGCCGGTGGAGCCGGATGGTTCAGTGCGGGTCAAGGTTCCGGCGAACGTCGCGCTGCAAGTCAGTGTGCTGGACGTGCAGGGCCGGCGCATTGGTCCCCGACACAACAGCTGGATCCAGCTGCGCCCAGGCGAGGTGCTGAACTGTACCGGTTGTCATGACCCGAATACCGGTCTGTCTCATGGTCGGAGCGATGCATTCGCCAGCGCGTATCCGGGTGCGTTGACGACCGGGCAGCCGTTCCCGAATACCGATCCGGCGATCTTCGCCGACTTCGGTGAGACGATGGCGGAAGCGCGTGGACGTATCAGCTGTGCGACCGACTGTGCGGCAATCACGCCCAGCGTGGACGTGCGTTACGAAGACGTCTGGACCGACCCGAATATTCAGACGCCGGCGACGCCGTTCACTTATGAATACGCCACCATGACCACGCCGCATCCGGTATCGGCGGCGTGCCAGGGTGAGACGCTGGGCCTCAGCAACTGGTCGACGCTGTGTCGCACCTTGATCAATTACGAAATGCACCTGCAGCCGCTCTGGGATCTGCCGCGGCTGGCGCCCGATGGCGTCACCGACGTGACCTGTGTGCTATGCCACCGGCGCGTGGACGACATGGGTAACCCGATGGTGCCGGAGGGGCAGCTGGAGCTGACCGGCGGTCCCGACCCGAACGTGATGGAACACGTCGTGTCCTATCGCGAGCTGATGTTCACGGACGAGGCGCTGGAGTTCGACCCGGTGCAGGGCATCCTCGTACCTATCCTGGTGCAGGTGGGCGTCGATCCGGTTACAGGCGACCCGATTTTCGACACCGTGCCGGTGCCGCCGTCGATGTCGACAGCCGGCGCCCGCGCGTCCGGCCGCTTCCTCGATCGCTTTGATCCCGGTGGAACTCACGAAGCCTGGCTGACCGAAGCGGAACTGCGTCTCATTTCCGAATGGCTGGATGTGGGCGGTCAGTACTTCAATAACCCCTTCGACGTGCCGATAAATTGATACATGGGCAGATTGATGGTCATTACGGCTTTGTGTGCACTTCTTGTCGCGCCCCTGGCGCAGGCGAAGAAGCGCTATTACGAAGTCGTAGTGACCGACCCCTACATCGAACTGCATACCGGTCCGGGCAGGGGTTATCCAATCTTTCATGTGATCGATCGTGGCGAGCAGATCGAGGTGATCAAACGCCGCACCGACTGGTTCAAGGTTCGCAATGATCGTGGCGTCACCGGCTGGGCCAGCGCCCAGCAAATGGCCCGCACCATGGAACCCACCGGCCGGCCGGCAAAGATCGAGAATCCCGATCGCGATGACTACACGAGCCGCCAGCGCGAAGCCGGCATCATGCTCGGTGACTTCGAGGGTGCCAACGTTATCTCTGCTTACGGCTCCTGGCTATTCACGCCCAATTTGGGTGCCGAAATCTGGGGGTCGCTCCTGACGGGTGACTTCTCGAACGGGTGGATGGTCAACGCCAATATCGTGCACACACCTTTTCCGGAGTGGTGGATTTCGCCATTCCTGACATTGGGGACCGGCGTGCTGCACGTCGATCCGAAATCCAGCCTGGTCAGCGCGGAGGACAGAACTGACCAGACAGCGCACGCCGGTATCGGTCTGCGCGCCCACCTTACCCGTCGGTTCCTGCTCCGGGCGGAGTACAAAACCTACAAGGTGTTCACCAGCAGGGACGACAACGAGGAAGTCGCAGAATGGAAAGCCGGATTTTCGTTCTTCTTTTGATTGTGGCGGTCAGCCTGACAACGGGCTGCAGTCGAAACAAGGTCGTGGACAACTCCGCGGACGCGACCGTGCCCGTTATCAATCCCGAAGTCGCGCGCCGCGACATCAAGGAACCCAAGATTGACAACGAGAATTTCGAAATCGGCGCGTTCGTCGGCTACAAGAGCGTGGAGGATTTCGAATCCAACATGGTCTGGGGTGCCAAGCTGGCGTACCACGTGACTGAGCACCTGTTTGTCGAAGGTACTTACGGCCAGACCGACGTGGGCGAGACCAGCTTCGAGAAGTTGAGCGGTGGTGCCCCGCTGCTCACCGACGACGAGCGCACCTTGAAGTACTACGACGTGTCGATCGGATTCAACATCTTGCCGGGCGAGGTGTTCATCGGTCGCAGGTTGGCCTTCAACAGCGCCCTGTACGTGATCGGCGGCGTCGGTAACACCGAATTCGCGGGCGATGATTTCTTCACGGTCGTGTTTGGCGCCGGCTACCGAGTGCTGGCGACTGACTGGCTCGCGCTGAACTTCATGGTGCGCGACCACATGTTCGATTCGGATCTGCTGGGTGAGGAAAAAACCACCCACAACATTGAGTTCAACTTAGGTCTGACCCTGTTCTTCTGACGGAAAGGCTCGTCGCGGAGGAGATGCAAATGCAAAATTGGCAACGAAGAATTCTCTTGTTCGTACTCGGCGGAATGCTCGTAGCAAGCGGGATGGCCGGTGCCAGCAGCACCGAAGTGTCAGGGCCGGCGCCGGATTTCACATTGGTGGATCGCAGCGGGCAGCCGGTGTCCCTCAGTGAACTGAAAGGGCAGGTCGTACTCATCAACTTCTGGGCGACCTGGTGTGGTCCCTGCCGCAAGGAAATGCCGTTACTGGAGCAGCTCTACTCCCGATACGAAGCGCTGGGCTTCACGCTGCTCGGCGTCAACGTGGAAGAGGGCGACGTGAATGCGGAAGCCTTTCTCGCTGAGACGCCGGTGTCGTTCCCGATCCTGTTCGATCCGGAGAACCGCGTGAGCAAACTGTACGACGTGTCGGCGATGCCGAGCACGGTGCTGGTCGACCGGCAGGGCAACATGCGTTTCCTGCACCACGGTTACCAGGACGGCTACGAAAACATCTATCAGGACCAGATTCGCCAGCTGGTTCGCGAGCGGGGCTGACGTGATGCAAGCTGCAACACGCCATTGGCTCGTGGTCGTGGCTGTCGGTGTGCTCGTCACCCTCGGCGGCTGTGCGATAGAACCCTGGGTCAAGCCCTACGAACGCGACCGGCTGGCCGATCCGATCATGAGTTTCGACCGCGATCCGATCTCGAACGCTTATATCCATCACGTCTACGAAGCCCGTGAGGGCGCCCGCGGGGCGTCCGGCAGCGCGGGAGGTGGTTGTGGCTGTAACTGAGCCAAAGCTACTCTGCCGCCTCGCGACGGGCCTGCTGACCCTGGTCGCGGGCGTGTCGCTGGCGGGTGTGTTGCCCGAGGACCGGCTCGATGCGCTGTACCACTACTACAATGGTGGTGGTGTCGAGATCGACGGCCCGTCGATTCTCGCCCGCAAATCCATCGGCCAGCACGTGTCTGTGTCCGGCAATTACTACGTGGACACCGTCAGCAGCGCGTCCATTGACGTCCTCACCACCGCGAGCCCGTACGAAGAAGAGCGTACCGAGCACAGTTTCGGCGTGGATTTCCTGCGCGGCGACACGATCATGAGCCTGGCTGTGGGCGAGAGTGACGAAGATGATTACCAGGCCGAGACCATCAACGTGGGTATCGCGCAGGAAATTTTCGGCGGCCTGACGACCGTGACAATGGGTTACGGCGTCGGCGACGATACCGTGCGCCGGAACGGTGACCCGGATTTCGAGGATTACGTGGAGCGGCAAGCCTACCGGCTCGGCATTTCACAGATTCTCACGCGCAGCCTGATCGTCTCGCTCAACTACGAAGTCATCAGTGACGAGGGGTTCCTGAATAACCCGTATCGGTCGGTCCGCTATCGTGACCCGAACAGCGGCACGGGCTATAGCTTCCAGCCCGAGGTTTACCCGCGCACGCGGACCAGTAACGCCGTCGCCATCCGCGGCCGCTATTTCCTGCCCTATCGGGCCGCGGTCCACCTGGGCTATCGCTATTTCACGGATGACTGGGATATCGCTGCGCACACCGGGGAAGTGGGTTATACGCATCCCTTGGGCGCCTTCAACCTCGATCTGCAGTATCGGTATTACACGCAAACCAAGGCCGATTTCTACAGCGATCTGTATCCGTATCAAGATGCGCAAAACTTCCTGGCCCGCGACAAGGAGCTGAGTACCTTCCAGAGTCATACAATCCGCTTCGGCGTCAGCTACGACTTCCTGGAGAACGGCTGGACCTTCCTGGAGCGCGGCGCAATCAGCGCGTTCTATGATCACATCATGTTCAACTATGACGACTTCCGCGATCTGACCAGCGACGAGCTGGTCGGTCAGGAGCCGCTGTATTCCTTCGACGCCGACGTCATCCAGCTGTTCATCTCGTTCTGGTTCTGACCGTTCTGCGCACGGGCCGTGGTGGCGAGAACTCGCCGCGGCGACTTTCAAATCAGGAGCAAGGCGAATTGTCGCCGGCGCGGCCCGTGTCCCGAAATGATCAGAACCGGCGTGGTGATATACTGCGCGCGCTTCAGGCCCACGGAATCCGGGACATGGCAATCAACACGAAAGGCATGAACGAAAGCCAGTTCTGGCTGCTGACCGCGCTGAGCGCGTTGGCGCTGATCCTGGTGCTGATCTGCACCGGGCTATTCTTCGACAATCGTTCAACTCAGGCGGAAGTGAACGCCCGCCAGCAGTACATAAACCAGACAGTTCAGTTGGGGCAGCTCAACACGCAGGTTGCCCAGTTTCTTGCGAACCTGGCCGTGCAGACCAACGATCAACGGATTCGCGAGTTACTGGCTGCCAACGGTATTACGATCACTGAACGACCGGCCGAAACGCCCGTGGAAACGCCCGGGCCGGCGCCGCTTGGACCGCAGGAGTGAGGCATGGCCTGGATTGAGCTGAAAAACAGGGACGGTTCGTTCTCGCCTTTTCTACCGTTGTTGCTGCTGGCCTGGACCCTCGTCACGCTGGCCGGCCTGCAGACCTACGGGCTTCTGAGCGAACGAGACCAATTGGCGACCGCGCTGGTGAACCAGGCGACCCCTATGGAAGAGGCGCAGAAGATTCGCGCACAGCTGCAATCGCTCGCGACCGGCGCCGCTGACCTCGCCGTGCAAGGCAACGAAAACGCACAACGCCTGATCGACGAACTGGCCAGGCAAGGTGTCACAGTCAATCCATCCAGCACCGCGCCGTAGCATGCCCGTCGCGCTGTTCCTGACGGTGATGCTGTGCACCGCGCCCGCGCTCGCCGCGTGGCACAGCGACACGCAAAGCAAGATGGGGACTCGCATCGAGGTGCGTTTCTGGCACGAGGATGCTGCCGAGGCCGCCACTCTGCTAAGCGCTGCGATGGCGGAAGTCGATCGCATCGAAGCGGCGATGAGCACCTACCGCGAGAGCTCGGAAATCTCCCACGTCAATCGCAACGCCCACGCCGGCGCGATCGTGATTTCCGAAGAGTTGTTTATCTTGCTGGAACGCTCACTCGAACTGTCCAGCCGCACGGGCGGTGCCTTCGATATCACGTATGACAGCGTCGGGCAGCTCTACGACTATCGCGAGCGCGAGCGTCCTGACCAGGCCGCGATCGACGCTCGGCTCGCGGCAATCGACTTTCGCATGGTCGAATTAACGCCGGCGTATCGCAGCATCAGATTTCTGGCCGATGGCGTGCGCATCAACCTGGGGGGTATCGCCAAGGGCCATACGGTGGAGGCGGTGATCAATTTGCTGCGCGATGCCGGCGTCGAGCACGCGCTGGCGACGGCGGGCGGCGACACCCGATTGCTGGGAGACCGCATGGGTAAGCCGTGGGTTGTCGGCATTCGTGACCCCGACGACGCGGACGGGCTCGTCACCCGGCTGGCGCTGGCCGACGAAGCGATTTCCACATCCGGTGACTACGAACGCTTTTTTGACGAAGATGGCGTGAGGTACCACCACATTCTCAACCCGGACACCGGGCGTTCCGCGGGCGCCTTGCGGAGCGTTACCGTAATCGGCCCGGACGCAATCATGACTGACGGCCTGTCGACCAGCGTATTCGTGCTGGGTCCTGAACGCGGCATGGCGTTGATCGAAAGCCTGCCCGGCTATGAGGCCATCCTGGTCCAACCGGACCACTCGGTGCGGTTCTCACAGGGCCTTATTTCTCAATAATTTTTCCCTTAACGTAAGTAGCCGGTGATCCGTGACCCGGGTCACAGGAATCCCCCCGATGCCCTGAGAACATAGCCCCACTGGTGGGTCCGTGTGCCGGATCTGCCCGTCAGACAAGGGCAAACCCGCCGAAAGTCGGGGACGCAAAGCCACCGGTCCGGGCACCCCTGCCAGGGTGTCGGACAGCGGGGCTACCGGAGCGCGCGCGGGTGCAGCTCCCGCGGTGCGAGCGTTCCTGACTGGTTGCGGTAGTAAGGGGCAATCGCAATGCGCAGCATCGGGGCACAATTCGCAGGCGGCCGGCATGGATGGCTGGTCGCTGTCGTCCTGTTCGCGATCGTTGCGAGCGTCCAGGCCGGCTCCAAACTCGTCGGAGAGTCGGCGCCCGATTTCGCGTTGAAAAGCACGGCAGGCAAGAACCTGCGACTCAGTGAATATCGCGGTGAGCTCGTGCTGCTCACGTTCTGGTCGGCCGGCTGTGGTCGCTGCATCGAGCAATTGCCCCAACTCAACCGCTTGCAGGATCACTATGCGGATCTGCCGGTCAGGATTCTTAGCGTGAACCTGGATCGCAAGTTGAAACGGGTCCACGAAGCCGAGACAGATCTCGGGCTCGGGTTCCCGGTGCTCCTGGACCAACGCAAGAAAGTCACACGTCGCTACGACCCGAATCGTTTACCACTGACAGTGATTCTCGACCCGGCAGGAGTCGTCCGCTACCGGCACGAGGGCTTCAAGCCGGGACACATGGATTTGTATTTCCAGCAACTGGATGGATTGCTGGCCGAACAGGCCGGCGTGTTGATGAAGGCAGGCACCCAATGAACAGAAGTTCCCACCGATCCTTTCGTGTGATCGACCTCGTGCTGCTGGCGACGCTGTTTGTCGCCGCACCGGCGTGGTCGGAATCCACGGCAGCCAGCATGGACGACGAAATTCAGGACCTCAAAGCCGAGATTCTCGATTTGAATCGGGAACTGTTTCTGCTCGAGGAGGAACTCCTGTTCCCGGCCAACACGCAGATCGCAATCTTCGTATCCATGGATGTTGGCGAGTTTTTTGCACTGGACTCCGTGCAGGTCAAGCTGGACGGTAAAGAAGTTGGTAATTACCTGTACACGGAGCGCGAGGTGGCAGCATTACATCGTGGTGGTGTGCACCAGCTCTTCCTGGGCAATGTCAAAACCGGTGATCACGAGCTGGTTGCGATTTTCACTGGACTTGGACCGCACGGTCGCGAGTATCGTCGCGGCGCCACGTTGAATTTTGACAAACAGATCGGCGCGAAATTCGTCGAATTACGCATTACCGATCGCGAGATCAAGCAGCAGCCTGAATTTTTCGTCCGGGAGTGGGAGTAGGGGATGCGCTCGGGCGCGGGTGACCGCAGCAAGCTGGCCGCGGCCTCCACGTTTCTCGTGGGGGTCGCGGTCATGCTGTTGTGTGCGCCTGCTGCAACGGCGCGCGATAAGCCGGGTATTGAAGTGCGCGATATGCACTACGGGGAAGTGCTGTTCCACTTCTACCAGCAGGACGATTTCACCGCGCTGAATCACCTGCTCGCGGCAAGGTATGCCGGGCGCATCAGTCATCATGACGAAGAATCGGAGCTCCTGCTGGGCGGTCTGTTTCTCGCCTACGGACAGCATCGGCAGGCAGGTGAGATCTTCGATCGTCTGCTGAGTGAATCCGCCGACAAAAAGGTCCGTGACCGCGCCTGGTTCTACCTCGGCAAGGTTCGGTTCCAGCGGGGACTATTCGCCGATGCGGAAGCCGCGCTGCGCCAGGTCGGCAAAAAACTGCCCAAACGTCTCGCGGCTGAGCACAAGCTGCTGCTCGCGCAGAGTCTGATGAATCAGGACCGCTTCGACGAAGCGGCCACAGTACTCGAACAATGGAAGGGCCCCGGCGACTGGACCGCCTACGCACGGTTGAATCTCGGCGTGGCGTTTGTGCGCGCGGGCAGGCTTGCGGATGGCGCCGCCGCGCTGGACCGGGTTGGTCGCATCAGCACGCGCAGCGATGAATTGCGCAGCCTGCGTGACAAAGCCAATCTCGCGCTGGGATACGCGTTCCTGCAATCCGAACAACCGGAAGCCGCGCGCGATGTGCTGTCGCGCGTCCGTATCAATGGACCGTTTTCCAACAAAGCGCTGCTGGGCGTTGGCTGGGCAGATGCGCTGCAGGCAGACTATCGCAACGCACTGGTCCCATGGCTCGAGCTCCGCGACCGTGACTTGCTGGACAGCGCCGTGCAGGAATCCCTGCTGGCGGTGCCGTACGCGTTTGGCCGCTTGCAGGCACATGGCTCGGCCGTTGAGCATTACCTGACCGCAATTGGTGCGTTCGATACCGAGATTGCGCGCATCGATCAGGCGATCGAGCGGGCGCGAACCGGCGAGCTGGTTCCTGCCCTGTTGCAAACCGACGATCCGGATATCGGCCGCTGGTATTGGCAGTTGCAGGATGTGCCCGACAACGCGGACGCGCGCTACCTCTATCACCTGGTCGCAAACCACGATTTCCAGGACGGCTTGCGGAACTTCCGTGACTTGCTTGCACTGGGCGGCTACCTGCGCGACTGGTCGACCAAGCTGGACACCTTCGAGGACATCCTGGACACCCGGACGCAGGCTTATGAGCAACGTGTGCCGGTCGTCGAAGCCAGTTTCAGTGCGGAAAACCTGCAGGAACTGCATGCACGCCGCGATGCCCTGGCGGCGCGCCTGGACGAGATTGCCCGTGAACGTGATGTCGCCGGTCTGGCAACGACCGCGGAACGACAGCAATGGGAACTTCTGAGCAGCCTGGAAGACTCGCCGGCGTGGTCGCATGCCGGGGCCGCCGATGCCCGCGACAAACACCGACTGCTAAAGGGTCTGCTGGCGTGGAACCTCGACCGCGACTACAAACTGCGACTGTGGCAGCAGCGCAGCGCGTTGGGCGATCTCGATCAGGTCATTGCCCGGGCCGACGCGGCCGCGGCAAAAATGAACGCGGTCAAAGGCGATATACCGGCAGAAATCGATGGCTACCGCGCCCGACTGGCGGAGCTGCGCCCGCGCCTGGATCGCATGCAATCCGGCGTCACTGTGGCGCTCGGTGGTCAGCGGGAGCACCTGCAGATGCTGGCCGTCACTGAACTCGAGGCCCAGCGCGAGCGGTTGGCGACGTATCGCGTGCAGGCGCGTTTCGCACTGGCCACCATTTATGACCGTGCGAACGCCACAGCCGCGAACCAGGAGCCGCAGCCATGAAACTTGTCATGCTCGTGACAAGTATCAGTCTGTGCGGCGGACTGTGGCCGTTTGGTGGCGGTGAAAAGGAATACGACGAAAAAGACACCATCGCCGATCTGAAGCCCCGGCCCATGGAAATGAAACGTCAGCCCGATGTGGCCGACGGCGCCGCCCTGGCGCGGCAGCAGTACGAGGCTTTTCTCGGCGTTTCGGATGGCTATCCCGGCATGCAGCTCGAAGCCATGCGGCGTCTCGCTGACCTGAATCTGGCTGCCGGTGAAGAGGCCGGCATGGAAGGGCTCGATGACGCGCAGTTCTATGCCGATGCCATCAAGCTCTACGAACAGTTGCTGATCGCCAACCCGGACGCGGCCGAACGCGACCTGATCCTGTATCAGCTCGCGCGGGCCCACGAGATCACCGGCGAGATCGATGCGGCGCTGGGCATTCTGGACGACCTGGTGACCAACTATCCAGCCAGCAAGTTTTACGACGAAGCGCAGTTTCGTCGCGGCGAAATCCTGTTCGTGAACAAACGTTACCGCGAGGCCGAGGCCGCTTATGCCGCGGTCATTACATTCGGGAGTGTTTCCAGCTTCTACGAGCAGTCCCTGTACAAGCACGGCTGGTCGCTGTTCAAGCAGGGCCTGCATGACGAAAGTCTCGACTCCTTCCTGGCACTGCTCGACGCGCGGCTCGATGTCGAGGCCGGACCGGCGGCCGCGTTGGAAGCCATGTCGCGCCCGGACCGCGAGTTGGTCGACGATACCTTCCGGGTGCTGGCGATCAGCTTCTGGTATATGGATGGCGCCGACAGCCTGGACGAGTTGCTGGCACGGCGCGCCGATCTGGCTTACCCGGACTTGTTGTACGCCGGACTCGGTGACCTGTACCTGGACAAGGAACGCTTCCAGGACGCAGCGGAAACCTACGCGGCGTTCGTGGTCATGCGGCCGACGCACGAAGCGGCACCGGGATTGCAGAAGCGAGTCATCGAGGCGTACACACTGGGCCGCTTCCCGAGCCTGGTGCTGGAAGCGAAAGAAGACTACGTGCGCTTTTACGGATTGGACGCAGGCTTCTGGGCCGGCCGCCAACCGGCTAATTACCCGGAGGTCGTCGCGAACCTGAAAGAGAGTCTCAGCGACCTGGCGGGTTATGACCATTCGCGCGCGCAGGCGGACGATGACGTCGAAGCTTATGAGCGAGCTGCGGACTGGTACCGTCGCTACCTCGCTTACTTCCCCGAGGACCCGGACTCGGCGCAGCGCAGTTTCCTGCTGGCAGAAATCCTGAACGAACTCGGCCGCTACGGCGAGGCGACCGACCAGTACCTGGACGCGGCCTATGCGTATGGCCCGCATCCGCAGGCCGCCGAAGCTGCTTACGCCGCGATCCTGGTCGCGCGCCAGCACGAAGCGCAACTTGGACCGGAATTGCTGCCGGCCTGGCGCGCCCGCACGCTGGAAGAATCGCTGCGTTTCGCCGACAGTTTTCCGCAGCACGAGCAGGCTGGACCGGTCCGGACCAAGGTTGCGGAGGAGTTGTTCGAAGGCGGACAGCTCGCGCGCGCCGTCGAAATTGCCGGTCTGGTCGTGACCATGCAGCCACCGGTCGCGATGGAGCTCGAGCGGACGGCCTGGACGGTCATGGCTCACGCGCAATTTGACCTGGCGAACTATGCCGAGTCAGAACAGGCGTATCTGCGGTTGCGCATGCTGCCGCTGGAGGGTGAAGCGATCGCGGCAGAGATCGACGCCCGTATTGCCGCGTCGGTTTACCGCCAGGGTGAGCAGGCGCGTGATGCGGGTGATATCGACACCGCGGTGGCCCAGTTCTTGCGCGTTGGCGCGGCCGCGCCGGGCACGGAGACCGTGCCGGTTGCAGTCTACGATGCCGCTGCCCTGCTGATCAGCGCGGGTCGATACCAGGAGGCCGTTCCGGTACTCGAGGAGTATCGCAACACCTTTCCGGGCCACGAATTCAATGACGACGTCACCCAGAAGCTGGCTGTCGCGCGACGCGAATCCGGTCAGACGGTCGCGGCCGCGATGGAATACGAGCGTGTGGCCAGTCTTGCCAGCGTCGACAACGAGATGCATCGCGAAGCCCTGTGGGAAGCGGTGGAACTCTACGAAGCAGCGGACCGAATCGCGGATCAGCGGCGCGTATATACGGAGATCGTGCAGCGGTTCCCGGCACCGCTGTCGGAGTCCATCGAAGCGCGCCAGAAACTGGCGGACCTGGCGCGTGATGCCAACGATTACCAGGATCGACGCCGCTGGCTGGAAGATATCGTGAAGGCCGATGCGATGGCGAACGTGGAACGTTCGGAAAGAACGCGCACGCTCGCGGCCCGTGCCAGCCTCGAGCTTGCCGAACCGCTGCGAGATGCATTCATCGTTGCGAGCCTGACCATTCCGCTGAAAGACAGTCTTAAGGTCAAGAAGAGTCGCATGGAGCTGGCACTGGCGGCCTACGGCAATGCGGCTGCGTATGGCATCGCCGAGGTCACGACTGCAGCGACCTACCAGATTGCGAACCTGTACTACCGGCTGAGCCAGGATCTGATGAATTCCGAGCGCCCGGCCGAACTGAACGCGGAAGAACTCGAGCAGTACGACATCCTGCTGGAAGAGCAGGCCTTCCCGCTCGAGGAGCAGGCCATCGACATTTTCGCAAGCAATGCGAAGCGTGCCGCCGACGATGTCTATGACGAGTGGGTGCAGCGCAGTTTCGAACGCCTGGCCGAGCTGATGCCCGGCCGTTACGCGAAGTCAGAGAGGAGCGAAAACCTTGTTGCACTATTGGACTGAACGCGCCTGGCCTTGCCTGGCTGCTGCACTGCTGGTCCTGACCGGGTGCGCATCCGCTCCGGAGCGCAGTGAGCAGGCGGTCGAGGTTGATGGCGATAAAGAACCGAGCTATCCGCAGGCGGCGCTGGAAAAATACGCGTACGCGCTGGGACTCATGGACGCTGGTCGGTTTGAAGAAGCCGTCGCGGCCATGCGCAAGCTCACCGAGAAATACCCGGAGTACGCCGGGCCGTACACGAATCTCGCGATTCTTGCGGCGGCGGGCGGCGATGATGACAGCGCCGCGGCATACCTCCAGCAGGCCCTCGACGTTTGCTCGAACTGTGCGCCGACGTTGAACCAGATCGGCATCATGCACCGCAAGGCCGGCCGCTTCGCTGCCGCCGAAGAAGCCTATCTCGCCGCGGTCGAAAACGATCCGTCCTATGCGCTGGCCTACTACAACCTCGGCGTGTTGTATGACCTGTACCGCCAGCAGCACGAGCTGGCGGTCGAACACTACGAGCATTATGTCGCCTTGTCCGGCGATGCCGAGCGCACCAAGCAGGTCGGCAAGTGGATTGCCGATTTGCGCCGGCGGTTGGGTGAGAGCCCGCGCACGGCCCAGGCAGGAGGCGAGCTGTGATGCGCGTTCTCCTGATACCGCTTCTTGTAATCACTTTTTCGGCCAGCGCCACGGAGCCGGCGCCCGGGGACACGGAGGTCCCGGCCGAACCCTTTGCCGGCGCTGCGGCGGCGCCAGCTGATCCGCTGGCGGACGAGATGCCGATTCCGCTGGATCCGCTGGCCGGCGAATCCATGGTGCCGGCCGAGCCGTCGCCGCGCATCATGGCCGCCGCCAGGGACCGCCTGGAGCTGGATTCGACGTCGATTCGCGGCAACCAGGAGCTGCCGCGGGTGCTGACGATCGTGCCGTGGAAGGACCCGGCGCTGGGTGACCTGGTTGGCAAACCGGTGAATAGCCTCGTGGATGAGGCATTGGCACCCGTGGACCGTGAAGTGTTCCGCAGACAGACGTCTTATTTCGATCAATTGTATGGGGGCGCGGAGTGACGCAGGTCACACGGATGTGACCGCAACGAATCGGGCCTGACGACGGTACGACGTTACCGTCGTTGGCCATGTCGAGTGATCTCAGAGGAGGAGAGCAGTCATGGATTTCTATTCCGGAATCGTTAACTTTTTCCAGAACGGCGGGGTCTTCATGTACCCGATTGTCGTCGTGCTGGCGCTGGGAATGGCGATTGCCGTTGAGCGCTGGATCTACCTGAACAAGACCAGCATCAGCAACAAGATCGTCTGGAACAAGGTCACGCCTTTCATAAAGGCTGGCAAGTTCCAGGAAGCCGTCAACGTAACGCAGAAGTCGAAGGCAGCGATCGCCACGATCCTGACTTACGGCCTGCATCGCATCAAATCGGCCGCGCGGCGTGTCGACATCGAAGCGGCCATGGAGGAGAGCCTGATGGAAGTCGTGCCGCGACTCGAAAAGCGCACGCACTATCTGGCGACCTTCGCCAATGTGGCGACGCTGCTCGGCCTGCTGGGCACCATTATCGGCCTGATTCGCGCCTTTACCGCGGTGGCGGCCGCGAACCCGGCAGAGAAGGCCGACATGCTGTCCGCCAGTATCTCGGTCGCGATGAACACGACCGCTTTTGGCCTGATGGTCGCGATTCCGCTCCTGCTGGTGCACACGCTGCTGCAGAGCAAGACCACCGAAATCGTCGACAGCCTGGAAATGGCGTCGGTGAAATTTCTGAACACGATTGATGAGCGGCGCCACGAGGCGCAGGCGGCCCAGGCGGCATCATGAGCAAATTCCGCAGCAGGCATCGCCGCCGCGACCCGGCGGATCTGGACATCACAGCGTTCATGAACCTGATGGTGATCCTGGTGCCGTTCCTGTTGATCACAGCCGTGTTCTCCCGCCTGGCGATTCTGGAGCTGAACCTGCCCTCCTCCGGGGATCAGCCCAATGACATGCCGGAGACCATGCAGCTGGAAGTCATCGTGCGCGCCGACCGTCTTGAGGTCGGCGAGCGGAACGGCGGCCTGCTGACGCGCCTGCCGAAGCAGGACGAAGCTCACGACTATGCCGGCTTGACCGAGTACCTGAAAAAGGTGAAAGCCACGTTCCCGGACAAGCTGGACGCCGCCATCCTGCTCGAGCCCGACGTACCCTATGACGTGTTGGTGCAGGTCATGGATGCGGTACGCCTGTTCGAAGAGGTCGAGCTGGACGAACACGGCCAGCCGGTGAGTGAGCCCATCAAGGCGGAATTGTTTCCGGAGATTTCCATCGGCGACGCGCCGGTGTTGAAACGGAGCTGAACCATGCAGATGTCCAAACGCGCCAAGCGGATGGAGAAACGCAACCTGCGGGGCAAGCGCGGTGTTGCGCTGAACCTCGTGTCCCTGATGGATATCTTTACGATCCTCGTGTTCTTCCTGCTGGTGAACTCGTCGGACGTGGAAGTTCTGCCAAATGCGAAGGACGTGCAGCTGCCGGAATCCGTCGCCGAACAGAAAGCGCGTGAGAACGTCGTGGTGCTGGTAACCGGCGAGCAGATCCTGGTGCAGGGCACACCTGTCGCCAACGTCGATCAGGTCATGCGAGGCAAGAGCATCGTGATTCCAGCGCTGGAGAGTGCGCTGCGTCAGCAGACCGATCGCGTCTTGCGGAAGGCGTCGATGGCCGAGGTCATCGATCGCGAGGTTACGATCATGGGCGACCGGGAACTGCCTTACCGTTTGCTCAAACGAGTAATGGCGACCTGCACCGCCGCGGATTACGGGCGGATATCGCTGGCCGTACTGCAACGCGCACCGTCGCGTCAGGCCGCCGTGAACAACCGCGCAGAGCCGAAGGGGTAAGACACCAGTGATTGCTTTCTATCGGGTTTACGCGCTGCCCTGGGAACTGGGCCTGGAGCAGGACGATGATTTTCGCGAGCTGCTCAAGCGCGTCGTCATCGGGGTCTTCGTCCTCGCGGTGGTGTTCTCCTTTCTGCCGGTGCCGGAGATTGACCGCGCCGAGATCGAGGAAGTCCCACCACGCTTTGCCAAGCTTCTGCTGGACAAGCCCAAGCCGCCACCGCCCCCGCCGGTGGTGAAAAAGGAGCCTGAAAAGCCGAAGCCGGAGCCGGACAAACCCAAGCCCGTCGAGAAAAAGGTCGTCGAGGTCAAGCCGGATCCGAAGCCCAAGATCGACAAGACCGAGCAGGCCCGTAAGAAGGCCGCCATGGCGGGACTGCTGCCCTTTGCCGATGAGCTGGCCGACCTGCGTGATAACGAGGCGGTCGCCAGTGTTGCCAACAAGCGCAACCTGGCGGGCGCGGCCGGTGCTGCGGCGCGTTCCGAACGTTCGATGATTACGTCGTCTGCCGGCCGTGCCAGCAGTGGGATCAACACCGCCAGCATGAGTCGTGACACTGGCGGCGCGGGCCTGGTTGGCCGGGACACGACGACGGTGTCCAGCACGGTCGCCGGTTTGGACGCCCAGCGGCCCGAGGCGGAGCGCTCCGGCGATCCGGACCGACCGGCGCGCAGCCGTGAAGAAATCGAGATGGTTTTCGACAAGAACAAGGGTGCGATTTACGCCTTGTACAATCGGGCTTTGCGTCGCGACCCGAGTTTGCAGGGCAAACTCGTACTGCGCCTGACCATCGAGCCATCGGGTGCGGTGTCAATGTGCGAAGTGGTCTCCAGCGAGCTGGAAGATGACGAACTGCAGCGCAAGCTCGTGCAGCGCGTGAAGCTGTTCCGCTTCGTCGACAAGGATGTCGCACCGGTTACGACAACCAAGCCGATAGACTTCTTCCCGGCCTGACGACGGTCAAGTGTGCCGGGAAACGGCTCGCAGCGGATTATGCCGCTCACTTAATCTCGCTGCGCCATCCCTGGCGCCGCTCGAATCGTTTCGGCCTCGCTTGTGCTGTCCCTGCACCGCTCGACCTCTACGACGCTCGCGGTCAAATCCGCTGCGAGCCGTTTCCCGGCACGACAGACTTGATTAATCGGTGGCCGGTTGTTCAGCGGCCGACCTGGCGGGCCGCGGTGGCGAGAACTCGCCGCAGCGACTTACCAAACTAGGAGCAAGGCGAATTATCGCCGGCGCGGCCCGCACGAACGTGTAGAAAACCGGCCTGCCGATCAGAGTTCGCTGCAGGACGAACCGAACCTGAAGCACGAATAGCAACGGTGATGGGCGAGCATGATACGCGCCCGCATCGCGTGAGTGAGGTTACTGCCGAGATCGTAGGTCGGGTCGTCATCCACCAGCGTGCAGGCGTAGACCCGCATGCGGCCGCCCACCTTGATGACCATCTTGCTGAACGCGCACATGAATGCGCGCCGCGTTTGCTCGGTCTGGTAACGCGTCATGCAGTCCTCGGTGACGTCCGGCACCTCGCGCGTCGCGCCCGGCACATCGAAATCGGGAAAAGCCACAATGCGAATGTCATCCGGCAAGCCGCTGTCCCGGAGTATTCCCTGAAACTCTGCATCGACCGCGTCGCTGTCTTCGTCGGGCTCCATCTGCCGCGCCAGCGACACGTGAAATCCCATGTCATGCAGTTCGCGCATCCCTTGCAGGGCCTTGTCGAAATTACCGGCGCCTCGACCAGCGTCGTGGCGCTGGCGATCGGGCCAATCAATACTGATGCGGAAGGAGATGGGATACGCCGTCTCCGTCAATCGCCTGATCTGGTGCAACCGTTTGAGCACCGGGTCCGTGCCGTTGGTCAATACGAGGCACGGTCGACGGCTCGCAGCGTACCCGAGGATATTGACAAAGTCCTTGACGATAAACGGCTCGCCACCGGTAAATGAAAATTGCTGGACGCCGAGCGACACGGCCTCATCCATGAACGGCCGGGCATCTTTCAGCGTGATGCGCTGCAGGCGATTATCGCCGGGCTTGGAACCCTCCAGGCAGAACGGGCAGTCGAGATTGCAGGCCGTACCGGTGTGGAACCACAGCTCATCGAGCGCATGCGGCTGGATATAGCCGCGCGGCTGGCCATCGGCGGCCACGAAAAAGTCTCGCTGAGTTCTGGTCAACATTCAGTCATGCCCTTGCTGTCCTCTATCGGACGATAATGACGCGCCAGGGTTCCCGGGGAAATGCCCGCGAGGTAGCCCAGTGCCAGGATCCGGTTGGCCAGGCTGCGGCGCAGCCAGCCGTCCCGCTCCCAACGCCGCGGCGAGACCCCGATAGCTTGCGCGGCGCGATGGAACCGGCCCTGTCGTCGCAGGGCGCGGATCAGCGGGACCTCCTCGAACAGCGGTTGGTCCGGGAATCCGCCGGCCTGACGGTACGCGTCCGCGCGCGCGAATAATCCCTGGTCACCGTACGGCACTCCGATCCGGGTGCGCCAGTTGATCAGGGTCTGCAGCACCGATTTGTGCCAGCGTGGCGAACCGGTGAAGCGAAACCGGAAATATCCGCCCACAGCGCCGGCTCGGGCTGCCTGTCGAATCGCCCGGGCTCCATCCCCCGGTGGTTCGGCATCGGCATGCAGAAACCACAGCAGCTCGCCGCTGGCCGCGTCGGCGCCGCGCGCCAGTTGCCGACCGCGGCCAGCATCGGACGCGACATAGATCGCGCCGTGCTGCTCGGCCTGTTCACGACAATCCGGACTGCGCGCGCCGTCGACGACAATGATTTCCTCCGCGCTATCGAGTGCGCGACCGAGTCGCTCCAGCAGATTGCCCAAGGCCGGCTCTTCGCCGAGCACCGGGATGACAATACTGAGCTTCACTGCAGCCACCTCGTGACACGATTCAGCAATGCCTGGCGGGACGGCCGGGAGTCGTTCGCGAGTTCGTGGCGCAGACGGTGCAGGTCGACCAGTCGATCGACATCGAAGCGGGTGGGCAACTGGAAAACTCGCAGACTCGAGCGCTCGCAAGCGGCCCGCAGGGCATCCCCGAGCGCGGCTGTTTCCCACGGCAAGGCCTGGAGTTCCGGCCAGGGCGTCGAGGCCCCCATCAGAGTGACCCCGCCATCTGCAGCCGGGCCCAGCACCACGTCGCCGGCTTCCAGCTGCGTGATCGCGAGGTCATAGTCATCTGCAGTCAGCGATGGGGCGTCACTCCCGATGAACACCAGTCTGTGATGACCCTGTTGCCGCAGCTCACGATCTACAGTCGCGATGCGCTGGCCGAGCGTGCCGGGAGGCTGCGGGCAGACAGCGCACGTGCGCGGCAGCAAATGACCGGCCCAGTCCGAATCAGCCGCGTCAGCCGGAGCGATGACAACCGCGCCGGGCCAAACCGCTGCATCCGCGAGCGCGGCTTCGAGCAGGCCGTCCGCGATGTCGGCGGCGGCCTCGTCACCGATTTCAGCAGCGAGACGGCGTTTGCCGTGACCGACTCGGGGACGGCGGCAAAACAGCGCGAGCGTCGGTGATAGGCTAGGTTCCGGGCGCATGGAGCGGAAGCATACCGTGCTTCATGGAACCTTTTTCCCGCGTGTTGGACCAACACCAGAGCCGACCCCGGAGGAGAATCGATGCGCGCTGAAGTGCAACGCTATTACGGTGAAACGCTGCAATCGACAACCGATCTGCGCACTACAGCCTGTTCGACGCCGGATGCGCCGCCCGCTTACCTGAAAGCGGCGCTTGGGAATGTACATGAGGAGGTCCTGGACCGTTATTACGGTTGTGGACTGGTTTTGCCGGAAGCGCTGGACGGTGCCCATATACTTGACTTGGGCTGCGGCGCCGGCCGTGATTGCTATGTGCTGGCGCAACTCGTCGGCGAGCAGGGGCGGGTGACCGGTGTCGACATGACGCCGGAGCAACTTGCTGTCGCACGTCGTCACCAGGATTTCCATACGCGCCGGTTCGGCTACCGGCAATCGAACGTCGATTTCGTCGAAGGTGACATCGAGAGGCTGGCAGACCTTGGCTTGCCGAATGAGAGTGTCGACCTGATTGTCTCCAACTGCGTGATCAATCTGGCGTCTGACAAGCGCGCTGTGCTCGAGCAGGCCTGGCGCTTGCTACGCCCCGGTGGTGAGCTGTACTTCGCCGATATCTATGCCGATCGCCGGATTCCGCCCGAACTGCGATCGGATCCGGTGTTATACGGAGAGTGTCTGTCGGGTGCTCTCTACTGGAACGACTTTCTGCGGCTGGCGCGACTGTCCGGTTTCCTGGATCCGCGACTGGTTGACTCGAGAATGGTCGCCGTGACGGACTCCCAGCTAGTCGCCCGGCTCGGTGACATCCGTTTCGTATCCGCGACCTATCGGCTGTTCAAGTTGCCTGGGTTGGAGGCCGCCTGCGAAGACTACGGCCAGGCAGTCTGCTATCGCGGCACCGTCCCACATTTCTCCGCGGCTCTGAGCCTCGATCGCGGACACCGTTTCGAAACGGGTCGGGAAACGCCGGTTTGCGGCAACAGCTACCGGATGGTGGCCGAGAGTCGGTTTGCCGAACACTTCGACTTTCCGGCCCGCGCCCGCGCACATCGCGGCCTGTTTGCCGGTTGCGGAACCGCCGACCCCTACGTTGGCGCCGGCGCGGCAGTGGCGGGAGATTGCTGCTAAGCAACACGGCGCGCGAACCGGCGCGCCACAGGGCCCGGCGCGCTTCACGAGCAGTTGATGGTACTTCCAGTAACTAGTTGATTGAAGTGAATAATCACTCTTTGCTGTAGGCCAGCATCCGGGCGTCATTCAGATTCTCCTAGCGCCCACGGATCAGTCAGTTATACTGCCCACCACCCGCTGCCAGCGGGTCCAGAACCGGCCAACAGAGCATTACTAAGTGTCGGTTTTCCCGGGCAGCGCCGCTGTCCGCAAACTGCCGGACGTTCTCGCAACGGTCGGCTAAGACAATCAGTTTGTGCCAGGCGCCTTGCCAGTCGTGCTGCCGTCGCCCGTGTCGGGGATAACCCTTCGGTAGAACAACGGCGGGGCGCCTGGCCAACCTCAACGGCACTCTCTGAAGCGCTGCAGCTCGAGCTCACGGAGCTGGTCCTTCCAGCGGCGGCCCTGACTGGCGGTATACCCGCCGCGGCGTTTCGACTCGAGCTTCCTGATTCGTTCGTCCAGGCGTTCGCAGGCGGCCTCCTGCTTTTCTTTGTCACTGTCGTGCGCCATAGCACCGGGCAGCCAGAACAGGCTTAGCGCGCATAGCAATGACAGCAGGTTCTGATTAGACATAATCCCGAGCTTCGCCAGCTGTGTGCCTCGCGACCAGTGTCCAAAATACCTGGAACGGCGCGTAATCGCGGCGCATCGGCGTATCGCTACGGTGGCAGGGTTTATGCGCCGGCGGGTAACGGCTGGGTCGCAATTACGTATTCGGCCACCGGCATGCCCCCGATCAGGTGCTCCTGGATGATGCGCTCGAGCACCTCCGGTGTGCAGTTGCGGTACCAGGTGCCATCGGGGTAGACCACTGCAATGGGGCCGGCTGTGCACACCTGCAGGCAGTTGACCTTGCTGCGGAAGACGCCTCCGGCGCCGGTGAGTCGCAACTGGATCAGACGTTTTTTCAGATAGTTCCAGGATTCGAGACCGGCCGCCTTGTCACAGCACTTTGGTGTGCTCTGATCACAGCAGAGCAGCACGTGGCGCCGCATGTTCGTCACACCGATCCTGTCCAGTTGTTCTTGCAGCGTCAGGCGCGGGTCATAGTTGCCCATGGCGCTCCCCGGTCCAATCGGTCGCTAGCTTAAACCGATGACGCGACCTGTTACAGCGAGGTCATGTCCGCGAATAAAGCTCCTGAATCACTGGGATTGGCAGTTGTCCGCCAGCCGGCTTCGGTTTTCCGAGGTGTTGCTGTCGGCCGGCCGGCCGTTACACTGCGCGTCCCTTTCAGGGTCACAGTGATTGCAGGAGCAAGCAATGAGCGCGGGTACCGAAACCAAGACAATTATGGAGTTTCTGACCGAGAATCCAGACGTGGATGTCTCGAACGCCTGGGAACGCTGCTGGAATACTCACTCCGGCATCGTCGACCGGATTCGTGCGCGCTTCGATGTCAGCAAACATCATTCCTGCGAGGGCGAGGACTATTTCCAGTCACCCGATGGTCAGCTGGAGGGCTCATTCAATGCGTATACGGGGGAAGGAGTCGACTGGCTGGTGCATTCGTGGATTGGCAACCGTAAGGCCAGCATCCTCGATATGAACGCCACCTGTTTCCTGGGCCAGCAGACACGTGTTCCGCACCTGTGCGTGATCTTCGGCACGATCCCGAAGCTGTATTTCTATGCGGAGTACACGCCGCGCGCCGATCTGCGTACGAATTACGAGTACCTGCAGAAGTACTACGAACCCGCCAATGAAGACTTCCTGAAATTTCGCGCCGATCCCAACTGGACCCGCTTCGTCAGTCACGGCACCTATCTGCGCGCGCTGATGTCACCCGTGGCCGTGAGCTCGACCGCAGAATTGACCGACGACAATATTGATACGTGCGAGAAGTTCCTGGTTGGCTTCGTCGACCGGTGGTTCCGCTGGCTGGATGACGCCGAAGAAGTGCCGGAAGAAGAGCGTGCAGCTCAGCAGGACTATGATTTCATGGTGCGCGAGCTCGGCTATCGCACCGACCCGATGAACGTCCTGCCGCAAAAGGTCTTCGGGCAGGAGGAATTCGAGCGTCGGCTTAACCTGCGTATCGGGACCGAGCAAATGGCCGAAGCCCGGCGCGCATAAAAAAAAGGGTCAGAGCCGCCACTCTGACCCCCTGGTTGCCGGCCTGCCGGGTGGCTGCGTCGCCCCCGGCAGCAGGCCGGCGGTCACAGACCGAGCATGGCCGGCAGCGTCGCCAAGGGGATCATTAACGCGATCACGGCCACCAGGATCTCGTCTCTGCGATCAAAACCTTTTGTTTCTCTACGTTTCCACATTGCTCTAGCTCCTTCTACTGTCACCCATCCGGGATGTTGAAAATATAGGGCTGACCCCGGTCCGATTCCTTTCGCGGGGGTAACAGCCTGTAACAATTTGTAACCGCTTGAATGGCTTTGTATTCAACGGGTTACAATGCGATTCCAGTGATACTCGGAAACCCGCGCCCGCGCCCGGCGCATTGCACCGGAACCGCGGCGGGATTGATGTGATCCATGACCAAGATTTTGCTGATCGATGACGATGAAAAGCTCGGCGGATTGTTGAGCAACTATTTCGACCGCTTCGATCTCGAGCTGGTTGCGGCCACGCATCCGGACGATGGCCTGGCCAAGCTGAAGAGTGAACAGCCGGACCTGGTCATCCTGGACGTGATGCTTCCCGGCCAGGACGGTTTTGAGGTCTGCCGCACGATTCGGAAGACCAGCGCCGTGCCGATCGTGATGTTGACGGCGCGTGGCGAGGTCACGGATCGGATCGTGGGCCTGGAACTGGGCGCCGATGACTATTTGCCGAAGCCGTTCGAACCCCGTGAGCTGGTCGCCCGCATTCAGAACGTGCTTCGGCGGAGCGGATCTCGCAGCGATGTCGACGGCGTGCTGCGCTACGCAGGCTTGGAGATCAACCCGGACAAACGCGCTGCGTTTCTCGATGGCGAACCGCTGGATCTCACGACCATGGAGTTTCAGTTGCTGACGTTGCTCGCGGCCAATCCCGGCAAGGTCTATTCGCGTGACGATATTCTCAACGAGCTGCGCGGCATCGATGCGCAGCTGTTTTCGCGCTCGGTCGATATTCTGGTCAGTCGACTGCGCAACAAGCTCAAGGATACGGCGAAGCAACCCCGCTTCATCAAGACAGTCTGGGGCGCGGGCTATACCTTCGTCGGTGAGGAGTCATTGGCATGATCGATGCGATCACCCGGTCACTGTCAGCACGTCTGCTGGCAATCTTTCTGCTCACGTCGCTGGCCTACGGCGTCGCGTCCCGGTACACGGTGGAGTTCGTGCTCGACCGCGACTACCTGCGCGAAATCGTTGGCGCGCATATGAGCCGGTATACGAAGTACATGCTCGATGATCTCGGCTATCCGCCGAGTGTGGAGCGCGCGCAGGCCATTATTCAGGACAATCCTTACGATATTCGCATCGACGGCCCCGGAGTGACCTGGTCCTCGGATCCCGATTTCCCGACCGCCGAGGAAATCCCGTTCGAGGACAGTGAGTTTCTGGAACGCATTCGCGCCAGCGCCGATGCTGACAGCACCTGGGTCGACGCGATCAACCGCCTCGGTTTCGCCCGGCATGACCGGCATTCCTTCGTGCGCGTCGACGAAGGTGAGTACATCATCCTGTTCTCCGCCCCGAAAATCGCCGTGCGACCGGGAGCCGATCTCACCTGGCCGTTAATCGGGTTCATTTCCGTGCTCGTGCTGGCCGGTTGCTACTTCGCGGTGCGCTGGACCATCAGGCCGATCCAGTGGATCAAGGCCGGTGCTGACCGGATTGGTCAGGGCGAACTCGACTATCGCATCCCGGTTACGCGCAAGGACGAGTTGGGGGAGCTCACGAAAGAAATCAACCAGATGGCCGACGACGTGCAGGACATGCTGGAAGCCAAACGCCAGATGTTGCTGGCAATCAGTCACGAACTCCGGTCGCCGCTGACGCGCACCAAAGTTGCGCTCGAGTTTCTCGACGATTCTGAATCCCGGCGCAGCATCATGGAAGACATCGCGGAAATGGAACGGCTGATCGACGACTTGCTCGAGAGCGAGCGGCTGAATACGCGCCACAGCCCGTTGCAGCGGGCCGAGATCGATGTCGGGGCGATGCTGGAGAATCTGCTCGCTGAGGAGTTCGTTGATTTGCCCAACCGGCTCAAACTCGGGGTCGAGAATGGACCGGTCCATGCCGCCGTCGACGCGACCCGGGTGCGGTTGCTGGTCAGGAACTTGCTGACGAATGCGCTGTGTTACTCACCGGCCGATGGGGATCCAGTGCAGCTTGTGGTGCGACGTGTCGCTGATTCGACGGAGATTCGCGTCACCGATCACGGGAGCGGCATGTCGCCGGAGCAGGTGGCCCGCGCGACCGAGCCCTTCTATCGGGCTGACCCGGCGCGGTGTCGCGATACCGGCGGACTCGGCCTCGGTCTCTACCTGTGCCGGCGCATCGCCGAAGCGCACGGTGGCCATCTCGACATTGCCAGCCGGCCGGGGCAGGGTACGGTGGTGACCGTCGTTCTGCCAGACAATGCGGAGGTTGGCTGACACACGATGACCGAGCACGATTCGCCCTTTAGCACCCCTTTGCCATTTCTCGAGCACGTAAAGGACGCGGAAAAACACTTCCTGTCCGGGCGGCGGAATCGCGGTGCCGACCTGGAAAGTGCGGTGCGCATGTTTCTGGAGTTCCTGAAGGGTTTCGAGGAGCTCGACTTCGCCGGGCCCTGTGTCACCGTGTTCGGCTCGGCGCGTTTCGCGGAGGACCACGAGTATTACCAGCTTGCCCGTGAACTCGGCGGGCGGCTGGCCGGTGATGGCTACGCCGTAATGACCGGCGGCGGGCCCGGCATCATGGAAGCGGCGAATCGCGGTGCGCGCGAGGCCGGCGGGCTTAGTCTTGGCTGCAACATCCGGCTACCTAAAGAACAGGAGCCGAATGCCTACCTCGACCGCTTCGTTGAATTCGAGCACTTTTTCGTTCGCAAAGTCATGCTGGTCAAGTACTCCACCGCGTTCGTGGTCATGCCCGGCGGCTTTGGCACGCTGGACGAGGCTTTCGAAGTCGTGACGCTGATCCAGACCGGCAAGCTGGAGTCTTTCCCGATCGTCGGCATGGGCGGCGGTTATTGGGAGGAACTGCGCGACTTTGTGCGCAAGGCGCTGATTCCCGCCGGCACAATTGACCCCGAAGACGCGTTGTTGATCAGCCGGGCCGACGATGTCGACGAGGCAATAGAGATAATCAGGCGTGCCGCCAGCTAGGCGGCAGGCGGCCAAAACCCTTCGCTCGGAGCTGCGCGGGTGACTTCCCGCATGCTGGTGGTGGTCTTGACGTCGATTGCGGCGACGGCCCATGCAGCGGAGCCGCCGCACCGCTTCGAACTGACGCCCTTCATCGGTTATCGCGTCGGTGGCTCATTCGAAGATGATGAAACCGGCGAGTCCTTCGATCTCGACGATGATTCGAGTTTCGGGCTCGTGCTCAACATCCGGGACAAGAGTTTTACGCAGTGGGAATTTGGCTGGTCGCACCAGGAAACGGCGGTCGACGTCGGCACTGTTGGCGGCGTGCCGGCGAAGCTGGACCTGGATATCGACTATTTCCAGGCCGGCGGCACATACCTGTGGGACGGGGAGCTGGCGCGACCGTTCCTGGTCGCGACCCTCGGGGCAGCGCACCTCAGCCCCGGCAAGGGTGGCGGCAGCTCCGAAACATATTTCGCATTCTCGATCGGCGGGGGCTGGAAGCTGTGGCCGACCAAACGATTCGGCCTGCGACTGGAAGGTCGCTTCTTTGGCACGGTCATTGACAGCGACAGCAAGATCTTCTGCGTGTCCGACCCGGGCGGGGGCCAGGCGGGCTGCCTGTTTCGCTCGAGTGCCGACATTCTCTGGCAGTTCGAGCTGATGGCCGGCGGGGTGGTCAGGTTTTAGCGTTCGGTACCGTGCCGTTACCAGCGGTCTTGCGAGCGCGTTTGCGAAAGAACGCCCTCGACATGGCCAGTGCCTGCCAGGCCCGATGCAAGTCGCCATCGAGCAGCATGCGTTCCACGCCGCAGCTGCCGTCGAGCCGGCCCACCAGTGCCCGCGCCTGTTCGCGTCGCTCCCTGAATACCTGCCGCTGCAGGCTGGCTTCGCGATCATCGCCGGCGGCTGGCAGACAGGCCTCGACGTCAGCAATCAGGGCCCGAATGTCTTCGAGTGCCCTGTCAGGTGAAAAGGCGGCGTCCTTGCCGAGCGTTTCATCCATGATCAGTGAATTCTGCGCCGTTCCGGCGCCTGAGTCCGTTAGCTTCTTCACATTAATCGGGTAGCATTATTGCCATTCACGCCATGCGACCAGCGAGCCAGGAGCGCATCCATGACAGCGATTGAGCAACCCGATACGACCTTCGACGACACCGCGCGCCAGACCGTAGAGCTCGGGAACCGGGTGCTTGACCAGGATGGCGCGGCCGACAGCTGGGAGGTGGCCTCCGGCCTGCTCGCCGGTGCCGTCCAGTTCTGGCTCTTCTCGCGGCAACCCTGCGACGACCCGTTCTGTGAGGCCTGCGCAGAGGTCAGCACGGCGCAGCGGCGGCTGAAGATGTTGCTGGAGGAGGTCCAGGAACTGGCCGAAACCAGCGACTATTTTGAATCTGTGCGGGACGCCGGAGCCGGCACGCACTAGTCCCGAGCTGCGGTTTTCTCGCATACAGGCGGGCCGATGCCCTGTGCTATAGTCCGCGCCCTTTTCCGGACACCGAGAATGGAGTGATGGGCAAGATTCACGTTACTGATCGCGAGGGCGGTCAGCACGAACTGGAAGTCGAGTATGGCGACAGCCTGATGGAACCGCTGCGCGACCTCGACAGCGGTGGCATCGAGGCACTGTGCGGCGGCATGTGCTCCTGTGCAACCTGCCACGTGTTTGTTGAACCCGAATGGTTTGCGAAGCTCGATGAGCGTCAGGACGATGAACTGGAGTTGCTCGAGGGGACCGAGTGTTTCGACGACAACACGTCGCGACTGGGATGTCAGATCACAATGCGCGAGGATCTCGACGGCATTGTCGTGAAGATTGCGCCAGAGGAATAAATCACTCGATGAAGCTCTACCACGTTTCGAAGTCGCGCTCGACCCGAATCCTGTGGTTGCTCGAAGAACTCGGGCTGGAATACGACTGTGAAGCGATGCCCTTCGGACCGGAGGCGCTGCAGAGCCCCGACTACCTGGCCATCAATGCGTTTGGCAAAGTGCCGGCCCTGATCGACGGTCCGGTCACGATGGCGGAGTCCGTCGCCATCGTGCAGTACATCCTGGATCGCTACGCCGACGGTGCCCTGGAACCCGATCGCGACGCGCCGGAATACGGCAAATTCCTGCAGTGGCTCGAATTCGGCGAGGCAACGCTGATGGGTCCGGTGGCCAATATCATGCTGCATGGGCAGTTTCTGCCTGAAGCGGAACGCGATAGCCGCAGTCTGGAGCGCAATCGCAAAACGCTGAGCGCTTATCTCGGCGTGCTCGACGAAGAACTGGCCGATCATAAGTATCTTGTTGGAAATGACTTCACGGCTGCGGATATCGTCGTGGGCTACGGCATCTTCGCCCTCAAACTCTTTCGCGAAATGCCGACAGGCTTCGCGAATGTCGAGAACTGGTTCGAGCGCCTGAGCGCCCGGCCGGCCTACCAGAAGGCCACTGCCGCCTGACTCCTGCCCGCGATCACGCGGTCATGGCACTGGATTACGACGATCTGAAATCACGCCGCAGCAGCGGGGTGCCAATCGCGTGGCGCGACCGCGATGTCATGTTATACGCGCTGGCTGTCGGGATGGGCCGCGACCCGCTTGATCCGCGAGAACTGGCGTTCGTCTACGAGGGTGGGGGCCTGCAGGTCTTGCCGAGTTTCGCCAGCGTGTTGGCCGCTACCGACTTGCTGGAGGGCTGCGGCTGGGACTACCGCCAGGTCTTGCATGGCGCGGAGCGCCTGCAGTTGCATCGGCCACTTAGCGACCAGGGCGAAATCCTGACTGCGGCGCGCGTCGCACGGGTCCGAGACCTTGGCAGCCGCCGGGGTGCGTATCTCGATCTGGAGGTCGCCGCCGTACGGGCGGGCGACGAAGCGCCGGCCTTTACAGTGGAGCGCACACTGGTGGCTCGCGGGGATGGGGGCTTTGGTGGTCCAACGGACCGCGGGCCCGCCCCGCATGCATTGCCCGATCGCAAGCCCGATCTGGTCTGTGATTTACAGACGCATCCCAACCAGGCCCTGCTGTATCGCCTGTGCGGCGACCGCAATCCGTTACACGCCGATCCGGCCCTCGCGCGCCGGCTGGACCAGCCCGCGCCGATCCTGCATGGCCTGTGCACCTGGGGGATTGCCTGTCGCGCGGTTCTGGGCACGATCTGTGAGTACGATGCAACCTTGATCCGCACGCTGGAAGGGCGGTTCTCCGCGCCGGTGTTCCCCGGTGAAAAACTGGTGACGGAAATGTGGCAAGACGCGAATATCGTGTCATTTCGGGTGCGCGCCGCCGAACGCGACATCGTGGTGTTGAGCCACGGCCGCTGCGAACTGGCCACCTGACGATGGACCGGCCGGGTTGTGGTCTCCGTCGATGTTGCCCTAGAATCGCGCCGGTTCGTTTGGGGCGGTAGCTCAGCTGGGAGAGCGCCACGTTCGCAACGTGGAGGTCGGGAGTTCGATCCTCCTCCGCTCCACCAATTTCCTTCTAAGTCTCGGTTTTTTTGGGACATTCCCGTTTGCGAACCCGGTCAGTACCGGCGCCCGCGCCGGGAATTGTGAACCCGTTCCGGATGTCAACATAACGCGCCAGCAGAATACGTTGATCTGCCAACCAGTCCGGCAATGCCGGGTTATGGACTGACATGATCAAGCCGCCGCTACCGCATGATGAAACGCTGCGCCTGAAGTCGCTGCATTCGCTGAAAGTGCTGGATACCGAGCCCGAGGAACGCTTCGACCGAATCACCCGACTCGCACGCAGGATTTTCGATGTGCCAATCGCGCTGGTGAGCCTGGTGGACGGCGATCGCCAGTGGTTCAAGTCGCGCATCGGGCTGGATGCCACCCAAACGCCGCGGGACATTTCGTTTTGCGGCCATGCAATCGTGGGTAGCGATATCTTCGTCGTCGGCAATACGAAAGACGACGAGCGTTTTTGCGATAACCCGCTGGTGACCGACGATCCCAATATCCGCTTCTACGCGGGCTATCCGCTGCGTGCGCCCAACGGCTTGCGCCTGGGCACGCTGTGCATCATCGATTACGAACCCCGGGAATTTTCGACAGCCGATGCGGAGAATCTGCAAAGCCTGGGTGAACTGGTCGAAGCGGAACTGTTCTCCGTGACACTGGCTACCACCGATGAACTGACCGGCCTGTCGAATCGGCGTGGATTTATGGCCGTCGCACCCCATGCGCTCGCGCTGTGCCAGCGCGCCAACCTGCCGGCGACCCTGGCGCTGATCGATCTGGATGGTTTCAAGGAAATCAACGACAACCTCGGCCATGAGGACGGCGACGCCGCGCTGAAGGAATTCTCGCGTTGTCTGATCAAGTCCTGCCGGGAATCCGACATCGTGGCACGAGTGGGTGGGGACGAGTTCTATGGGCTGTTCAGTGGCAGCAAGATCGACCAGCTGCAGGCGGCGTTTGACCGGCTGACCGACAGCCTCGCCGAGAGCAACACGGCGCGCGACCCGCGTTTCCCGATCCGGTTTTCGGCCGGCGCCGCAGTCTACGAGCCGCCGGCGCAGCCGGACCTTGATGCACTGATGCGGGCCGCTGACGAGGTGATGTACGAGCGCAAACGGAGCCGCGCAGCGGCCAAAGCCGGTTGACCTTGATAGTTTGCTGCGAATGCACAAGCCGGAACTGCGTGGCACTTTGACGCTGGCGCGCAGCCCCGGACGGGCCCGACAGCGAAATTGTGATCGCCATCACGTTTGTCTGACCGGCGCGAGGCTTATGTTTGTTTTTAGCAATGAATAGCCTGGTATTGCAGGATGAGATGGTTTCGTTTTTTCTTCCGGCGTAAAGAAGAGCCGCAGGACAGCCGGATCTATACGGTCGGCAAGACGCGTCCGCGTCGGCCGCTGCCGCCGCCCGTGCCGCGCAACGTGCCGGAGCCGGACCCCATATTTGGCGATACCAGCGCGTTGACCATCCAGGGCGACGAAGGCATGCCCAACGACAACCCGTACGACACGGCTTCCTGGAAAATGGATCCTGAGAAAGGCCTGCGCCGCGTCGACGATGACAAGACCGTCACGAAAGAACGCGGCCACAAGACCAGCGAAAACAATCCCTACGATACCGGGACCTTCCGCAAAGGCTGGTAAGACTACAGGCGCAACGCGCCGTCGATATCAAAACAGCGTCCCGACACGTAGTCGTTCTGCAGAATGAACTCCACCGTGTGGGCGATTTCGTCCGGCTGACCCATGCGCTTGAGCGGGATTCCCGACGTCAGTTTTTCACGCGCTTCGGGCTTCATCCCCAGGACCATCTCCGTTTCTATGAATCCGGGTGCAATCGACGCCACGCGGATACCGTAACGAGCCAGCTCCTTGGCCCACACTACTGCCATTGCCTGCACACCGGATTTGGCGGCCGAGTAGTTCGTCTGACCCATGTTGCCGGCCCGCGAAATGCTCGCGATGTTGATGATGACGCCTTGCGCACCGTTTTTGACCATGCGTTCAGCGGCCTCGCGACCACAGAGAAACACGCCGGTCAGGTTCACGTCGATCACCGACTGCCACTGCTCCAGACTCATTTTCGAGAGCACTTCCCCGTCTTTGTATTTCAGTAGCAGCGCATCCCGGGTGATACCCGCATTGTTGACCAGCGCGTCAACGGTGCCGCAATCGTTGACCACCTGGTCGAACAGCCCGATCACGTCCGCTTCGCTGGCCACGTTGGCCGCATAGGTCCTGACGGTTGCACCCGCCGCTTCGCAGGCGCTGGCACAGTCGGTCAGGCTGGCGGCATCGAGATCGACCAGGGCCAGGATGGGACCGTGTGCCGCGAGCCGACGGGCCATGGCCGCCCCGAGACCTCGTGCAGCGCCGGTAATCACGATGACTTTGCCCTTGATATCCATAAAGCTCCCCGTCGATGTCTGGTCGGAAAGCCGCGTATGGTACCGGTTGGCAACAAAGCGGTGTAGGCGGGGACTGCCAGCTTGTTAGCAGTTTGAACGGCAGCGGCTTGGCTTCTAGCATCAAGCGCAGGAGGACAGGCTCATGCAAGATCGATTCAGCCTCGCCGGTCGCACAGCAATGGTTACCGGAGCGAGCAGCGGACTCGGACGTCACTTCGCCGATACGCTGGCTGCGGCGGGTGCGACCGTGGTGCTGGGTGCCCGGCGTCGGCGACGCCTGGATGAAGCCGTGGATCAAATAGCCGCCGTTGCCGGTCGGGCCTTCGCGGTGGACCTGGATGTTACCGACCCGGGTTCGGTCACCGCGGCGTTTGCGGCGGCCGAAGCCGAGTGCGGATTGATCGACATCGTGATCAACAACGCCGGCACGGTGACCGGCGGCCGTGCGGAGGAGACTTTGCTCGACGACTGGCAAATGGTGGTCGATACGAACCTGACCGGTGTACACCTCGTGGCCGCAGAAGCAGCGCGGCGACTCATCGCGGGCGGCAGGCCCGGCAGCCTGGTCACCATCGCGTCGATACTCGGCCTGCGGGTGTCGCCGGGCAACGCCGCTTACAACGCCACCAAGGCCGCCGTGATTCAGTTGACGAAGAGCCAGGCACTGGAATGGGCGCGCCATGGCATCCGGGTCAATGCCATCTGCCCGGGCTACTTCGAGACGGAACTGAACCAGGGCTTCCTGCAATCCGAGCGCGGCCAGGCCATGGTCCGCAGGATTCCATTGCGCCGTGTCGGCCGTCTCGAAGAGCTGGATGGCCTGTTGCTGTTGCTCGCGTCGGATGCCGGTTCCTTCATTACCGGCAGCGCCATGGTGATCGATGGCGGACACCTGTGCAGCAGCCTCTGACCCCTTACGGGCCACCCCTCGTTGGTGATAGGGTCGCCAGCGGAACGCGAGCAGGACGAACACATGCGCATCACTCATCGGAAAGGCTACGTGGACGGGCCATTCGGTCAACTGCATTACATGACGGCGGGGGAGGGTCAGCCGCTGGTCATGATTCACCAGTCACCGGACTCGATGGTGCAGTTTGAACCCGTGATGAGCCTGCTCGCGGATCATGGTATTCGGGCGATCGCAGCGGATATCCCGGGCTACGGCATGTCGGATACGCCGGATCACCCGCCGACGATCGCGGAGTACGCGCAAATGATCCCCGCATTACTGGACGGCCTGGGCCTCGACCAGGCAAGCCTGCTCGGGCACCACACCGGGGCGTTGATCGTGACCGAAGCGTCGCTCTTATATAAAGAGCGCGTCGACAAACTGATTCTGAATGGGCCGCTACCGCTTCATGACGAGGAACGGGCCTACTTCAAGGACATGATGAGCGCGGAAAAAACCTGGGGGCCGAAATGGGACGGCAGCCATTTTGCCGAACAATGGGCGTTCCGGTTCAAGGCCCAGCCGGAATGGAGCAACCTGCCCGGCTTCAATGCCCACTTCGTGCATGGCCTGCTGGCCGGCGATAAGGTCTGGTACGCGCATGATGCAGTGATGGCTTATCACCACGAGGACGTTATTCCGCAAATCACGCACCCGACGCTGGTGCTGGCGAATACCGGCGATGCAATTTACGCGCAGTCGCAGCGGACGATGGAAATGCGCCCGGACTTTGCCTACGCGGAACTGGCGGGCGGGACGATCGACATCATCGATGAGCAGCCCGCGGAATGGGCTGCTGCAGTGGCGCAATTCCTCGCGTAATTTGGATCGCGCTGCCCCGCGACAGTCGCGTTAAGCCGCGGCTGGCGACCACTGTTCGGTTGGAGACCGGGCGCGAGCAACTGCGCCTACTTCAAGGGTTTTACAAGGAAAATCGGCCGCTGGGCTGCGGAAATTCGTGCAAGCTTATGTTAAGTCTGGGTTTGACCCGGGGATGGGCTCGGGTATAGTCGGAGCGTCCGAATAAGAAGGAACGGGCAAACCAGGTGCGAGCCTGGGACGCAAAGCCACGGATCTTGCTTTCCGAATCCGCCCGCAAGAGCAGACGGAAGGTGAACTAGGGGAAGACAGCCGGGTTTCAACCTTCTTCTAAAGACGAAGAATTCAAAGGATCTTTGGAGGATAGTTGTAATGAGGAAACTCGCAATTGTGGCAGGCGCCTTGTTTTTGGGCCTGACCTCTCAAGCGCACGCGATCGTATACATCCCGGTGTCGCTTGAAAACCTGAACGCGAACTCCGATGGGTTTGCGCTGTTGCAGGATTGGAGTGCCGACAACGTCGACATCACCGGTCCCGCCTTTGCACTGACCAACCCGACCTTCCGTGTCGAGGTGTTCATTGGGCCGAATCTGTTTATTGATTCCACCGTCGTTGCTGATGCCTGGAATTTCAATCTGACTGATCCCAACGGCACGTGGCCGACCCCGACCAACCATGTCTGCACCGATAACCCGGCTGCATTCCTGGAAGTCTGCCCGGTTGATCCGATGGAGACCCCCGGCTTCTCGCAGTCCGGTGAGGGCTTCTTCGGCACGGTCACGGGCGGCCCAGGTGCGCCGACGGTCGTGATTACCTGGTGTAACGAAGAAGGTTGCTTCGATGAAATGGCGATGGAAGGTAGCACCTATCGCCTGACCCTGGAGCAGATCCCGGTACCGGCCGCTGTCTGGCTGTTCGGTTCCGCGCTCGGCCTGCTCGGTTGGGTACGGCGTCGCGCCTGAGAATGCAGTCAAGCTAAGTTTCACTTAGCGACTCATTGGAAAAGCCCCGCTCGATGCGGGGCTTTTCTTTTGGTGGTGTTAGAATGCGCCGCTTTCGCGCAAACGGGACGGAGTCATGGCAGGGCCCCTGGACGGCATCAAGATCCTCGAACTAACCAGCGTCGTGTTGGGCCCTTGGGCGTGCCAGATTCTCGCCGACATGGGCGCCGAGGTCATCAAGGTCGAGCCGCCACGCGGTGACAGCAATCGCACCCTGGGTGCGTATCGCAACCCTGGTATGGCGGCGCTGTACCTGACTTGCAATCGCAACAAGCGCGACATCGTGCTGGACCTGAAACAGCCGGCAGCACGCGACGCGCTGCTTGCCATCGCCGAAGACGTGGATGTCGTGATCCACAATAACCGACCCCAGGTCATGACCAAGCTGGGCCTGACCTACAAGGATTTCAAGTCCGTCAACGAGAGGATCATCTACTGCGGGACCTACGGCTATGGGAAGGATGGGCCTTACGGCGCGAAGGGCGCGCTGGATGACTCCATCCAGGCGGTCGGCGGCGTGGCCGTGTTGAACGAGATGGTGCTCGGCGAGCCGCGCTACCTGCCGACGGTCATCGGCGACAAGACCACCGCGATGGCGGTAGCCTATGCGGTCAACGCCGCGTTGTTTCACCGCGAGCGCAGCGGCGAAGGCCAGGAAATCGAAGTGCCGATGTTCGAGCACATGGTGTACTTCGTGATGGCCGAGCATCTGTGGGGTATGACCTTCGAGCCGCCGATCGGCACGCCCGGCTACAAGCGGCTGATGAGCTATCACCGCAAGCCCTACAAAACGGTGGATGGTTACATCGCGATCCTGCCGTACATGGATAGCCACTGGGAGGTGTTCTGCCGCAAGTCCGGCCGCGAGGAATTGCTCGATGATCCGCGCTTCACGACGCTCGCGGATCGGGTGAAGAATATCGATGACACGTATCAGGAAACCGCCAAGACCATGGCGACGAAGACGACCGGCGAATGGATCGAGATTTTCGGCGACACCAGCGTACCGACGATCGTCATGAATACGCTGGAGTCGTTAAAGGATGATCCACATCTGAACGACGTCGACTTCTGGCAGGAAGTGGAGCACCCGACCGAAGGCAAGATCAGAATGACCCGTTTCCCGGTCAATTTCTCCGCGACGCCGGCGGACGTGCGTCGGCACGCGCCCCGACTCGGTGAGCACAGCGTCGAAATTCTGCGCGAAGCCGGTGTGGGCGAAGACGAGATCGACGCCCTGCTGCAGTCGCGCGGGACGATCCAGCCGGACTAGTCCTTCAGCCCGTAGATGCGGACCGTGTTGTCCCGCATCAGCTTGCGTCGGGCTTCCGGTTTCAGGCCGAGATTATCGATGTCTGCCACCGTTCGCTGGAACGGCAGGACCGGGAAATCGGTGCCGAAAATCACCTTGTCCTGGCCAAAGCTGTTGATGTAGTGCGTAAAGGACTGCGGCCAGTATTTCGGCCGATGCGCGTCGCAGCCGATGTAGATGTTCTTGTGTTTCCAGGCCATTGCGATCATTTCGTCGTGCCACGGGATGCCGACGTGAATGCCGATGAGCTTCAACTCGGGGAAATCGCAGGCGACCGGGTCCAGCGCAATCGGCCGCCCCACGCTCTGGCACGGAAAGTCGGGCGAATAAACCATCGACTGGCCGACCTGCATCTGGATCGGCACGCCGAGCTCCCAGCACTTCGCATAAAACGGATAGTACTTACGATGATCGGGGGCGAGCTCGAACCAGTGCGGGTACAGGTGCGCCCCGACGAAGCCCATGTTGGTGACGGCATCTTCGAACGCCTTGACACCGTTCATGCCATCGAAGGGGTCAATGCCCGCCAGTCCGTAAAAGCGGCCGGGGTACTGCTCGCAGGCTTTCGCGACTACCTCGTAGGGCATGTGGTAACAGCCCGGCAGACCGGGGCGGCCGCTGTGGGCCGCAATCAGAAAGGCCTTGTCGATGCCAGCCTCATCCAGCATTTCCAGCATCTTTTCCAGTGGAATGGGGTTGCCGATCATGCCGGCGTCGGCGCGCATCTTGCCGGAGAAGAAATCGTTGCCCCAACCGGGGCGCTGTTGCAGTGCCTCTTCCGTCCAGATATTGACGACGGCATCAATGGCCTTGTAATCGTATGATTCCGTTGACATTGCTATGGGATTCTTTTTCTGCTGGAAGGCGCGGAACGATACCAGAAAGAGGCGCAATACCTCGACCTGTTTCATTGTTCCGTCACGACACCTGTGGCAGGCTCTGCGGCGCTGACAGATAACAACAACTTATGTCAACGCTGACAGTACATCTGATTGCGGCCGCCCGGCCGAATTTCATGAAAGTCGCGCCGCTGTTTCATGCGCTCGCGGCCGTGCCTGAATTCGACGTCCGGGTCGTCCACACCGGTCAGCACTACGATGCCAACATGTCGCAGACATTCATCTCCGACCTGGGGCTGCCCGAACCGCATTTTCACCTCGGCGTGGGCAGTGGCAGCCACGCGGAGCAGACTGGTCATACCATGATCGAGTACGAGAAAGTCTGCGAGGCCGGGCCACCCGACTGTGTGGTCGTGGTCGGCGACGTCAATGCGACGGCCGCCGTCGCGCTGGTGTGTACCAAGCTCGGTATTCCAATTGTGCACCTGGAAGCCGGGTTGCGCAGCCGTGATCGCAGCATGCCGGAAGAAATCAATCGACTGGTCACCGACTCGGTAGCCGACCTGTTGTGGACACCGTCGCCTGATGCCGACGAGAACTTGCGGTCCGAGGGTGTACGGGCGGACAAGATCGACTGCGTCGGCAATATCATGATCGACTCCTTTGAATTGATGCGCGCGCAAATCGACGCGGCCACCACGCGCGCCGACATGGGGCTGGAGCCCGGCAGTTACGGGATCGTCACACTGCACCGCCCGGCTAACGTCGACGACCCGGCGGTCCTCGCCGTGCTGGTGCGGCAACTGGTCGAAGCTTCGGAGGCGATCACGCTGGTCTTCCCGGTGCATCCGCGCACACGTGCACGCCTCGAGGTTGCGGGGCTGCATGGTGCACTGGCAGACGCGCCCGGCATCCGGCTGATCGAGCCACTTGGCTATGTCCCGTTCATGAACCTGGTCACAGCGGCGCGCCTTGTGATCACCGATTCGGGCGGCGTGCAGGAGGAAACCACTTACCTCGGCATTCCCTGTATTACGCTGCGACCGAACACGGAGCGGCCGGTCACGGTAACGCAGGGCAGCAACCGGCTCGCCAGCCCGGGGCAGCTCGGCGACTTGTTGAGTGATGTGCTGGCTGGTCGCTGGGAAACCGGCAGCGCGCCGGATCTCTGGGATGGCCATACGGCCGAGCGCTGCGTCGACAGCCTGCGACGCTTTCTTGTAACCTGAATCAATTGTGATCGGTCAGGACAAAACGCCAGTTCTGGCAGGAAGGAAGGAACCTTTATGAACCCCATTCGCTACATGATCCTCGTAATCGGTCTTGCCGCGCTGGGAGCGTGCGGCTCACCGGAGGAGCGCGCCGCGCAGCATCTCGCCAAGTCCGAGCAGCTGCTGGAGGAAGGCGACATCGTCAAGGCCAAGCTGGAAGCACAGAACGCCGCGCAGATCCTGCCGAAGGACCCGAACGCGCGCGTGTTGTTGGCCAAGATCGCCGAGCAGGACCAGGAGTTTCGGGCGGCGGTCGGGCACCTGCTGGTCGCTGTCGATGCCGACCCCAATCATGTCGAGGCCCGGATCAAACTGGGCAATTACTACTTCCTCGGCCGCGCCGTCGAACAGGCGCGCGAGCAGGCCCAGGAAGCCCTGAAACTGGAGCCCGACAACGCCGCAGCGCACCTGCTCAATGGCCGGGTGAAATTCCTGGAGGGTGACAAGGACGGCGCCATGACCGAGACAGACCGGGCGCTGGAGCTCGATCCGGGTCTTCCGGACGCCATCATGTTCAAGGCCGGTTTATTGGCTGAACGACAAGGCTTCGACGCCGCGTTCGAAGTGATCGATACCGGCATCGCGAATGCCAGCCTGGAAGGGTCGGAGCCCCTGCGACAGTTCCGTCTGCAGCTGTTACGACGCGCCGGTCAGGACGAAGCGCTGGAAGAAGACCTGCAAGCGCTGGCCCGGGATTTTCCGGACAAGGTTGAATATCAGTATGCGTTGTCGCGATTCTACGCGAGCCGCAATCGGACCGACGAAGCCGAGCAGGTGATCCGCAATGTCATTGCGGACAAGCCCGAAGAGATCGAGCCGAAGCTGGCACTGATTCGAATTCTGGCCGCTTCGCGCGGCGCCGAAGCCGCGGAAGAGGATCTGCAGGCATTCATTGCGTCTGACCCGGAGAATCTGCAGCTGCGCCAGGCACTCGGCAGCCTGTACGAATCCCTGGATCGGCGCGATGAGGCCTACGATGCCTATTCCGAACTGGCGCAACTTGCGCCGCGCTCCGATGAAGGCCTGGCGGCGCGGAATCGAATGGTCATCATCGATATCGGGCGCGAAGAACTCGATACCGCCCGTGGGTTGATCGAAGAAATCCTCGTCGATGCGCCTGACAACGCCGATGCGTTGCTGGTGCGCGCCGCGTTCCGTTACGCCGACCGGGAGTTCAACGATGCGATCAGCGATCTGCGTGTTGTGCTCAGAAAGGAAGAGAGCTCCGAGCGTGCGCTGCGATTGCTGGCGCGTTCCTACGTGCAAAACGGTGACGCCGTGTTGGCACAGGATACGTACCGACGCCTGCTGGCAATCAAACCCGGTGACCAGCTGGCATCAGCAGAGCTCGCCACGCTGCTCGCGCGACAGGGCGAAATCGGCGCTGCCGAGGACGTCCTGCGCGAGCGCCTGGAAGCGGAACCGGACGACTCACGCGCGATGGCGGGCCTGGTACAAACCCTGCTGGCACAGCAGGATATCGAGGCGGCGGAACTCGAAGCACGACGGCTCGTGGATCTGAACGAGGAAAATGCGCTGGCGCAGTTTCAACTGGGCCGCGTGATGCAGGCCAAGGGCGACGTTGATGAGGCAGTTGCCGCGTACAAGATGACGCTCGAGGAGAACCCGAACGCCACGCCGGCTTTGCAAGGATTGACGCAGGTGCTGGTACAGAACGGACGGGAGCAGGAGGCGCTGGATTACCTGCAGAGCTACCTGCAGAAGAACCCGGGTCAACCGGCCGCGCAGCTGTTACTGGGTGCGGTTCATGCGCGCACCGGCAACGTTGATGCGGCGCGCGAAGTCTACGAGGCCGTCATTAGCGGCAATCCCCAGCTCGCCCAGGGCTATGCCGCGAGGTCGGGACTCGAGCCTGCGGGGTCCGACGCGCGCCTGCAGGTATTGCGGCGGGGATACGACGCCAACCCGACCAATGCTAGCCTCGCCCTGTTGCTCACGACGGAACTGGAACGACAGGAGCAGTACGAAGAGGCGATGGCGATTTACGAATCCCTCGTCGAGGCAAATCCGGACAACCTGATCGCGGCCAATAACCTGGCTGCGCTGATGCTGGACCACCGCGATGACGCGGCCAGTCACGCGCGGGCGCTGGAACTGGCGAAAAAGCTCGAGCAAGCCGAACAGGCCCCGTTGCTCGACACCGTGGGCTGGGCGTACTACCGCAATGGGGACTACGCGCGCGCTGTCCGTTACCTCGAGCGCGCGGTTGCGGGTGCCAGTGAGCTGGCCATCCTGCGTTACCACCTCGGCATGGCCTATGCCAAGAACAACAACCCGGTCGGCGCCAGGCAGGAACTGAGCCAGGCACTCGAACTGGCGGCCGACAGCACGTTCGTCGGCATCGAGGAAGCGCGGGCCACGCTGGCGGAAATCGAAGCGTCGTAATGTGCCAAAGGGGACATTCCTGGTAGGAATTTCCCCGTGCTATTCTAGCTGCGACCTAAGGGGTGGCCGCGTGCGGCCTGAGACCTGGAAAGGGAACCCTTTGAACCTGATCCGGTTAATACCGGCGTAGGAATAGGATTCGCAATCCCCCGTTCCCCCGTCCGCGACAACCGGATCTCCTCACGGAGATTCGTGCATGACAATGCGATTGCTGACCCGCCGCGACCGACTCGCCGCGCTTGCCGTAGTTGCTGTGCTGGCTGCGACTCCGGGTGACGCGGCGCCAATCGAAGAAATCACCGTGACGTCGCAGTTGCGCGAGCAGACACTGCAGGACCTGCCCGTCAGTATCACGAGCCTGGATGCTGAAGCGATCGACCGGGCGACCGTGCAGCACTTCGAGGAACTCACGCGGCTCGTGCCGAATCTCAACTGGTCCGGTGAGGGTTCCCGCGCCCGTTACTTCCAGTTGCGCGGCACGGGTGAACTCGAACAGTACGAGGGCGCGCCGAACCCGTCGGTGGGCTTTATCGTGGATGACATCGACTTCTCCGGTATCGGCGGCGCTGCGACACTGTTCGATATGCAGACAGCTGAAGTGCTGCGCGGTCCGCAGGGCACCCGCTATGGGGCCAATGCGCTGGCGGGACTGGTGTACTTGCGCTCGGCCGACCCGGGGCCTGAGCCGGAAGTCTGGTTGGAGGCGAGCGGCGGTAATGACGACACGCTTGCCCTTGGCGGGGCGGCCGGCGGGCCAATGGCCGGGCTCGAGGACCGACTGGCGTTTCGCGTGTCTGCGCACTACTACCGCAGTAACGGCTTCAGGAATAACCGCTTTCTGAACAGCGATGATACGTACGAGCGGGATGAATTCACCGGTCGTCTGAAACTGCGCTGGACGCCCAATGATGACTGGCAGATAGATTTCACCGGCCTGTTCATCCAGCTCGACAACGGCTACGACGCGTTTGCGATTAACAACGGGTTCGATACCTTCAGCGACAAGCCGGGCCGTGACGCCCAGGAAACGGTCGGCGCCAGCCTGCGCATCCGCGGTGATATCGCGCCATCATTCAGCCTGATCAGCATTACCAGCGTCGCCGATTCCGATATCGAATTCAGTTTTGACTCGGACTGGGGCAACGATGACTTCTGGGACCAGCCACAGTTCGGCAATTCGCGCTACGACTACACGTCGGATACGGAACGTCAGCGCACTACGGTTACGCAGGAATTCCGGTTGCTGTCGACGTCAGCCGGGCGCCTCGCCGGGCGGGCAGACTGGGTGCTGGGCGCATTTCTACTGGGCCTGGACGAAGACAATGACCGCATCGATCTGGGGGTCGACAGCGGCTTCTTCTGTCCGGATCCCTGCGCGACCACCGTGCGAAGCGCGTACGACGCGACCAGCGTGGCGCTATTCGGGCAACTCGACGTACCTCTCTCCGCGCGGCTGGCACTGACCACCGGGCTGCGCTGGGAGCAACGGGACGCGGACTACGCGGAAACGTTCGGCTTTTCGACCGTCGGTTTCGGGATCACCGTGGACAATGAGTTCAGTCCGACGGACCGGATGTGGGGTGGTGAGGCGGCGCTGCGCTTCTTCCTGTCGGACGCAACACAGATCTACGGACGTATTGCGCGCGGTTACAAGGCCGGTGGTTTCAATGTCGGCCTGGCACGCGCCGAACTCGGGACTCCTGGCGCCGTTCTTGGTCCGCAAGATATTCCTTTCGAGCCCGAATATCTGTGGAGCTATGAAACGGGACTACGATTTGGCTCCAGCGACGGCCGCTGGCTCGCCGACCTGGCGCTGTTCTATCAGGACCGGGACGACATGCAGGTCCGGATTCCGTTTCAGGTGCAGCCGGGCGATCCGAACACGTTTTTGTTCCTGACCGCGAATGCGGCAGAGGGTCGGACTCTCGGCGCCGAGGCTAGCCTGCGCTGGTCCGCGACCGAGAGACTCGCGCTGGAGGGCAGCGTCGGCCTGCTGAACACCGAGGTGCGGAAATTCAGCCTGATCGATCGCGTCGCCGGCCTGCCGGCGTTCGATGGTCTACAGGGCCTGATCGGCCGGGATTTTGCGCATGCGCCGGAATACAGCTTCAGCGTTGCCGCGGACTGGCAATCCGGGAACGGCTGGTTTGCTCGCGCGGAAATCTGGGGGCGAGATCGGTTTTATTTCGATTACGGTCACGATGAGCGCAGCCGCGCATACGAGATTGTCAACCTGCGTATCGGCAAAGAGTGGGAACGCTGGAGTGTTACCGCCTGGGCCAGGAATCTGTTCGACGAAGAATATGCAGTGCGAGGTTTCTTTTTCGGCAACGAGCCACCGAACTTCCCCAACAAGCTTTACGTGCGTCTCGGCGATCCGAGGCATTACGGCATTACCATCAGGTACAGGATGTAAACGACATGCGCATAACCGCTGAGCTGTCGCTCTACCCGCTCCAGGAAGACTTTGTCACCGAGATCCGGCGATTCATCGAAGACCTGCGAACCCGGCCCGGCCTCGAAATCACCACCAACCAGATGAGTACGCAAATCCGCGGCGATTTCGATGCCGTCACCGGCGCCATCACGGCTGCGATGCGTACAAGCTTTACAAGCGGCGAATCGATGAGCCTGGTTGTCAAATACCTGAACGCGGACCTGCCGATCGGTTCGCCACCGAACGTCTGACACCAGCCGTCGGCAGATATGACGTCTCCGCTGGAAGTAGCCGCCGCGACACTGGCCATCGCCTATTTATTGTTCGCGATTCGGCAGAACCCATGGTGCTGGCCGGCGGCGATTCTCAGCACCGGCATCTATGTCTTTGTGATGTACCGGGCCGGTTTGTATATGGAATCCGCCCTGCAGCTGTTTTACATCGCGGTGGCGTGTTACGGCTGGTGGTCCTGGCTGCGTGGTGGGGCACAAGGCGGCGAACTGCAGGTGAGCCGCTGGCCGATCCGGCAACATTTCGCCGCGATCGGCGCGATCGTACTGCTGAGCCTGGCGAGCGGCGCCTTGCTGAGTCGCTACACCCAGGCCGCTTATCCCTACCTCGATTCTTTGACGACCTGGGGCGCCATTGTGACCACGTGGATGGTGGCGCGAAAAATACTCGAAAACTGGTTCTACTGGTTCGCGATCGACAGCCTGTCGGTTTACCTGTACATCAATCGCGGTCTTTTCATCACGGCACTGCTGTTCGTGCTCTACCTGGTTCTGATAGTCGTTGGTTACCAGGCCTGGCGTCGCAGCATGCTGACAGCGGCACGCCCCGCGGCGGCATATGGCTGACACCGCAGCTCAATGCATGAATCCGACAGCTGCCCTGGCGCGCTTGCCGGGCCTCGAAACGGCCCATGTCCTGGAGATGCTGGCTGATACACCGGTCAGTCGGAGTTTCCGCATCCGCGATGGCGAACGCGACCTCGCGCTGAAGATCGACAAGCCCCTGGCGGCGCGGCTTCGGCTGGATCGCGTGCGCGAATCCGAGGTGCTGGAATTGGCCTGCAAACACGGGATTGGCCCCGCGGCGGTGGCCGCGGACGCGCCGGCCGGTTTGCTCGTGACCGAGTTCCTGTCCGGCCGCACTCCGGCTGCGGGCGACCTGCAGCGGCCGGAGTTCCTGGAGCGCGTGGCAAAGCTGCTGGGGATACTGCACACGCTGCCACCGGTTGGCCGGTCTATCGACCCGGCCGCAGCGGCCCGCGCCTACGCAAGCGCGATCGGCACGACCGATGCCCGGCAGTTGGCAGACAGGATCGTTGGCCTGCTCGATGACAATGAATTGGCGCATGCGACGCCGTGCCTTTGCCATAACGACATTCATCCGGAAAACCTCCGGGTGATGACGGACGGACGCCTGATGTTGCTCGATTGGGAATACGCAGGCGTGGGGCACCGCGGTTTCGAATTCGCGGTCATTCTGCGACATAACAAGCTCAGCGGGGCGGCCCGCGACGCGTTGCTCGACGCTTACGAGCACTTTGGCGGGCACCTGCGCCGTCTCGACATGCCGGCCTGGTATCGCGTCTACGATGGCCTGGCGGTGCTGTGGGAGCTCGCCACGCATCGCGTTGCCGGATGAAACTGGTCCGGAAATCGATGTTTTACAGGCGCTTAGGGTCAGCGGATCCATCATGCACCGCAACATGTCAGATCGTTAATCCGGCCTTAATGCGCCGGACAGGCCGGGTTGTCTATTATCGGGCTCCGCCAAGGCATCCAGGGGTCGGGGCCCGGGATTCGCGCTCGGCGGCGTTCTGCGTCGCCGGTCACAGATTCGCGTGGAGATGCGGGTTACACTTCAAATCTCTACAATAAATAATTGAACTTCATAAGGTTCTGTAATCCACATGCTAGACGACAGGGACTATCTTGCTGACGAAGGCAAGGGGCTCGGCGATTTTTTGTCTTCGCTTCGCCGGCGCAAAAAACTGGGTTTGATTACCGCCGCGGTGGTGTTCGTAGTCGGCGTATTTCTGACGCTGGTCTGGCCGACCAAATATACGTCGACAGCGGTCATTCTGATTGAAGAGCCGGAAGTGCCGGAGCAGCTGGTGCAGACCACCGTGACGACCTTCGCGGCCCAGCAAATCCAGCTCATCAACCAGCGCGTCATGACGCGGTCGAACCTCGCTGCCATCATTGAGCAATTCGACTTGTTTGCCGAACAGCGCGAGTACCTGCCCACGCTGTTGCTGGTCAAGGATGTGCAGGATCAGATTCAGATGGACCTGATCAACGTCGAGTTACAGGACCCGCGGCGCGGTTTGCCGACACTCGAAACGATCGCCTTCACGGTTGGCTTCGAGCACGAAGATCCGCGCACTGCACAACAGGTCGCGAACCAGCTCGTCAGCCTGTACATGGAAGAAAACGTCCGCTCGCGCACGGTGCAAACCGCAGAAACGAGTGAGTTCCTTGGCACCGAAGTCGCGCGTCTTGATCGCGAGGTCAAGCAGCTTGAAGACGAGCTGGCGGCATTCAAGGAAGCCAACAAGGACAGCCTGCCGGAAATCGTGCAGCTGAACATGCAGATCATGCAGCGCACGGAAGACCAGGTGCTGGATGTTCGCCGGCAGCTGCAGTCGATCGAAGAGAGCCGCATCCTGTTGCGCGCCCAGCTCGCCCAGGTCGACAAGATGGCACCGACCATTCTGCCGGACGGGCAGGCCGTGGTCTCGCCGGAGAACCAGATCAAGGCCCTGGAGACCCGTCTGGCTATGTTCAAGGGGCAGTACAGCGAAGACCATCCGGACGTCGTGCGCACACGCCGTGAGCTGGAGGCGCTGCGCGCGCAGACCGGTATTACCGGTGAACTCGCCGGCAGCGCGGCGGCGCTGACGTCGGCGCGGGCCGAGCTCGCCAAGGCCAGTGAGACCTACACCGATGATCATCCTGAGGTACAGCGCCTGCAGCGCCTGGTTACAAGCCTCGAGTCGGAAACGATCGCCGAGCGTGAGAGAGCCGACGCCCTGGTCAAACCCGATAACCCGGCCTACATCCAGATCGACGCGCAACTGAGTCAGCTCGATGCTGATGAGACGGCGCTGCGGATGCAGGAGAGGGAGCTGCGCCAGCGACTCGACGAGTTCGAGCAGAGCTTCCGGCGCGCGCCCCGGGTCGAGCAGGAGTTGTTCGCGCTGCAGAGACAGCTGAGCACCGCCACGCAGCAATATGTGGCGATGCGTGAGCGGGAGTTCGGCGCCGAGATGGGCCAGGCCCTGGAGTCGCAAAGCAAGGGCGAACGCTTCGTGTTGGTGGAGCCGCCGGACCTGCCGTTGCAGCCGTCCAGCCCGAATCGTCCGGTGCTGCTGTTGATGTTACTGATCCTGGCGCCCGCCATCGGCATCGGCCTGATTCAGCTGCGCGCCTCCATGGACAATGCATTATGGTCGCCGAAAGACGTCGAGTCGGTGCAGGGTTTCGCGCCGATCGCCGAGATTCCGGTGATCTTGAACGAGGACGATGTCGCCCATCGCAAACGATTGATGCTGTTGGGATTCGCCGGTGTCCCCGCTGTGCTCGCGCTGGCGGCAATCCTGGTGCATTTCGCAATTCGACCGCTCGACGTGCTCTGGTTCACCGTCGCGCGCCAGTTGGGCATGTAAGGAGCACACGGTATGGAACATATTCGCAAAGCGCTCGAGCAGGCCGAAAAAGACCGCGCCGAAGTTCGCAAACAGGCCGACTCCGGTGTGTTCGAGGCTAAACAGCCAGCAGTTCAGGCCGCGGCGGAAGCGGCCGTGCCGGCCACGGCTGAGATTCGCTACAAGAGCACGAAGGTCGTGGAAGTGCCGGATGAGGTGCTGGAACGAAACCGGCTGATCGCGGCACTGCCCAACCATGAATTACGCGATTCCTATCGAATGCTCCGCACGCGGGTCCTGCAGCAGATGACGGCCAACGGCTGGAACGCATTGGCGATTACGAGTCCGGCGACGGGTCATGGCAAGAGCCTGACTGCGGTCAACCTGGCAATCAGCCTCGCGTCGGAGGTGAACCATACCGTCCTGCTGGCCGATCTCGATCTGCGCAGTCCCAGTGTGCACTCGTATTTCGGCTACGAGCCACAGGTTGGACTCAGCGATTACCTGGAGGGTGACGTGCCCCTGTCCGAGGTGCTGTTTTCCCCAGGCATCGATCGTCTCGTCGTGCTGCCTGGCCGCGAGCCCGTCATGAACTCATCGGAAATGCTGAGCTCACCGAAGATGGTGAGCCTGGTATCAGAACTCAAGAGCCGCTACCCGGATCGTCTGGTGATTTGCGATCTGCCACCGCTGCTCGCGACGGACGATGCGCTGGCGTTTACGCCGTACACCGACGGCATGCTGATGGTGGTCGAGGCCGGTACGACCCAGAGCGAGGACTTCGAACGGTCACTGGATATATTGAAGGACGTACCGCTGGTGGGCACTGTGCTCAACAGGTCCGAGACCGCCGCCCGTGCGGGGCACTACGGATACGGCCGAACATAGGCGGAGCCCGGTCAACGGGTTAGCTGGAGCCGCCAGGGATGTACGAGCACTTTTACGGACTGCAGGAAAAGCCTTTCTCGATCCTGCCGGATCCGTCCTACCTGTTCATGTCCAAGGCGCACAATCGCGCGCTGGTGCTGCTGCGGTACAGCCTGATGAGCGGCCAGGGATTCACCGTGCTCAGCGGTGAGATTGGCTCCGGCAAGACCACGCTGATCAACAAGCTCATCGAAGACCTCGACCAGGAAGTTAAGGTCGGCATCCTCGCGTTCACGCAGACCGGCACCCAGGACATCCTGGAATGGGTAGCAATGACTTTCGGTCTCGATTACAGCGGCAAGACCGAGGCGGAGCTATATGAGACGTTCCTCGAGTTCCTGATCCGGGAGTATTCGGCCGGCCGCAAAGTCGTGTTGATCATCGACGAAGCGCAAAACATGGGCCTGACAGGGCTCGAGAAACTGCGCATGTTGTCGAACGTCAATGCCCGCAAGGAATACCTGCTGCACATGATCCTGGTCGGTCAGCCGGAACTGCGCAGCCTGATCAAGTCACCCCAGCTCAAGCAGCTATTGCAACGAATTGCCGTCGCATTCCACCTCGATGCAATGACGGACAACGAGGCGAAGCAGTACATCAGGCATCGAATCGAAAAGGCTGGCGGTGACCCATCGATAATCAGCGAGCAGGCGGTACGTTTGCTGGTGGCCGCGAGTGACGGTGTGCCGCGCCTGATCAACTCGCTTTGTGATCTCGCGCTGGTGTACGGCTATTCGGTGGAGCGTAACCCGATCGATGTGCGCATCGTCCGGAATGTCCTCGAAGATCGCACCAGCATGGGGCTGGCGGGCGTTGGCTAGCCGCACCGGCGCTAACATGAACTCTGCCGCAGGCCAGGTTGCACAGTCCGTACGCTGGACTGGCATCTCGAAAGCGGTGGCGCAAGGCAGTACCTTCGCCACGACGCTCATCCTGGTTCGCCTGCTGTCCCGGGAAGACTTCGGGCTCTTCGCGCTGGCGCTCTTCTACATTGGTTTGATCGACATGTTCGTCGAGCTGGGGCTGTCGAGTGCGATCATTCAGCGCAAGAACCTGAACGATTCGCAGCTGTCGAGCTGCTTCTGGGTACTGGCAGCCTGTTCGGGGTTGCTGTTCACAGCGAGTTTCCTCGCTGCTCCGGGAATCATGGCGACCATATTTTCGGACGAGCGCCTGATCCCGATCATTCAACTCATCTCGGTGGTGCTGCTGGTCATACCGCTGTCAGCTACGGCGACCGGCATTCTGTCGCGCAAACTCCGGCTGGATACGATCGCGAAGATCGAGCTGAGCGCGGCGATTATCAGGTGCGTCGCGTCGCTGTTCCTGGCTTTCTCCGGCTTCGGCGTGATGAGCCTGGTGTATGCCTTCGTGGGCGAGCGCATTCTCGTCGCGCTGCTTCTGACCCTGGCGAGCAATTGGCGGCCGCGCGGTTGCAAGATCGAGGACAGCGTCAAGTCGCTGCTGATTTTCGGCGCTCACATAACGGCGGGCCGGCTGCTGTGGTACGTCTACAGCCGTCTCGATACGCTCGTGGTCGGTCGTCTGCTGGGTGTCGAAGTACTTGGCGTCTATAACGTGGCATTTCAAATCGCCAATGCATTCCAGCAATTTATCTCGTCGGTCTGCTATCGAATCGCATTGCCGGCATTCTCGAAGCTCCAGGACAGCCCCGAGCTGCGCGGTACCGTCATTAAAGCCAGTCGGTACCTGGCCATCGTCGCTCTGCCAGTCTTCTTTGGCATCGTGGTGACGGCGCCGGACATCGTGAACCTGTTCCTCGGGCCGAAATGGATAGACGCCGTGGCGGTGATCCAGGTCCTCGCGATTATCGCGTCACTTCAGGCCCTGTCGGGTTTGCTGGCTCAGTCCGTCAATGCGGTTGGCAAGCCGTCGGTCAACACACGAATTAATCTTGTCAGCGTGCCGGTATTCGCCATCGGGTTCTATTTTGGTGCGAGCCTCGGCGGGCTCCCCGGAGTGCTGGCTGCGTGGATCTTCATGTTTCCGCTGCGCTACCTGGTCGTCGCGCTGGCCACGCGGAGCGCCGTCGGCGTCGATTTGCGGCTATACCTGCGGGCAATTGCCGGGCCGCTGATCGCGGCGGCTGTGATGGCCGCGATCGTGCAGGCATTGCTCCTGTTGCTGCAGGATTGGACGCCGGCCGGACGCCTGCCAATGCTGGTTGCGCTCGGTGCCACTGCGTACGCGCTGGGCGCATTCGTGATCTTTCGCAGCAGCGCCCGGGAACTCGTCTCGATGTTGCTCCCCAGATTTAGCAGGGTGGCGCCATGAAACGAAATCGGCCTGCTCCCGGTACACCGATTCTGAATTCCCTACTGCTGATTGGGCTCGTACTAGGCGGTCCGGTCGCATTGTTCATTCTGTTTACGTACTGGGAAGACTCGCTGCAGCGGCAGCTCGTCGGCATCGCAGGGCTGTTGACGCTCGGTGCATTTCTGCTGCTACGGCGGAAGTACGAAATCCTCATGCTCGCGCTGCTGTTTTCGTCACAGTTCGCCATATCCCTGTTGAGTATCAGGATGGCCGACCCGGCCGTGTTCCAGATCTGGCTCACGGATGTTTTCCTGCTTCTGTTTTTCATTGGAGCAATTGAGCGCGGTGAGAAATTCCGGGCCGATGGCATCGGCTGGTTGTTGGTGATACTCATCGCGTGGCTCGCCATTACGTCCATTTTTTCGGCGCATCAAAGCCGCAGCATTGTCTTCCTGACGTGGCAGCTCAAATATCTCGGCGTTTACCTCCTGCTGCGGAATGCCGATATCTCGGAAAAACTGGCGAAGCGATTTGTTCTGGTCGCGTTGGGTGCAATCGCAATTCAGGCGGCAATTGCGTTTGCGCAATCGATCGTCGGCAACCTCGGTCTCGTGGTGCTGGGAGAACAAGATCCGGATCGCTTGCGTTTTGTGAAGGGTGCCCTGCGAGTTTCAGGCACACTTGGGGCTACCAACGGATTCGCAGGATATCTTTCGATGCTGCTGGTATTCGCGCTGCCATTCTTGTTCCGCCGGCGGAACCCTGTCTGGTACGTGATCCATGGGTTCGGTGTCATTGCGTTGCTGGTGACTTACTCCAGAGCAGGCTGGTTGAGTTTTGTTGTTGGCAGCGCCGTCGTCGCCTTCGGGTTACTGCGGGTCGGAATCATTAGACCTAGCCGCATTATTTCTCTCGGTTTGCTCGGAGCTGCAATTGTCGGCATCGGCGTCGCCGTATATTTCGATCGTGTGCAGGATCGGTTCCAGGATCAGGATGCGATCCAATCAGCCGAGGGCCGGCTTCTGCAATTCTCGATGTTCTGGCCGATTATCGAAGATTACCCGATATTCGGTATTGGCCCTGGTGTCACCGAGTATTTCGGCGCCTGGAACGATAATGAGAAATACGTGCGTCAGGAGTTGCCCGACGTACGCATGACCAACCAGCCGCATAGCAGTCAGCTTCAGTATTGGATCGAGACTGGCACGCCGGGTTTCCTGCTGTTCATCGCGCTCTTTGTGGCCGTATTTCGGTCAGCACTGGCCAGGCCCAGGAGCCGTCGAGATCGTCCCGAGTTGTCGTTTCTTCGCATTGGTGCAGCTGCAGCAGCAGCTGCGGCAATGACGCATGCATCGTTCGGTACGGAGATCAACAGCCATCAGATTTCGCTGATCTTCTGGATGTTCCTCGCAATGGCGCGAAACGATCGATTGGAAGTAGCAGAATTTGCGTCGCGCCGCGCTGCGAGGCGGGCCCAGCTGGCAGGAACACAAACGTCGGGTAAAGCCGCCAACGCAAGCTCCGTCTGATGCACGGTGGGGCGAAGCGGGGTACACGCGTGCGCAAACCGAACGATCGGTTGAGGGTCGCCTTTGTTTTACCATCATTGGTGCGCGCTGGCGCAGAGACGCAAACAGTCAATCTCGTCAACGGCCTGGCGGACAGAGCATTCGAAAAGCATCTGTTTGTCTTCGAGTCGAATATGGATCAGGCCGACAGGGTCCGGCAGCCCGGCGTGGCTTTACACCATGTGTCGCGTCGCTCGAAGTTCGACCTGGCGCCGGTTCGCGCGTTAGCGCGTTTGATCGACGAGAAAGAAATCGATGTCCTGCATTGTTCGCTGCAAATCGCCCTGTTCATGGGCTGGTGTGCCAGGCGCGTGTCGCGGCGAAAGCCGAGGCTGCTGGTCGCGCTCCACACGACCCACAATCGCAGCCGCCGCGAGGATATGTTCGACTTGCTGCTTTTCCAGTGGTTGATGCGCAGCTGCAATCGCATCATCTGTGTTTGCCAGGCGCAGGAACGTCACTGGCAAAACAAGTACGCATTCCTCCGCGGGCGTACGCAGGTCATCTATAACGGGGTTGATACGGAATTTTTCAGCCCGGACACGGTTTCCGATGCCGGCGCCAAGCTGCGGCGTGAGCTCGGCATTGCGCCAGACGCCGTCGTCGCCTGCTGCATCGCTGCGTTTCGACCGGAAAAAGGCCACGACATCCTGTTGCGCGCCTTTGCCCGAGCGCTGGAGTCAGAGGTCGATGCGTACCTGCTGCTCGCAGGAGCGGGACCGAGGCTGTCGGAAATCGAGGCGCTGGTGACCGAACTCGGTTTGAATCAGCGGGTCGAATTTCTCGGGATTCGTGCGGATGTGAGGCCGATTCTCGCAGCGGCTGACGTTTCCGTCATTGCGTCGACCGCGGTCGAGACGTTTTCCATTGCGATGCTCGAGTCTCTGTCAATGGGCGTGCCAGTAATCGCTACGGATATCGGAGGTGCCGGGGAAATGGTGTTCCCCGATGAAACGGGCTTGCTGGTGCCCTGCGGCGACCCGGAATCATTGGCACGGGCGATGACGAAAATGTTCGGGCAGCCCGCGGCGTGCGCCGCGATGGGTCGAAAAGGCAGGCAACTCGTCATGCGGCAGTTCTCGGAAGAGATGATGCTGTCGCGTACCACCGATCTGCTGGTAGAACATGGGTAGTTTTGCGACTCATTCATCGCGAAAGATGCATCTCCTTTACGCCTACATGACAATCGCCGCCGAAGGATCACAGGTCCATGCCGATTCCTTCGTCCGGGCGTTTCGCGAGATCGGTGGGCGCGTGACCCGCTGTGGGATCGCTTACGATCCTTATACCGGTGGCAAGGAATCCTGGTCGCTGGCGAAGCGGCTGGCGGTTCGCATGCAGTGGATCCTGTCAAATTTTGGCTATGCCTTTCGGGTTGTGAGGGCCGCCCGGTCGTCTGCGGCGGACGTCGTCTTATTCCGCTTCGATCCGCTCAATCGCCTGACTGTCGCGATCGTGCTCGCATCGTGGTTTCGGCCGGTCGTGCTGGAGATCAACGCGGTGCGTTCCATAGAGAACGCCGAGGGGCGTCCACGTATCAGCGACTGGCTTGACGGCATCGCGCTCCGCCGGGCGAAGCGAATATTCGTCGTCTCGAATGTCCTTCGCGGCCACATTCGAGAGCACTACGGAATTGAACAGCGCAAGATCGCCGTCGTGGAAAACGGCGTCGATGAGAGACGCTTCCGACCGGATATAGATGGCTTGCCGATACGCAGGAAACTGGGGCTCACCGACAACTTCACGGTCGGACTGGTCAGTAGCTTCCGTCCCTGGCACGGTGTCGAGTTGCTGCTCGATATTGCCGAAGTCGTTTGCGCCCGGCTTCCCAGCGTCGTGTTCGTGCTGGTTGGTGACGGGTCAGACAGACCCAGGTATGAAGACTTGGCGCGTGAAAAGCGCCTCACCGATAACGTGCTCTTTACCGGGCTCGTGCCGCATGATGATGTGCCCAGGTACACAGCTGCGATGGATGTGCTCGTCGCGCCATGGCCGCTTGCAAGTTACCGCAACGGTTTCTATGGATCTGCGCTCAAGATCTTCGAATACATGGCTATGGGAAAGCCAGTAATCACTGCTGGCTTGGGGCAGATCCTGGAAGTGATCGATGATGGTGTATCCGGGCTGATTGTTGCGGCGGAAGATGCGAATGGATTCGCGGACGCCATAATCGGGCTCAAGAACGATTCCGGTCTGCGCGATCGGCTTGGTGCGGCGGCCAGGGAAAAGGTTACTGAGCGCTACACGTGGAAGCAAAACGCCGAGAAAATCATGCGGCTCTGCCAGGACGCGATCGGTAAATCTCGCGGAGACATGACTGGTGATTCGACGGCGAATCGAATGAGCATAAAACCGTGACCTCGATGCGAATGATGCGCACAAGCTGTTGCACTGGCGTACTCCTGCTGTGCTGGCTTGGAAATACCGCGGTGGGGGATGTGTCAGCCACCGGATATCCACGCATTCTCGGTATGAACATCGGCGGCCCGATCTACTACGATGATTCCGACCGTATCGACGAACTCAGCCGGCACGATGTCGTGATTCTCGGTTTCTACAACGGGTGGGAGCAGCACGGCCGGAAACCGCGCAGCATGCTCGATCTCGTGCGGACCATGAAAGCAAAAAACCCCGGACTGCTGGTCGGGCAATACACCATCCTTCAGGAGACCCAGTACGACCCGAAACATCCCAATCGCGAAAAGGCCGCGAAGCTCGACAAGGAGGGCTGGTGGCTTGTGGACGCCAATGGCGATCGGGTGCAGTGGACTGACCGATATCGGGCATGGGATATCAATGTCACGAGCTGGGTTGATGCCGACAGGAATGGCCAGCGGTATTCGGAATGGCTGGCGGACTACGACTACGCAACCTTCTTCGAGCCAGTACCGGAGTTCGATATCTGGTATTTCGACAATGCCTTGAGTCGGCCCGCGGTGAAACGCGCCGACTGGGATCTCGATGGCAGAAACGAACGACAAGATGACGCGTTCGTCGAGGAAATGTACCGCGTTGGTAACGTGCGGCACTGGGCCCGCGCCCGTGAATTGCGACCGGACGCCATGTTGATGGCAAATTCAGATGACCTGTCGTCGCCGGAATACCGCCAGCAACTCGAAGGCGCGTTCCTGGAGGCGATCGTCGGACTTAACTGGTCCACCGAGACCAAGCAGGGCTGGGTCGCCGCCATGGAGCGATATCGCGCGGCGATTCGGGACACCCGGGCCCCGCATATGGTCACGTTCAATGTGCATGGTCGTATCGACGACTATGCGACGATGCGCTTCGGCCTGGCCTCGGCATTGCTGGAGGACGGGTACTATGCATACTCCGAGGCCGGCGCGAGTTATCGGTCGGTGCCGTGGTTCGACGAGTTTGACGTGGACCTGGGTCAGCCGGTCGAGCCGCCGCAGGCAGAGCCCTACGAGAAGCGTGTGTACCGCCGGGTGTTCGAGAAGGGAATGGCGATCGTCAATCCGACGCGCCGGCGCGTGACTGTCGATATCGAGCCCGGATACCGGAGATTCCTGGGCTCTCAGGATTCCGCCACCAATGATGGTACTTCGGCACGCTCCGTGGCCATTCCGCCGCGGGATGGGTTGCTGCTGGTCCGGGCAACCTCGCAGGGATCCGAGTGAGGAGACGAATCGTCATGCTGGGGCCGGCGCCGCTGGCCATGGGCGGGATAGCCTCGGTCGTGAAGATGTATGAGGACGGCGGACTGTTCTCGCAATGGCCGGTCGAGTACATCCGAACCTATGAGGACGCTGGTTGGCAGAGGAAAGTATGGCTCGCGCTGTGCGCGATATCCCGCGTGTTCCGGTTGGGGATCACCGGGCGTCTGCAGGGTGTCCACGTGCATGTCGCGCAGCGCACGAGTTTCTGGCGCAAGTCGATCTTTATCTGGCTCGCGTCCCTGTTTCGGGTGCCTTCCATTATTCATGTGCACGCGTCGCAGTTCGATGTCTTCTATGAAGACGAGTGCGGCGGGTTGGCAAAGCGCTACGTGCGCGCTTGCCTGCGTGCCAGCAGCGCCATCGTGGTCTTGTCGACCAGCTGGAAAGCGTGGATGGAGCAGGTTACCGACAATCCGCGGGTCCGGATCATTTTCAACCCGGCCGATCTGCACGGGTTCAGTGACGAGCCAAACCACGAGCAGCGCGAGCCCCGGGTGTTGTTCCTGGGCCGACTCGGCGAAAGGAAGGGTCTGGCGGAGCTGATCAACGCCATTGCCGGCATCCACCAGGAAGTCCCCGGAATTCACCTGGATATCGGCGGCGATGGCGATGACAGCCCCTTCCGGGATCTGGTTGACAAACATGGCTTGCAAAGTTGCGTGACCTTTCACGGATGGATTGCGGGAGACGACAAGGCGAACCTACTGCAGTCGACGGCTGTGCTGGCACTGCCGTCTTACAACGAGGGCTTGCCAATGGCGATACTCGAAGCGATGGCGGCCGGCGTCCCTGTCGTGGCGTCCGACGTCGGCGGTATTCCCGATGCCATTGAGGACGGCGCCGAGGGCTTGCTCGTCAAAGCTGGCGATGAACCCGGCTTGAGCCACGCGCTTGCGAGGCTGCTCACGGACGCAGCCTTGCGGGATCGCCTCGGGGCGAACGCGCGAGCCAAGGTTCGCCGGCATTTCGCCGTAGACAGGGTGCTGGCCGAACTCGGCACGCTGTACGCGGAGCTCGGCTTCGACAACGAAGTTCGAACAAATACCAAACATGCCTAGCGCAGCCGAGTGACGCAATGAAGGTCTGGATCGATATCACGAACTCGCCCCATGTGCTGTTTTTTCGGCAGATGATTCGCGAACTCGAGACGGACCATGAAATCATCATCACGTGTCGACCGCTGGCCAATACGATCGACCTGCTCGACATGGAGGGATTGGATTACTCGGTGGTCGGCAAGCACTATGGCCGCAACAAGATCGCGAAGATCCTCGGGTTCTTCATTCGCGTCATACAACTGGCGTTGGTTGTGGCACGGCATCGACCGGACGTGTCGATCTCCCACAGCTCGTTCTACTCACCGGTCGTATCACGACTGCTGCGCGTGCCCTGCATCTATCTGAACGACAATGAACACGCACGTGGGAACGTGGTTTCCTTTCTTTTCGCGACGAGGATATTGGTCCCCGAGTTTCTCGACGTCCGCAAAGTCGTCGCGCAGCGTGCCAATCCCGCGAAAATTCGACAATACCCTGGCGTGAAGGAAGGTGTGTATCTCTGGGCGCTGCAGCACCAGGAGGCTGCGCAGGGGCCGGCCCGCCAGGCCGCGGACACGGTATTCGTTCGTCCCGAGCCGCGCACTGCCGAGTATTACGCAGGGCAGACTGAATTCATGGACGAACTGTTATTGAACTTGCAGTCTGACGTCGCGGTCCAACTTTTGCCGCGTGACAACGTCCAGCGAGAGCACTACCAGGAACCGGCCTTCGCGCAACTGGAAGTCGCCGTAAAGCCCATTAGCTTAAGTGACATAATCAACCGCTGCATTTTGTTTATCGGTGCCGGCGGCACTATGACAAGAGAGGCGGCGGTGCTGGGCATTCCGACGATCTCGATCTACCAGGAGGCGCTGCTCGATGTGGACCGGTACCTAGTTTCGACCGGATTGATGGCCCATAATTCCAGTCCCACCGCGCAATACGTCAGGGATTTCCTCGCTGCCGCGGAGGGCCGGCCACCGAACAAGGAACTGTTAGAAAAAGGCCGCCAAGCGCACCAATTGATCCTCGCAGAGCTGGTCAATCTTGGCGATCCCGATCGCAGCCCAAAAAAGCCATTGAAGGCCAGATCAAACGCATGAACAGGGAAAGTATCAGAGTAGGATTCGTCGGCTTCGGCCGAATGGGAATTACCCACTATTCCATCCTGAACAACCACCCGAATGTCAACATCGTGGCGGTTTGCGACGCATCGAAAATGATGCTGCGCGTGCTTGGCAAGTATGTCGATGTGGCGACCTACACGGATTTCCGGGAAATGATCGACAGCGATAAGCTGGATGCGATCGTTGTTTCCACCCCGGCGTCATCGCATGCCGAGATAGTGCGCGTGGGGCTCGATCGTGGTCTCCATACCTTCGTGGAGAAACCCTTCACGCTCACGGCTGCCGACAGTCGAGAAATTGTTGACCGTCTGGATGGCCAGCACGTCGTCAATCAGGTCGGCTACGTGAATCGTTTCAATGAAGTGTTCGACGAGGCACGCCGGCTGCTGCAGCTTGGTGTGATTGGCGATGTGCGTCGCTTCCGGTCTGAAATGTACGGGGCCACCGTTACGAAGGACTCGAAATCGAGCTGGCGTTCGAAACAGGCGCAGGGCGGCGGCTGCATGTACGAATTCGCCTCACATTGCATTGATCTCGCGGTCTACCTGTTCGGTGAACCTGTCGGTGTCAGTGGCAGCACGCTGCAGAGCATCTACTCGTCCACCGTCGAAGACGTCGTGTCGTCGAACCTCGAGTATGGCAATGGCTGTCTCGGCGAAATCGCGGTCAACTGGAGCGATATGAGCTACCGCAAGCCGGCCAATGTCGTGACGGCTATTGGCAAGGACGGAAAGCTGATAGCCGATCGCTACGTACTGAAATTGTTTCTCCGCCACGCACGGCCGGATCTCGGCTTCCACGAGGGATGGAACACGAAGTACATCACGGATATCGCCAAGCCGGTGCGAGTGTACGTGCGGGGTAACGAGTTCACGAATCAGCTGGATGATTTCGTGGCGGCAATCGCTGACGGGCGGGCGACCACGCGTTGCAGTTTCGCCGACGCGGCGATCGTCGACCGGATCATGGAGCAGATTCGTGAAGACGCTGCCGGTGAGGGGGTCGGAGCTCGGGCGAATGAGGTCAGCGTGAGGCCGGCGACCACCCGGAGCTGGATTTCCCGGCTGCTGGGTGCAGGGAGGCTTGATCGTGCTTGATACCGTGATCCTTGGCGATAACCAGTTTTTTGGCATCAATCACATGTCGCCGGAGAAAGCGCAGGCACTCGATGAGCGTTTTCGCGATATTGGGGCTATAACCGATGTGATCGATACCGCGTACCGGTGCGGCGTCCGGGGATTCATGCTCAACACGAACGAGCGCGCCGGCGAGATCTGTGACTACCTCCGGGAAAATTCGGCGCGCTACCCGGATTTGTCGATGTATCCTTCCATGCCCTATGCGCACAAGTACGCCAATGCCGTTGCTGAGAAGGGCATTTTTGGCGCGCTGCGGGAGTTCATTCTGGCTGGTTCCTCGGCCGGCGACCTCGGTGGCCTGATCGCCAAGGGCGGTGCGTCGCTGTTCGAGCAGGACATGCTCAAGGTCATGCAAATCCTGGTCGATATCGAAATGCAGATATTTCGTGACCTCAACGTCAAGGTCGTATTCCTGCAGAACATCGTTACCGACCTGTTGCTCGGCTATGGCGTCAAGGACATATTTGCGGGTTTCGCGGGCTATATTCGCGACAAGTACGGCGCCGAGCCCGGCTTCGTGACCATGAACATGCCGGCGCTCGTGCCGTTCCTGAGAGACTGCGGTATCGAGAACCCGGTCGTCTGCTCCTCCATCAACCCCGCCGGTTACTTCATGAACCCGAGCATCGCCGCCTACGAAGACGCCCTGCGTGACGGGGGCTTCCAGCCAATGGCCATGTCAATCCTGGCATCGGGTGCCGTGGGTCCGCGCGAGGCCGTGGAATACGTGTGCGGAAGAAATGGTGTCCGCTCGGTGGTTTTCGGTGCTTCGAGTGAGAAGCATATCGTTGAAACGAAAGAACTTATAGAGTCATATGCTACTGCGGCCTAGGTCCAGCTGGGCCGATTGTCAGCAGTTGCGCTAACGAAAAAGATGAGCAAATCAAGTACAAACGCAGGCACGAAGGGACTCGCCGTTCCGCTGGTATTGAGCCTCGTCGGTGCCGTCCTGCTGGTCGTGATCTTCTGGGACGGCCTGGCCTACATGGCCAAGCAATGGGAGCGCGAGGAGTACAACCACGGATATTTGATTCCGGTCGTCGCGCTGTACCTGTTGTGGCTGCGGGCGGACGACTTGCGCAAGGCCGACCTCCGCGGCTCCTGGGCCGGTTTGCTCTTTATCGCGGCGGGCATTGGGGGGCTTGTGCTCGGCGAGCTCAGCTCCATTTACACCATCGTTCAGTATTCGTTCCTGCTGACATTGTTTGGCGTCATCGTGACGTTAATCGGCTGGCGCGGGTTCGGGATCGTCTGGGTGCCGTTTGTCTATCTGATGTTCATGATCCCGTTGCCGACCTTCATCTACAACAACCTGTCGGCCGAGCTGCAATTGATCTCGTCACAGCTGGGCGTAGCCGTAATCCGCCTGTTCGGGATTAGCGTCTTCCTGGAAGGTAATGTCATTGATCTGGGCATCTACCAGTTGCAGGTTGCCGAGGCGTGCAGCGGGCTGCGCTACCTGTTCCCGCTCATGAGCTTCGGCTTCCTCTGTGCGGCGATCTACACCGGTCCGTTCTGGCATCGGGCCCTGATTTTTCTGTCCTCTATTCCGCTGACGATCTTCATGAACAGCTTCCGCGTCGGGGTCATCGGCATATTGGTCGAAAATTTCGGCATCGAGCAGGCTGAGGGTTTCTTGCACTATTTCGAAGGCTGGATCGTGTTCATGGCCTGCGTTGCCTTGATGTTCCTGTTGATGTGGCTGTTCGCGAGACTTTCCGGCAAGAACTTCATGGAAGTCTTTGGCCTGGATATTCCGCCGAACGAACACTTGGCCTACTTGCTGCCGCGCGGCGTCAATACGCAGGGTATTGGCGCGGTGGTTGCGCTTGGTATCGGGCTCGCGGTCGCGCTAAGTTTGCAGGCGCGCGAAGAGCTGATTCCGGATCGCGATCGTTTCGCGTCGTTCCCGTTACGGGTTGGTGACTGGCGTGGTCAGGAGCTGC
>JASJBD010000055.1 GCA_030066665.1 Gammaproteobacteria bacterium
CCCGGCTCGGAACCAAGATTGATGAAAGCGACGCCGGTAATCCCCTGGTATGCAAGGCTCGCATAGGTGCTGCTATTCACCGGCGTCGACTGCGCGATGTCAATCTCAACTTCCACGGCCATCGGATTAGAGGGCGACAGGCTAATCGCATCCACCTGGCCCACATCCACGCCGAGGTACCGAACCGGGCTGCCTTCGCTCAGTCCATTGACGTCCCGCACAAACAGAATGGTGTAGCGCGAAGTGGATTCCGTCTGACCGGCCCCGCCAACCCAGACACCAACGGCAAGCAACGCGATTGCACCGAGCAGGATAAAACTGCCCACTGCCAAGAAATTAGTGTTCTCGTCCATTGGTATTCTCCATTTGTTGTGCCCGCCGGGCACGGGGATCGTTGAAGTAATCGTGGATCCATGGATGCTGCGACTGGGTCAATTCATCCAGGGTGCCAATCACCACCTTCTTGTCCACCAGCACAGCCACGCGATCGCAAATGCCGAACAGGCTGTCCACATCGTGAGTCACCATCACGATCGTAAGATTCAGGCTGGACTGCAGATAGGTAACCAGCTTGTCGAATTCGGTTGCGCCGATCGGATCGAGCCCTGCGGTCGGCTCGTCGAGAAAAAGTATCCTGGGCTCCCGCGCCAGGGCGCGCGCGAGTGCCGCGCGTTTTACCATGCCGCCGGATAACTCCGACGGGTATTTATCCAACGCGCTAACGGGCAGGCCGGTCATACGGACTTTCAGCTCTGCCAGTTCACGACGCGTGGCCGCAGGCATGTCCGAATGCAGCGCAATCGGCAACTCGACGTTCTGTCGAACCGTTAAAGCCGATAGTAATGCGCCTTTCTGAAACAACACGCCCCAGTATTGCTGCGGGCCGGGTCCGCTCCCGTACACATCGTGCCCCAGTACGCGAATATCTCCGGCCTGGGGCCGGCGCAGGCCAAGGATGCTCCGCATTAGCACGGATTTGCCGGTGCCGGAACCGCCGACGATGCCAACTATCTCCCCCGGCATGATCTCCAGGCACAGTTGGTCGTGGACTCGAAACGTCCCGAATGCATTCACAAGATTGCGGACTGAAACGACGGGTTCCATTCAAATACCCAAGCGGATAAAGATAATGGTGAACACGGCATCCGCCGCGATGATCAACGCGATCGCCTGCACCACAGCCGTCGTGGTCAGTCGCCCCAGCTGCTCGGCAGATGAAGTTACCTGCAGGCCACGCAGGGTACCGACCGCGCCGATCAGAAATGCGAATACCGGCGCTTTGACCAGACCGACAAACAACGTCGTCAGATCAGCGCTGTTCGCCGCGCGATCGATGAACTGAACCGCAGAGATATCCAGCAAAGTCACACTGAGGAAAAGGCCACCGGCGAGGCCCGCCAGATCGGCAAAAACGGTCAGCAGTGGCAGCGCGATGATCAAGCCGATCAGTCTTGGTGCAACCAGCACCTGGTTCGGGTTAAGTCCCATCACGCGCAGCGCGTCCAGCTCTTCATTCAACTTCATGACGCCCAGCGACGCGGCAAACGCGCTGCCCGAGCGCCCCGCAACCATGATCGCCGCCATGATGACGCCCATCTCCCGCAGTATGGATATGGTGACCAGGTCGACAACGAATATGTCGGCGCCGAACTTGGCGAGTTGGTTGGCGCCTTGATAGGCGACGACCACGCCCATCAGGAAGCTGATCAGGGAGATGATAGGTATAGCTTGTACGCCCGTCTGATAGACCTGTCGCACCGTTTCGCGGACCGCGAGCTTGGACGGTTTGGTAATGCCCTGCAAGATGGTCATGGCGATGAAGCCAATGTCCTGTAAGCCCGACGTGGCGGCCTTGCCCAGCGACTCCAGTGCGTCTTGCGCCCGCTGCCTGGGGACGCGAGGTGCTGCCTCGTGATCGGTGGCAATGCTCGAGCCACCAGCCTGAGTGACGTTCTTAAGAAACTTGAAGTGAGCGGCTTTGAAACCGCGAAAGTCCGTATCGCACCCGGTGGTTTCGAAATTCTGCGATTTACGGAACAGCACCCAGGCGCCGGCTATATCGATGTTTTGCAACCCGCCGCACTGAAAGGTCACCGCACTGGCACCGCTTGCATCGACATCCGCCAGTGCCGATTCGAGATCCTGTACGTTGCCGAACACCCAGTCGCCCTTAAGGCTGACGGTGACGGAGTCAGTGTCGCGATCTGCGTTTAGGAATGCGTTTTCCACCGACGTCGCTTATTGGTCTTCTGGCCCGTGAGGTTGACCCGCTCGGGCAGCGCGTGCCCGGGATGAGCGGGGGCAGTGCCAATTCTAGCAGGCGGCATGCGCGTCTCGTCCGCGATTGTAAGGCACAGCAGACCGCTTAGTGGGCCCCTCCAGCTTTTGCTAATCTGAGCGGATGCCAACCTGATCTGAACTCATCCGGAGGAAACTTGAGATGGGCGGCGCTATTTCCATCTTTGTGTTGCTGAGCCTGTCAGTGTTCGTTATTCGTATCGCCTCGGTCGCGATGCGGCTGACGGGACTCGACGATTCGAGCGCTAGATTTCAGGCACTCTCGGCATTTTCGGGCACGGGCTTTACCACTAAAGAGGCCGAGATGATCGTCAACTACCCGGTGCGGCGGCGTATTGTGAGCTTGCTCATGATCATCGGTAACCTCGGGCTCGTCGGAGTGCTGGCCACGCTCGTTACCTCACTCGTGCAAACGGAGGGCGAGATGTATGCGGTACTAAGGCAACTTGCCTGGCTTCTGGCCGGACTTGCACTACTCTGGTTTCTGCTGCTCAACGAGACCGCGGATCGGTTGTTGTGTAGGATGATTGACAGGTTCCTCAAGGCGACAACGCAGCTGGGCCGCCGCAGATACCAGCGCTTACTGCAGCTCGCTGATGGCTTCAGTGTCTGTGAACACCCGCTCGAAACGACGATCGAGACCGATACCCTAAACTCGCTGGGACTAAAGGTCCTCGCCGTGCGTGACCACGACGGCAATGTGCAGACCATGCAGAGTGACACGATCTGTCCCGACGACGGCGGCTGGCTGATCGCGTTCGGCGACGATACCGGCCACGAGACGCTGGCCGAACGCGCGCTCCAATGGGAACCGGCGACAACGTCGCATTACTGATGTTGGCTTTAGTGTGAGGCGCCCGGGCTGCCCGAAGGCCGGATAGTCGGTGCTTTCTGCGTACTGGCCGGCGCACCTCCCAGACTATGCTTGGCGCAAAACCGCAACCAGGAAAGCTAATGTCCAATCAAAACCCGCTCGATTGTCTCAGCCGTCGTGAACTTGTTATGGGCGCCGGTATGCTTGCGGTGCTCGGCATGCAGGAAGCCATGGCCGGCGGCCACACGGGCCCGAGGGTTGAGCTGACGAGAGAACAACAGGCGGCGCTGGAGAAAGCCAACGACACGCTGGTCGCGAACTTTGTCAGAGACTACGCCACGCGCGATGCCGATGTGTTGGACAAATACGTGGCCGATGACGTCGTGTACCAGATCACGGAAGGAATGCCTGAAGTGGTGGGTCGCGACGCGTTTTACAAACACAACGACGACATGTTCAAAGGGCTCGAAAAGGTCGACTGGGTCAACCTGCGGCAGTTCGCCATTGGCCAGATCGTGGTGAACGAACGCATCGACGAGTTCTACCCCTACCCCGGCAGCAAGACACCGCGAATGCGCTTTCACGTGGCAGGATACTTCTTGATCGAGGACAACCAGATCAAGGTTTGGCGGGATTTCTCGTACCCGGGTGCCAAGCAGCTGATCGAGCCGGCGCCGAAGGCGTAACGGTCTATTTGGAGCACGGACGTGGCAACACTCCTCTTTTCCCTTTATTCGCTGGCACATTTTGCGACGGTCGTGTTTGCGTTGCGCATCCTGCGCCGGTATTCGGCACCGGGTGCGCTGATCATCGCCGTGCTGTCTGCAGGGCTGGTATACGACAATAGTCTGATCGCGCTCGGTAGCAGCATTGGCATTGGCGAGACCCTGGAACGACTCAGCTGGCCCCGCTTCATCCTGCACGCGCTGGTGACGCCATTCATGATCGTCGCCGTCGTGCAAATCGCGATCGCGGGTGGCATTCGCTGGTTGAGCACGCGCGCCGCGTGGACCGGGGTCTGGCTCTTGACGGCTGCGATGATCGGTTACGGCATTTACGAGCTGACGCTCCTGGAACTGCAGCCAGCCTGCTTCGGCGGTATCACCCGGTACACCAGCAGCGCTTCGGCGGCGCAGTTCTGCTTTGAAGGGCAGCAGTCACTGCCAGGTACCGGCCCGCCAATTCCGTCCATCCTCGCCGTATTCCTGGTCATGGGTGTCGGCGTGGCGCTGTGGCGACGGCATCGCTGGCCGTGGTACGGCCTCGGCGGCCTGCAAATGCTGCTCGCTGCCGCCGTCCCGTTCAGCGACTTCGGCCTGCTGCCCGGCAACGGTGGCGAAGTGATTCTGCAGTTTGCATTCGTATCAACGGCCTACCGTCTGTCCAGCGGCTGGCGCCACGCCCGGGAATAGCACCCGCGGGGCTTCGACAATGCGCGGCTATCGCAACGGCTTGCTACTGGCACTCGTGGTTTTATGCGGGACGGACGCACTACAAGCGGCGGACACCGCATTCTGTCCGGAAATCTATCGCAAGGGAGTGCTGGAGGCACCGTTCAACGTCGCCTTCCTGCATGTGCAAAAGTTCAATCAGCCAGACGGCGGCACGCGGGAAGGCCTGCTGATATCGAGTTTCTTCAACGTCGAGAAAGATCCCGCAGGCAGGCGCGTGATTCAATTCACGCAACGGGATCTGGTCGCGCGAATCCCGAATCTCGATGCTATCGACTACGAAGATTTTGACGGCCGCCGTGACATCGAGGTGATCACGGACCTGGATGGCGTGCCGAGACAGGTCTGGCCCAACGAAACGTCGCGCGTACCCGACGGCGTCGTGCCCTTCGAAGCCGTCGTGTCGCCGCAAGGTTTCCTCTCCACGCCACGAGCGGGCCGCATCTCACTGATCAACCTCAGCGACCCGGAGCGCGCGGAATACATCGTTCACCAGAGCACTCTCATCCCCCCGCGCTGCCAGCCAGGCAGCACAGACAATCAGCCCTGGTTCTACCATGACGCCCGCTTTATCGACATGGACGGTGACGGCTTGCGCGACCTGGTGACGGTTCGTACGAGCTTTCTGGCCGGTCGCGGCGCGTTCTGTCCCCCGTCGGGGCAGTTGGTCTGGTTTCGTAATCCGGGTGACGCACTGGACAGGGACACGGCATGGGAAGAACACATGCTGGTCGACGTCGCGCCCGAACCCGGCGGGCCCGAGGTCAATATGAACGCTCACGACTTCGACGGCGACGGCGTACCGGAAATCGTCGCCTCACACTTCTTCAAGTACGACGCGATTACGATTTACGGCGCGCCGGCGGGTAAACGCTGGTCAGATGTCGATCCGGTCAACGGGCCGTTCGTCCGCCAGAAAGACATCATGCGCGGCCAGGGCGACCCGTTTGCCGTCGAAATCGTCGACATGAATCTCGACGGCCGGGTCGACGTGCTGACGAGTAATCACCAGGGCGATCAGTGCTTCGAGGTGACAAAGACGGAGATCCCAGGTCGCGCAATCGCCATCGAGCAGCCGGCCGACGGCCGGATTTTCAGCAGCGACTGGACGGTTCACGTCATCAAGGACAACATCCGCGCCGCACCGACGTTTCCGGAGCCGGAGCGCGGTCCCGGCCGGCTGGCGCCTAATCGTGCGGTCGCTTTCTGGCCGCAACGCTCGATGCGGGGCCGCACCAAACCCTGGGTCATCCTCGGCGGTGACGAGGCAGCTAAAGTCTGGGTCCTTCAACCAGAGTCCGAATCAGAGGACGATTGGCGGTATCGGTCCGCGGTCGTGTTCGACATCAACGACTATTTCGGGCCAAACACCACGCAGACGCTGCAGGACGATCCGCAGGGCGTCAGCATTTCCACCATTGGCGGACTAGCGTGGCGCTACGACAGGCCAGGGCCTGACGGCATGGCCGAATTCTACTTACCCGTCTTCGAAGCCCGGCAAATCCAGGTGCTCTCATTCCGACCGTCCGCGAATGGCCGGCCGCTCAACTGCCCTGAGGACAGCTACGTCGCCTGCCCGTGACGGGCCAATCGAGACTGGTATGGACAACGAAACCAATCAACAGAAACGGGTCCTGATATTCGGCGCCACCGGCTACATCGGTAACGCCGTGGTCGCCGAGTCCGTGCGCCAGGGCTACGAGACCATCGCAATCACCCGATCCATGGATCGTGACTGCGATTTTCACGGCGCCGAAGTCGTGCTGGCGGATATCACCGACCCGGCATCTTTGGCGAAAGCTTTCGACCGGAAGATCGATATCGTCATTTCCTGTCTGGCCTGTCACTCCGGCATGCCGAAGGACTTCGACGACATCGACTACAAGGCCACGCTGAGTATCCTGAATGCCGCGCTGGAGAACGGCACCGAGCAGTTCATCCTGCTGTCTGCAATCTGTGTGAGAAAACCGGACCTGCCGCTGCAACTCGCCAAGCTGAAGATGGAGGATGCGCTGATTCGGTCCGGGATCGACTACACCATCGTCCGGCCGACGGCCTACTTCTGGGTCTTCGAAGCCCAGCACAAACTCATCAAGAAGGGCGGACCGGGCTTCGTGATCGGGGGCGGCGAGCAGGCCGTGCATAATCCGATCGCCAAAGAGGACCTGGCCGAGTTCCTCATTGGCTCTATCGACAACAGCGAACGCCGCAACCGGATCCACATCATCGGCGGGCCCGAGACGCCCGACAACATCATCACCTACAGGGAATCGCTCCTGATGGCGTTCGAAGCCCTCGGCAAGGAACCGAAGATCATCAACATCCCCAGCCGGGCGTATATGGCTTTAATCCGCGCGACGAGATTCGTCGGGCACTTGTCGAGGAAAGTCGGCGTGTTCTCCGAGTTCCTGCATATCACCTACTACTACCTGCATGACGACATGCGTGCCCCCGGCTACGGGACCCGCACACTCAGGGACCATATGCTGGGGGCCGAGCAGTAGCAGGAACACGTCGCCGTACGGTTAGTCGTCGGCCATCATATTGCGCGAAAGATCAGTAAACTGTCGTGGGTACTAAGGTGGTTTGGGGGGACGAAAGATGAATCGACTGCTGCTGATTGTGGGTCTGTCATTCACTCTGTACTGGCAACAAGCCCAGTCTGCAGATGGGCACTGCACGGAGACAACTAAGCAAACGAGTGTGGATTTCGACGGACCGGTATTCCGCACCACCTGCCAGTCATTCGTTGATCTAGACGAACAGGAATTTGCCAAGGAAAAGAAGAACTGCGAGAAGGGGGCGAAAAAGAACCGTGCCAAGGCATGGTTGGCAGGGGACTGCCCAATAGAGGGACGAATCAGTACCTGCACTATAGAGAAGATCGGGCCTATGACGCTGCCTCAACCACGTGTTATCCACACTTACGAAGAAGAAGGTGGAAACCTGGACCTCCGTTCACAGATTGAGCTTGCCCGTCAACAATGTTCGCAAATGGGCCTTGGTTCCGCCGGGTTCACGGCAGTCGAATCGGAGTCGTAGTTCCGGGCACAGTTCATCGGAGAGTCTTATGCTGACCTTCATCGCTGCCGTGTCGCTGGCACTGGTAGGTTCCTTTTTGTGTTCGATCATGGAATCCGTCCTGTTGACGATCAGGCCCGCGGACGTGGAAACAATGGCCCGTGACGGCAAACGATCGGGACGGCTATTGAAAGTATTCAAGCGCCGCATAGACGTGCCCATTGCCGCAATTCTGATCGTCAATACGATCGCCCACACCGTCGGGGCATCAGTCGCCGGCGCCAGCTACGAGAACGCTTTCAACAGTCAGACACTGTGGGTTTTTACGCTCGTCTTTACGGCTGCCGTGCTGCTGTTTACCGAGATCATCCCGAAGACGCTCGGTGTCACCTACGCGACAAGACTCGCGAGCCCGGTAGCGTACGGGATCCAGATATTGACCGTAACACTGCGCCCGCTGGTCAAACTCAGTGAACTCATCTCGCGGTCTCTGCGCGGGGACGAAGCCAACGCGGTCACCTCGGTCGAGGAAATCCGCACGCTCGCAGTGCTGGGCCGAAGCGAAGGCGTCGTTGGACCGCGCACGGCTGGCATGATCGTGGGGGCTACCTGGCTCAGTCATTTGCGGGCGCAGGACGTTATGGTGCCGCGCAACGGTGTGACCTTCCTGTCGGGTGAACGCAGTGATGCCGAAAATCTGGAGGTCCTGAGAAGGTCAGGCCATAGTCGAATGCCGTTCTCGACTACAGATGACCTGGACCAGGTGGCCGGTATCGTGCTCGTGAAAGAGTTGTTCTTTCAGCTCGAACAGCACCGCGACAAGGGGATCGACTGGGAGGCTTTGGTCCAGGAGCCATTGATGGTCCCCGAAGCCAAGCCGCTCAACAGTCTGCTGAGGACCTTCCAGGAACAACGGCGACACATGGCCATTGTTGTCGACGAGTACGGTAACGTCGAAGGCATCGTCACGCTTGAAGATGTCCTGGAAGAGATTGTTGGCGAGATCATTGACGAGAGTGATTCCGAGGTCCAGGAGCTGTGGCCGCAGGCCGACGGGTCAGTGGAAGTCGTCGCGTCCATCGAAATGAGAAAAGTGGGCGAACACCTGGGATTCGAATGGATTTCAGACGCCGAAATTGCAAGTGCCGGCGGCCTGGTGTCGGAGCTCTTGGGCAGGATTCCCGGAAAAGGTGATGCGGTGGAGTGGAACGGTTATCGGCTCGAGGTCCTCTCCGCGACCCAGCGGCGGGCCGAGCGCATCCGAATCGCTCCCATTGCAACCGAGGCTGGATGAGAACGTGGCACCGGATACCTTCAGTAACCTGAACCTGCTCCGCTGAGCAGAACAAGCAAGGCAAATAGCCACAAGAACAGAAAAGCGGGCATGCGTGGGAAGCTGTTTCGGCGTGCCATTGCTGCCTCCGGGTTTATTTTGGTGTTTTGGCCGAGAGCCTGCTGACTGAGGTCAATTATAGGTCTGCAATTCGGAAAGTTGCCGCGGATGCGACTTAACGAAGCCATTCTTGCTCGCGATCCCGGCACCGCAGGCGGGCGACCGGTGCGCCGCCTAAAGAACGGTACGACTTCGGCCACGAGGCGACAAATCTCGAATATTGGCTCAGCTCTTGGGTCGTCCCGCAAATCTCCTGCAGATGCGCTTGTGCGAGCGCTCAAAAAGCGCACAATAGCGAAGAAAAGCGACTCACGAGAAAATGACCACGAGAAAACAGATCGTCATCATCGGCGCCAATTTCGGCGGGCTCACCGCGGCATTGCGGCTGCGAGGCGACGATGACGTCATCGTCATCGACCCATCACCGCATTTCGAATTCCTGCCCAACATTCATGAGCTGCTCTCCGGCGTCAAATCTCCCGAGCAGCTTCGATTGTCAAGGCAACGCTTGCTGCAACGGGCAGGACACCGCTTTATTCAGGATGCCGTGGTCGAACTGAATCCTGCCGATGGCTTCGTCCAGACGCACTCGGGTGAGTCAATTCAATTTGATATCTGTGTGGTCGCGGTTGGTGGTGTCAACAATACATTTGGCGTTCCAGGAGCAGATGAATTTTCATTTCCTTTCAAATCCGTCGATCAGTGTCACGCTATCGGCAACACTTTGAGAGAGAAGTTTGCACACCAGGAGCAGGTAACTATCGGCATAGTCGGCGGTGGCCTGGAAGGTGTTGAATCCCTGGGCGAGATTCTCCGCAGGTACCGCGATACACCAGGACTGACCGTGCACCTCATTGACAGCAGCGACCAGCTGCTGTCGGGTCTGCCGGCGCGGCTTGGCCAGGCGGTGCAGCGTCGATGCCGCAACTATCCCGTCAATTTCCACACCGGCACTCGGGTGCAAGCGGTCACCGAGACTGCCATCGAACTGACGTCCGGTGAGAATTTGCCTGTCGATATCACGATCTGGACCGGTGGCGCGACTGCACCCGACTTCCTGTTCGAATCCGGGCTTGCGCCGGAGGCGGACAGCTGGGCGCCGGTACACCAAACCCTGCAAAGCCGTTTTTTTGACAACGTCTTTGTGATCGGCGACGCGGCCGAGTTGCCACAGCCGCTCAGCAAGCAGGCCTACTTCGCCTCTGATATGGGGGAATGTGTGGCCGAGAACATCGCGCGATTCATTCAGAATGAACAACTCAGCGACTTCCAGCCTTCCACGAATCTCAGCCTGATCTCTCTGGGTGACCTCGACACTTACCTGGTGATCGGCAATACGGTTGTTGCAGGTACTGCGCTGAGCGCCGTCAAGGAATTCGTCTATCAGTTCAATATGGCACGTTACGAGCCGCCTTTAAGCCTGCTCTCGTTCGTTGACCTGCAGATTCGGTTCTGGCGTGGCGTCATCGAGCTGGGCCTGCCGAACTGGCTATCACCCCGGTCACTCTTGCGCCTTGGTTACATCCGTCCAATAAGTTTCTAGTTGAGGTTCGCCGCTGCAAACTGCCAGTTCACCAGGTGGGCCAAATACGTGTCAATGTAGCTCGCCCGGTCATTCTGATAGTCCAGGTAGTACGCGTGTTCCCATACATCGAGCGTGAGGAGAGGCCGTGCCTTGCCAAGCACTGGCGTGTCGGCGTTACCGGTGGTGACGATGCTTAATTGGCCATCGTCCTGCACAAGCCAGGCCCAGCCGCTGCCGAATTGCCCGGCTGCCGCCTGCCGAAAGCTGGCGCAGAACTCCTCGAAACTGCCAAACGCCGTGTCGATCATTCCCGCAAGGTCGCCGGCTGGCGCGCCGCCACCGTCCGGCGCCATGCTGTGCCACAAGAAAGTGTGATTCCACACCTGGGCAGCGTTATTGAAGATGCCCGCGTCGCCATTTTCGCTCGCGGCGGTCACGATCTGCTCGAGCGAGAGGTCGGCATAGGAGGTGTTTTCGATGGCCGCATTCAGCTTCGTGACATAGCCCTTGTGATGCTTGCCGTAGTGAAACTCGAGCGTTCGAGCGGACAGGTGGGGCTCCAGGGCCGCCTGGTCATAGGGCAAGTCGGGAAGTTGAATCGGCATGCTGCATCTCCTGTACGTGTAGTTGACGGACATCCGCGATGCCGCGCCGAGGCGCGGACCCGGGCCGTGCAGGGAGATAGATCGTGACAGCGGGCCATTTGGATGCACAAGAAAACCCGGCACGAGGCCGGGTCTTCATACGAGCATTGATTAGCGGAATCCTAAAGCTTGATGTCAGCCGCCGATTCTTCCTTCTCGGCCTCCAACGCGGCCTGCATCGCCTGGACCTTGTCCGCGACCAGCGAGTGATCGTAAAGAATGAAATCCACGGTCGCTTCGGGATGCGATGGTGGTGCGTACCTGGTCACGCGCATCATCGGCCCGCACTTCGCCAGTGAATCACGGTTTGCTGCTGCGTAAACCTGATAGATCTCCATGCCGACAACGGTCCGGTTCTTCGACTGCATCGGCGCCCCGTCGCGACCCACGCCGACCCACGGCGGCGCCGGCGGTTCGGCTCCGGCGATCATGTCGAGCTGCACATCCTCGATTTCCTGTTGAGCTTGCGCCAGGCAGCCGCGACGTTCGCCGAGGTCACCCCAGATCCACTGCGACGATCCCCAGTCAACGTCGGTCTTGCCGAACTTGGATACGAGCGCATTACCCAGCCTGTCATCGGGGACGTTAACGCCGGACGTTCTGCGGGTGATGCCGACCACCCGGCCATTGTTCTCATACAGCGTCACGATGTTCTTGCCGCCGTCCCCGATCAAGACCATGCCCTCGTCATAGGGATTCGGCGCTCGCTTGTCACCCCTGGACCGCTGGGTCTTCAGGTCGGACATGCGGTAAACCGCGTTTACCTCCATCTGTCCGGCAACGGTGGACCTCGCGCGATCAACGCTCATGCCTAATTTCGCGCCGAGAATCTCGAGTGCACCCAGCCGCGCGTCCTCGGCCAGGGTAGCTTCGGTCTTGACGGCAGCAGCCTCGGCCTGCTTCTGTTGTTCGGCTTGTTGCAGACTTGCGTAAGCTGCCGACGCACTGACGAAATCAGCGGCGCTATATGACGCCAACGTTTCGCCTCGCGTACCGAAGAGCGTTCCCTCCAGCAACCGCGCATCGAGATACAGGCGATTCTCGACCATGCGCGCGCCGGTGAACTCGATCTCAAAGAGGAGAGGAAATGCGCCCATGTACCGCAACATCTCCTTCTGGTTGTCCTCCTGGAGTTTTTGCATTTGTTTTTGATACGCCTGGAATTGCTCGACGCTCATCTGGCCCGTCGGCCGTTGCGGCTGCTTGGGTTGCGGCCTCGTTAACATACGCTCGGCATCGGCGACGCTCATCTTGTACGCCGGGATCTGCGGACGGCGATCCAGCGCCAGGAAGATACCGCCCTGCGCTATCTGACCGCCGCCACCACTCCTGGTCATGCTACTCGGCACGTTCTCCTGGTATTGGATGTTCGGATCGATGTACTTGCCGCCGAATGCGGCCTCGAGCCGTTGCGCGAGGCCGGCGTTGATCTGGGAAAAAGTACCCATTGTGTAGACGAAACTGTCGGTAGCCTGCCAGGTGTTGTAGCCAACCTGTTTGACGCCCGGTCCGGCCATCGGCTGCGGGTTGATGAGGTAGTCGGTACCACCGAACTGCACATACAGCACGCCGCGGCTTTGGTCATACTGTGGCTTGTTGGCGAAGACCAGAACCGAATACCGATCCGGTACCTTCGCCGCCATCGCCGCAAGTTTGGACTTGTACGCCGACATGAGTTCCGGCACGAGGAAGTCGACGTTGCGCCCGTCGACTTCGGCCTTCGAGAACAGGGGCGGCTGCCGATTGGCAAGCTGGCCGGAGCCTGCCGTCAGTTCCGCGTACCTGTAATACGATTGATCGAATGCTATCTGGCTTCTAAGGCGCTGTTCCAGATTCTGGTCGGAAAACACTTCGGGCATGTACTTGTATGCCAGCATGGTCTCAGAAGCGCCCGGCAGCGGCGCATTCTTCCACGGGACGGCGGCGCTGACTGTCGGCTGCCAGGCCAGGAACAGGACGACGCCACAGATCAACAACGCGTCAGAAATAGCACTCGTTTTTTTGTGTTGCATGAACCACTCCCCCTCGTTGTTATGCGTTCTTGGTTTGTCAGCCGGCATCGAGCAGCCGGCCAGTCAAATATCGACGGATGCAGTTATGCAGGAAATCTTAGCATTTCATGAGGTAATTCATCTGCTCGTAATGCACCATTGGAGGAATAGGGGCCAAGGGCTGGAAAACTCTGCCGCAATGAGAGACCGCTGATCATGTCATCGTACAAATTGCCTTTTATAGTGTGCTGTATAGCTGCGTTCTGGGGTGCCCGGTCTATGTCTGATACCCATGTTGCTGACGGCGGCATTGACGCCGATCAGGCTGCCATGAAGGCTCAGCTGGAAGGCGTAATAGAGGCCTATAACGCGGCTGATCCGGAAGCGTTTAAATCGGCCTATACAGAGGATGCCTGGGTCATTTCGATGCGTCGCCCCATCAAGGCTTCACGCGAAGAGATTGGGGCCGCCTTCACTCCCGGAATGTCGCAATACTTGTTCCACACGGATCTGGATGTGCTCGACGTCGAGGTGCACGGCGATATTGCCTACATGATCGGTCGTAGCAAACTCACCGGTAAACCGCGGGAAGGCGCAACGGTGCCTGCGTTTGTCGAAGAGCGTATTTACACGGCGATCTTCAAACGGGACGGTGACGAATGGCTCATTCATCGACACATGGAATCGACGTCACCTATTGAGGGGTCGGATCTTCCTGAGTAGCCAGAGGCTGCGGAGAATGGCTGAGAGCGGGAGGTCGAAAGACACTTTCCGCGGCAGGTCTCACGCTGCCCGATCCTCGGGCCACAGCCGACTGCAAACATACGTGCCCATTATGGCGAAGCCAATCAGCAGCAGGGTTACGCCGATGTGGTTGAGCCATGCTGGCCTGAGCGCCAGCACAAAGCCCAGCGCCAGCATCATGAGCCCCGACAGCAGCTTGAGCAGGCGCCCCTCCCTGTCCGTCAGCTTGTGTCGACCCAGGGTCAGCGAAAAGGCTGCCACGATCCCCAGCAGCGGCACAATGTAAGCGGCGCAATACAGCGCAAGGTAGGCGTAGTAAACGGGGAGCGGCAGAGTCTCCAGCGTCAGGATGCGGGTGAAGACCATCGGCAGGCCAGCGGTGCACAGCAGCTCATAGGCGTTGGCAAATATCGCCAGCAGCAACGTGGCGACAATCATCGTCGACATGCGCTCGGCGCTGACCAGCTGGCGCATGCGCTGATACAGGCCCGGCTTGGCACGTTCCGGAATGCTCAGCGACGGTCCGGCGCCGGGCCGATAGAAGTCCTTGACGTTGAGAGCGCCGATGACGATCGCCAGCAGGCCGGCCGCCAGAGTCATCCAGCCGATCTGGCCGAGCACCAGGAACAGATTCAGCCATGCCGCCATGAACAGGAAATAGACGCCACCCGAGACCACAATGAACAAACCGCCGATCGTCAGCATACGCGCGCGGCTGCGGGCGTTGACCAACAGGCTCAGCAGGAACAGCAGCACGAAAAACGCGCACGGATTGAACGAGTCGAGCAACCCGAGTGTCACGGCGACCAGCGGCAGCGACCAGGCGCCGAGATCCACACGGCCGAACCCCGGCAGATAGGCAACGCCTTCGGCCGTCGCCGTCGTCGGGGCAATAGTGGCGCCGGCGTCGAGGGCATCCTTGCACTCGTGCAGCAAACGCCTCAGCTCAGCGCCGATACCCTGCGCATCGTCGTACCCGGTCACCAGTTGCCCGCAGAACAGGAACGCCGGCACGCTCCGCGCGCGCTCGCCGATGCTCTGCGCCAACCGCACGTATTCGCGACCGGAGCGCGGGTCGGCCGTCAGATTGTAGGAACGCAGCTCGAGCCACGGCAATTCGTCGGGCAGCGCTTCCACGTACGGCCGCGCGCGCTGGCAGTGCGGGCAGGCCTCGGTCCAGAAGAAGTGCAGAGACACTCGGTGCGCACCAGCCGCGTCCACAGACGACCATGGGTCCTCGTTGGTCGCGGTCTGTGCCGCGGATGCGATGAAACACATCAGCAGTAGCAGCGCTGACCGCACGAGTGAACCTCCGCAATACGTGTTCATGTCAAACGTACTGCCAGTATTACCAGAGATTCCCAGGAATTGACTCAGCGAGCCGTGGTCGACTCGCCGCGTATGACCGGCAGTGAAAGCTTCGCGGCCGCGGCCTCATCGACGAACCAGCACACTTCGCCCGACGCCGGCCGGACGCTCTGCGCGGGCAGACGCGCGGGATCGGGGGGTCCCTCGAGCACCTCGGCCAGTACGTCTGCCTTGTTGGCGCCGATCACGAGAAACATGACCATCGCGGCGCGGTTCAGCACCGGCAGCGTCAGCGTCATGCGCCGCGTGTCGAGTTGCGGCACATCGTTGGCCGCCACCCAGGCATCGTCGGCGCTGAGTGCTTTGGTGTGCGGAAACAACGACGCCGTGTGACCATCGCTACCAAGTCCGAGCAGCACCAGATCGAAAACAGGCGCCGCATCATCGACATCCAGCCCGAATACCCGGGCGAGCTCGGTCTGATAATCGGCGGCGGCGGCCGCGAGGTCGGCCCGCTCCGCGGGCATGCGATGGATGCGTCGCGCCGGAACGCCGAGTGGCGAGAGCATGACGTCGTTCGCCATACGGAAGTTGGAATCGACATGGTCGGGCGCCACCGCACGTTCATCGCCGAAGAAAATCTCTACCGCAGACCAGTCCAGTTGTTTGCGCCAGATATCCTCGGTCAACTGCGCGTACAGTCGCCGGGGCGTCGACCCGCCCGCGAGCGCGACCGTGAAACGCTGGCGCGCGGCGAGAGCCCGTTGGCCGAGACTCACGAACAACGCCGCCGCGGCCCGGCTGAGCGCCTCGGCCGTGGGGTATGCGCGGATTGTCGGGCTTACATGCGACACGTGTATCGCCGAGTGTAAACTGTCGGCGCATTGTCAGGAGATCACGCCATGCAGCTAGGTATGATCGGTCTCGGTCGCATGGGCGCCAACATGGTGCGCCGCCTGCTACGCGACGGCCACGAGTGCGTCGTGTACGACGTCGATCCTGCTGCTGTGCAGACGCTGGCCCACGAAGGCGCGGTGCCCGCTTCGTCGCCGCAGGAGATGGCCGCAAAACTCGCGACGCCTCGGGCGTTGTGGATGATGGTGCCGGTCGCCTACGTCGATGACACCATCGCGACCTTTGCACCGCTGCTCGAGCCCGGCGACATCCTGATCGACGGCGGCAACACCCGCTACCACGACGATATCCGCCGGGCGCGGGAACTGGCCGCCGGGCACATCCAGTATGTCGATGTTGGCACCAGCGGCGGCGTCTGGGGGCTGGAACGCGGCTACTGCCTCATGATTGGCGGCGAGACCGAAACCGTGCAGCACCTCGAGCCCGTGTTCGAATCGCTATCGCCTGCGACCGACTCGGTGCCGCCCACGCCGGGCCGCACCGCCGGCGGTTCGGCGGAGCGCGGCTACCTGCATTGCGGGCCGCACGGCGCGGGGCACTTCGTGAAAATGGTGCACAACGGAATCGAGTACGGACTGATGGCCGCCTATGCCGAGGGCATGAACATACTGCGCCATGCCGACGAAGGCCTGCGCACCCGCGACGCCGATGGCGAGACGACGCCGCTCGAACACCCCGAGCATTATCAGTACGAGTTGCCCATTGCAGAGATCGCCGAACTCTGGCGTCGCGGCAGCGTGATCGGTTCCTGGCTGCTCGACCTTACCGCGAGCGCACTGGCCAAAGATCCCGAACTCGACAACTTTGCCGGCCAGGTGTCGGACTCGGGCGAAGGTCGCTGGACTGTGCAGGCGGCCGTGGACGCGGGCGTGCCCGTCCACGTGCTGACGGCGGCGCTCTATGCGCGTTTCAGTTCCCGCGACCGGGCCGAGTTCGCCGATAAACTGCTCTCCGCGATGCGGTTCGAGTTTGGCGGCCACCGGGAGAAATAGCGTGTCGCCGGCCGCCGTCGACAACGCGACGGGCGCGCAACCGTCGGACGCCCTGGTTATTTTCGGCGCCACGGGTGACCTGGCGTTCAAGAAGATCTTCCCGTCTCTGCACGAGATGGCCAGAGCGGGCCGCCTGGACGTGCCCGTCGTGACCGTCGCGCGCGAAACCTGGAGCAACGAGCGGCTTTGCGCGCGGGCCCGCGACAGCATCGACCAGTACGGTGGCGGCGTCGACGAAGCCGCGTTCGCAAAGCTGTCCGGGCTGCTGCGCTACGTTGGCGGCGACTACAACACGCCCGAGATTTACGACGATCTGCACACCACGCTTGGCGAGGCCCAGCGGCCTGTGCATTACCTCGCCATTCCCCCCAGCGCGTTTCCCAACGTAATCGAGCGCCTGGCGCGTTCAGGTGGCGACCGCGACGCTCGGGTGATTGTCGAAAAGCCGTTCGGCCGCGATCTCGAATCGGCCCGGACACTCAACCACACTCTGCGCAAAGCCTTCGCCGAGCGCGACGTGTACCGCATCGATCACTATCTCGGGAAGGCTGCGGTCCAGAACCTGATGCTGTTCCGCCTCGCCAACACGTTCCTGGAGCCCATCTGGAATCGGCACTACGTCGACAGCGTGCAGATCACGATGGCCGAGAGTTTCGGCATCGGCGGTCGCGGGCGCTTCTACGAAGAGACTGGCGCGATACGCGACGTGGTGCAGAACCACCTGCTGCAGGTGCTGGCACTGCTGACCATGGAACCGCCGATCGGCAACGACAATGAAGCCCTGCGCGACGAGAAGCTCAAGGTGCTGAAATCAATCCGGCCGATCACGACCGACCGGCTCGTGCGCGGTCAGGTCACGGGCTACCGTGACGAGGACGGCGTCGCGAATGATTCCGACGTGGAGACCTTCGCAGCACTCGAACTCGAGATCGATTCGTGGCGCTGGGCCGGCGTGCCCATTTACCTGCGCGCCGGCAAGCAATTGCCGGTCACGGCCACCGAAGCGCTCGTGCGCCTCAAGCGGCCACCGCAACACTCATTCTCCGGCATCAACCTGACGCCGGGGCCACCCAACTACTTTCGCTTCCGGCTCGGACCCGAGGTGGAGATTGCGCTCGGGGCACAGATCAAGGCACCCGGCCATGGCCAGGTCGAGCCCGTCGAGCTGCTCGCGTGCAGCGACAAGGACCGGCAGCGCGAGCCTTACGACGTCCTGCTGAGCGCCGCACTGGCCGGAGATACGCTACTGTTTGCGAGCGCTGAAGAAGTCGAGGCGCAATGGGCAATCGTGGCGCCGACGCTGAATCAGGACACACCTCTATTCGAGTACGAACCCGGCACGTGGGGCCCCGAGCAGTTAAGCGAAAAGCTGGGGGCGTTCGGCGGCTGGCACAAGCCCGGGGCCTGACACCCGATCAGTCAACGAAAACACGCCGTGCGCGACGCACGGTTGTCAGCCCGAGAACCAGGAAACAAGTCCCGGGGACGCAGTCGCCTGGTATTGATTTCTGTTTGTGCGCAGCCCGTAGCCTTCACGTAGGACGTCCATCTGGCGAGCCTGAGTCGGGATTGCGCCGTCGCTGCATCCACGCCATGATCTGTCCATGATGAGGGCTGCTAATACAGCTCGTTTTCGGGCCTCACGGGCATGGCTGGCCGCCGCGCTGTTGCTGGCCTATGTCGCAATGCTCGCTCATGGAATCGGGCCCGACCACGTCGAAGCCGACACCTGCGCCGTGTGCATTGCAGCGGAACGCTTTGATGATTCGGCGCACGTTTCGGCCAACGATTTACCCCCCAGCCTGTTGGGATCCCCGGCAGGCACGTCCCGTGACCGGTCTGTCGCGCCCGCCGAGGTTCCGGTCGCTGCCTCCCGCAGTCCGCCCTTGCCCTGCTGATTCTCATGCTCGTGCGTCGGCGCGCAGGTGCTCGCCGGCCGACTCTTTCCCGGTCTCAAGGACAGGAACCTCATGAAACTGGATACCCTTTCGGTTGCCGTGAAGTTAGCGGTGACTCTGATTCCGCTGGCCACTCTGGCGGCAGGCACTGAACGACGTCAGCTCGACGCCCACGAACACGGTGTGACCACCTTGAATATGGCCTTGGATGACGACATCCTGGCCCTGGAACTCGAGGGCCCGGCAATGAACTTCGTCGGCTTCGAGCATTTGCCGCGGACGCCTGAGCAGCAACAGGCAATTGCAGAAACACTCGACATCATCAACGGCGGCAGCCAACTGTTCCAGCCCGATCCGGACGCGGACTGCACGCTGATCGAGGCCAGTGGTCGGCATTTCACCGATGCCGACGACCACGACGACCATGGCGACGAGCACGACGACCATGACGATGGCCACGATGAGCATGGCGAAGACCACGACGAGCATGAGGCGGAAAGCCGACACTCAGAGTTCGTGGGCCAATTCCGCTACCGCTGTGACAAGCCGGGCAAGCTACTCGAGTTGCGTGTCACATTGTTCGAGCGTTTCCCGCTGACCACAGAGGTCGAGGCGAGTTTTATCGGTCCGGAGGGTCAGACCTTCGAAGCCTTGACCGCAGCCGACCCGGTAATTCGATTGCGTCCCTGAAATAACCATGAACCACAAACCGTTGAAAAAGCTTCTCCTGCTGGTCGGCCTGGCGATGTTGGCCTTGCCCGCGATTGCGAAGGAACCCGAGCTCTTGATGTGGGACCAGATGATGCCGGAGGAGGATTTACAACCGCCGCCGCCCATTGCGCCGGACATGACGTACGAAGATTACCTGCCGAACGAAGCATATGGCATGCGACCGGTCGAGGAACTCGACGGCAAGTTCGTGAAATTGCCGGGTTTCATCGTACCGCTCGATTCAGACGAAGGTGGCGAACTCCAGGAGTTCCTCCTGGTGCCCTACTTCGGCGCCTGTATCCATGTCCCGCCGCCGCCGCCTAACCAGATCGTTTACGTAACGCTGGAAGAGCCCGTGACGATCATGGCGATCTGGGAGCCGTACTGGATTATCGGGACGATCGAGACCAGCCCATACCTGGGCGACATCGCCACGACCGTCTACCAGATGGTCGGCGAGCAAGTCGAGGTATACAAGTATTGAGCCAATAATGATGCCGGTGCAAGAATCGCCGAACCTGCGACCGCGCATTGATATCGTGCCGGAAGCGCTGCAGAGAACGAAGCTTTATATCCTTCCCGATGACACTTAGAGCGTGAGGGTCGAGTAGCGTTGGCATGAATCTCATCCTGAGTTTTGTCGCACTTGCGCTCGGCCCCTTACTGTGGGTTGCCTGCCAGAAATCCGAGCCAGCGCGCGGCTTCCTGGAAAGCTTCCTGTTCGTAACGATCGCTGGAATCGTGTTCGTGCATATCGTGCCGGAAACTTTTAAGGTGGCCGGCTTTTCCGCCGCAGTCTTCCTGATCCTGGGAATCTTCTTCGCATTCGCCATAGAGAGGCTCGCGACCATGCCGGGCGGCAACCGCTATTCCTGGGTTTTGGTCATTGCAACGCTCGGGCTTGTAGTGCACGCAATGATTGACGGGCTCGCGCTGTTACCCGAGAGTTCGCAATCGGGAGAATTCGAGGCGCTGCTGAACAACCACATCGCGCTTGGTGTCATCATGCACCGAATTGCTGTCAGCATGGCGATTTGGTGGATCCTGCGTCCGCAGATGGGTACGACCGTCGCCGTCGCCGCACTGGTGCTGATTGGCGTGGCGACATCGACTGCCTACTTCGTCGGGGAACCAATCTTGGAACTGCTGATGACCAATAGTATCGCGTGGTTCCAGGCGTTCGTTGCAGGGTCGCTGCTGCACATCATCGTTCTTTACATCCCAAACCAGGCCGGGAAATCCCACGGAGAAATGCTCTCCATCAATCTGATTGGTGGGCGTCTCGGCATCATTGCGGGGCTACTGCTGATACTGCTGTTACCCGGCAGTCACTAAAGTTTGCAACTCATTAAGTACATGGCCGTGAACGAAGGCGCACAATCGACTCACGCTTCATTCCATCTGCAATATCGGCGCAAACATCCGCCGGTACCGGCTGGGCGTGAGGCCAGTCAGCCGTTTGAATAGACGCCTGAAGAACGACGTATCGAGGTATCCAACGCTCTCGCTGATTTCCTCAATCGGCAGCGCGCTGCTCTCGAGTAACCGCTTGGCCTCCTCGACCCGCAAATTCTGCAGGTATTCAATCAGTGCACTTCCGGTGGCAGCTTTGAAACGACGCTTGAGCGTGCGCTCTGGAATCGTGCTTAACTGCGTCACTCTCCCAATCGCATCTTGATCCTGATAGTGCTCACTCAACCATTCCTCGCATTCACGCACGATCGAATCATCATGGGGCAAACGGCTGACCAGAGTCGCATAGGGCAAATCTCCCTCGCTGTGCCACTTGAGTAGATACACCTTCGCGATGCGCAGGGCTTCGCCAGGACTCGCATGCCGAGCGACAATGTGGAGTGCCAGGTCATGCCATGAGGTGACGCCGCCGGCTGTGACCAGCCGCCCTGCCTTGTCCGCGTAGCACAGATTAGGAGATGGATCGAAACGCACATCCGGGTAGCTCGTGCGGAACATGTCCTTGTACCCCCAGTGCGAAGTTGCTGAACAGCCATCAAGCAGGCCCGTCTCGGCAAGTAGCACAGCCCCGGAGCACGCCGAATACAGGCTGGCACCCTGCGCATACTGCTGGCGAAGCCAACTGATCAGTTCCGGATGACGCCCCCGGATCGACTCATCGGGCCCTAGCCAGAGCTCGGGGAGTATCACTATCTCAGCAGACGGTTCATCCGTTACGGCACAGTCCGGAGTCACCGGTATGCCATTGCCACAGGTAAACGGACGCTCTCCGGCAGCAATGATCCGCACGCGAAACAGCTGTTGCTCGCCGCCCGTCCGTGTCAGCGTCTGCCAAACGCTGCCCGCCGCCGACAACAGGTCCAACATCCCGTAGAGCGCTGATCCCGCCGTCTCCGGAATGGCAACAATCAGGACGTCGACTGGCCTTTTCAGACCTTCAGTCGCCTTCATCTGACCAAAAATGGCACAAAAAGCGCGTTTTTGTCAAAAACGCATCTTCAAGTCTGTTCCGCCCGGGCGCAAGCTCTCAGTCACTGTCCGGCGCAGCCCGCGACTGACACAACTGAGTTAGAGGAGATTCACGATGTATGCAGCAACTGAAAAGCAGACGAACCGCATCAATGGAGTAGAACTCGACACCCTGTTGGAAACGGTCGCAGCAATCCGACAGGACCCTGAGCTGGGTGTGGCGCGTTTTCGAGCGAGCAATACCTGGATAGACGGCAATCGAAACCAATCCACCGTCACGGGCTTCTACGGTGCCAAGCAGGAAATCGCCCATTCGCAAGCCTTCACCATGGACGCGGATGAGCCGCCGATCCTGGCAGGTCAGGACCAGGCACCGAACCCGGTGGAGCATCTGCTGCACGCATTGGCTTCGTGCCTGACGACCAGCATGGTGGCTCACGCGGCAGTCCGCGGCATCGCCATCGAGGAACTGGAATCAGAGCTCGAGGGCGACATCGACCTGAACGGATTCCTGGGCCTGGCTCCCGACACACCGAAGGGTTACACGGAGATTCGCGCCAAGTTTCGTGTGAAGGCCGATCCGGAGGATGTGGATCGAATCAAGTCTCTGGCAGCGTATTCACCTGTGTTTAACACCGTGACTCGTGGCGCGAAGGTCGACGTCCAGGTCGAACTCAAGTGAGTAAGACGTAGCAGTGTTTGGGATCGGGCCCACCAGGGCCCGATCTTGCTTTCGTCTATCATTCGCAACTACCGGGGCAGAAATGGGCGGCGGGGCGCCAACGGCGGCCCAAGGATAGATGCAAGTATTTCGGCAGACCGCGACCGAGCTCTCCCGCCAAATTCACTCGGGTGATTTGAGTTGCGTGGAACTGGCGCAGTCTTGTCTGAAGCGCGCCACCAAACTGGAACCAGCGCTCCAGGCATTCGTAGAACGTCTCGACCAGAGCGCAATGGAAAACGCCCGCAAGCTCGACCGGGAGCTCGCAAAGCAGAAATCACGAGGCCCTCTGCACGGAATCCCGTTCGTCCTGAAGGATGTATTTGCCATCGCGGGTCGCCCGACCACCGCGGGGTCGAAAATTACACGCTGTGCTTCAGCCGAATTCACTGCGACAGCTGTTGAAAGATTACTGTCAGCAGGCCTGCTACTTATTGGCACAACCCGACTACCCGAATTCGCGTTCGGCGGATGGGGCACGAATTCTGTCATGGGCACCCCGAGAAACCCCTGGGATGCAAATCGACATCGGGTTCCGGGCGGGTCCAGCAGTGGCGCCGCTTGCGCAGTCGCTGCCGGCATTGTCCCGGTCGGTATCGGCACCGACACCGGTGGGTCGGTGCGAATCCCGGCTTCGTTATGCGGATTGGCAGGACTAAAACCGACTTACGGCCGGATAGCCACCGACGGCATCGTACTGCTGGCAGACAGCCTGGATACCGTAGGATCGCTCACCCGCAGCGCCAATGACGCTGCCCTGATATATGAATGCCTCAGTGGTCGATCGGTAATGAGTCAACCCGCCAAGCCATGTGACACGCTGCGAATCGGTGTGCTCGACGACAGCGCGCTGGGCGACATCGACAAAGCCGTTTATGACAACTATTGCGAGATTCTCAAGCTACTGAGATCGCTTGGAGCAACAATCCAGCGCTTCTCCATGCCGGATGGCCTGGAAGATTTCGTCCAGAGAATTGGGATATTGATCGGCTTTGAGGGCTGGAGACGCCATGGCGAAACTATCGACCAAGCCAGCGAGTTGATGGATCCGGCCGTGCTCGCGCGCTTTCAAGCCGGCCGTAATGTGACTGCGGAACAATACGCCGCGGCCTGTGATGAGAGAAAGAGAGATTTGCAGTCAATGCTGGCACGACTGGAACATGTTGATGCGCTTTTGACTCCAACGACCCCGATCACCGCCATCCCGGTAGAGGACGTCGATGAAAGTCGATTGCCTCTCAGCCGGTACACGAGATTCGTCAATTACCTCAATCTTTGTGCTGTTGCCGTACCCTCCGGATTGAGCAACGAAGACTTGCCGACGTCTATCCAGCTAATCGCCAAACCCGGGTGCGAGGCACTGTTGCTGCAAATGACACTGGCTATCGAACAGCTAAATGGCGCATTCCCTTTGCCGGACATGGTCAACTTTGAGTCCAATGATTGAACGCTTGCGGAGGCCATGAATGACCGAGAGCGGCACGAGAGCGCACAAGTCCTGTTGTAAGAGATAGACGCCGCATCGCTACCAGACGGGTTTTACCGTGCCCAGAAAAGCCACGGCGAGCACGAGCAGGTACATCAGCAAGGCCCATGCCATCGTCAGATGTGTCTGCCGCGTCACCTCCGCCTCGGCTCCGGGCGTCAAACCGTCGGGCCCCATGCGCAGAATCATCGTGAACGGCTGAAACACCGTGTCGATACCGAGGACCACCCAGAACACGAACCCGAACAGCAACAACTTGACGGCGAACCAGTCGGCCGTTAGCGGCGCGCCCGTGAGCAGCGATTTCACGCCAATAAACACAAAGATGCCGCCCATCAGCAACTCGTAGGCCTGGTTGATTCGCGACAGGCCCGCAGCCAAAGCTGTGCCCTTGAATCTCAAAACGGCGAGATGCAGCGTGCCCCAGGCAACGCCGACGATCCATCCGGTTGCGAGCAGCCAGTCCGGCACCGGGTACAGACTGAAACCCAGCGTCAGATGCAGCCCAACCGGAAGAATCAGGGCAAAGGTCACGCGAGGGAACTGGTCGATATAGAACGCGAGCTTTATCAGCGTCTTGCGGGTCTCAAAGCTAAGCGTCGGATTCTTGACGAAGCTCATTATCATGTACAAGCCGACGTCCGCGCCGAGCCAGTACACAAACAACAGGATGTGCACGTACAGCCAGATCGAATGGGTATCCACGCAGTCGCTCCCCGCTGCCAGTTCAGCGCTCCAGCAGGCCGGTCAACTGGCCACCCGACGTCGCCCGGTCACTCTCGAATAGAGATCCGGGGGCCGCTACACATTACTGCGGCGCTTGATGGCCTCCAGAACCGCGGCCTTGTGCGCCAGACTCACCGGCACGCGCAGTCCGTTCGACAGGGTCAGCCGCAGGGAACGCCCTTTGCGACGGCACTGGTTGATGGCATCCCAACGAACCCACCAGGAACGGTGCACCTGGGCGCCGATGTTGCTGTCCAGTTCCTCCAGAGCATCGCGAAACCTGTAGCGCAACATGTCTGATTCGTTGCAGTTCCATATGTGTATGTAATGCTCGTCGGCCTTGACGGCCAGCAAGGCGCTGTCAGGCTTGAGCCGGCTGTGCTTCATGAAGGTAGGCACCGTCGCAGTGGCGGCAGCACCTTCCGCGCCGACCATATTCACAGCAGGCGGCGCAGCCTGTTCTGCCGCAGCGCCTGCGACTTGCTCAGTAACCAACGGAGTTGCCTCGCCTGCCGGCGCACCGACGATGTGATTGGTGTCAAACCAGCCAACGCCTGTAATCAGGTTGTAACCGTAAACAGCCGCAATCCACACAGGCAGGAAGGGCAGCGAGTAACGCAACAGCTCCAGCAGGTAGCCCCACGAGAACGGCTGGATCGCTGCATCTGCCGCAAGTTCCGGGAAGATCGATGCGAAAAACGATGCATGCCCGTAGTAAAAAACGATCAGCGGCAACCATGCAATCCAGAACGCTGCACAAAGAATTTGCCAGACGCGGGGCCGATAGTCCCTGAGCACACCGGTCAGCCAGCCCGCTACGAGACCGTTGATCCACCAGGCAACCAGGACCTGGCTGGCGATATATACAAATCCTGGACCGAAGCCGAGCAACGGCGCCGGTGTCATTCCAATCGCTGTCGCCCAAGCGGCAAAGCCGAACGGCACCAGCAGGAAGAAAACAACGAAATGCAGCACGTGTCCGGCTGGACGCGCGGCTTGCCCGCCGACGAAGCTCGTCTGCGAATTCCCGCCACCAGCATGATTCGCGTCACGTGAATGCACGTTCAAGAAAGTTCTTGTTATTTCAGGACATTATTGTTGTCGGGTGACTTAAATTTAGCCAAGAATCAGTAACTTGGTCAAGCGGGGAGAGGAGAAAAACGATGTCAAATAGAACCAGGCCTCTGCTGGGCACCGCGGCTCTGGTGTTGCTGCCAGTCCTGCAGGCAGTGGCCAATCCGATGCTGGAACGCACCACAATCGACGACAACCTGACGGGCGCAGCCTTCGTCATCAGCGGCAACGTCCTCCCGGGGCCGTACCGTAAGGAACTGGTCGTCTCAGCCTTCGGTGAGTTTACGTTCGGGCCATTTGGGCCTGTGCCGCCCGCGGCCGGCACCGTGAGCATCTATCGCAACAACTGGCGGGGCAGATGGTTCCGCAGCACGCCGCTGGAGCGCCTGCAGAACTGGGACCGTATTGAGATTGTGTCACTCGACGACGGCATCACGTTCCCGAACCGTCCCACAGTGGCACGCATTAAGGGACTGCGCAAAGACGTCATCGTACCTGGCGGTTATTTCTTCGATTCGTTCATTGGCAACAGTCGCGGCTCCATCACTTGGTGGGAGAACAAGGGCTTCAACCCGGATAGGTGGATCCGCCACGACGTCATCACAGGCAGCAACTTCTCTTATCACTCCGTTGCCTATAAGGATTTCGACGGCGACCATGTCAAGGATATGATGACGGTTGCCGAGGACGCGGGTAACCCCGGTGACCCGGACGACGACCTGGTTGAACTGCAGTTCATCAAAGGTCTGGGTCGGGGTCGCTTCGCAGCACCGATCAAGGTCGGTGACGGCGGTGGCGCCCTTATTGTCGCTCACGACGTCAACCATGATGGCCTGTTGGATATCGTGTCGCCGCAGTTTTTCGGACCAGTCGCCACGCAGCCATTCATCCCCGAGGCTGACCGTGGCGCCAGAGTAGCCTCGTATGTCTGGTTCGAGAACAACGGCGATGGCACCTACAGCAAGTGGGCCATCGGCACGAATCAAGGCCCGGGCTTCACGATCACTCCGGTCAGGAATCTGTTGGGCGATGGCGTGACTCGCTGGATCGCGACGAATCACACCAACCCCAACGTGGCGTTCCCGCCGTTCTCGCTGTACCCGGAACCGTCGGTCTACGAGTTCACGCCGGGCGCAAACCCTCGTCAACTGTGGTCTGTTCGCACACTGAGCGCGCCCGGCGACTTTCCCGTCACCGGCGGTATCGGCCAGGCAGCCCCCGGCGCGGCTGATGCCGGCGACATCAACGACGACGGTCGCCTGGATATTGCCGTTGCGGGTGATGGCTCGCGCGCCGTGTACTGGATGGAGCAACAGCCTGACGGGACGTTCATAACGCATCAACTGCCGGACAGTGATGGTTACGGCCAAAACGGCGGCCCGGTGATCCGTGATCTGAACTTCAGTGGCAGCAAAGAAATCGTATTCAGCAGCTTCGACCAGGACTCCGTGTCAATCTGGAGTCACTGAGCCTGTCGCTCCGGCGGTGCCGTCTTCGGTGTCGCCATGACAAGAAGGACCGGCCGCGGCAAGAACACTGCGGCCGGTCTTTTGTTTCTCGCACGCGCCGTGGACGAAGCCCCCTTCCAGGGCGTGCTGACTGAAGATCAGAGAAGCATGATCCCGATGACGAGCGCCGACCTCGCCATCCTGACCATGAGCTGTGTCGATAACCCGATGTGCTATGGCAAGATCCATCACGTCAGGGACGAATCACTGGTCGTTCTTTCCCGATCAGTGATTCGTCCGGATAGTCGGACGATAGTTGTCTGTCGTCAAGCAATTCTGCTTGCCGGATTTACCTTACGGGTTAGTAATCGATCCATCGCCCGCCGTCGAAGACTGAACGCTGACGTCGGATCCCAAATAGGACAGATGTGCCGAGCCGGAAACTGCCGCAGTCAGGGTGCCACCGACCATCATGTTGATGATTGCAAGACTCGAGCCAGCCAATTCCACATTCGCGGCCGCTAACGGCGGCAGGGTTTCCAACAATAGTTGACTCGAACCGTTGAGTCTTGCGGAGACGAAATCGAAACGACTGGTCGCATCCTCGAGGACCGAATTGCCCGACAGCGTGACTTCGAGGAAGGATTGATCGAACCCGGCCATTGCCACGACCGCAGAGTTGCTCAGCTCGATCCCGTTAAGCAATGGAAGCGTGACCACCGCCGTCATCGTGTCGGCGCGAATATCGCCGGTGAAATCCCGGCTGATGCCGATCTCAAGGCGTACACCGTTGCGGACGACGTCGACCAAGTCCGCGATGTCTTCGTCCATCGTCACGCTGACCTTGAACGAGTCACCCATCTGCACAATCACGTCGAATGAGTTTCGCACAGAGATTTCGGAGAAGTTATCGACCGGGTACTCGACGGTCTCGACGGCTGCGACGTCGGGCACCGGGGCGGCTCCACCGCCTCCGCCTCCGCCACTGCCGCCGCAGGCGGAAAGGCCGGAGATCAACACGATGGTGAAAGCAAATCTTTCGGCTGTTTGCTGCATAACACCCTCCTCATCGGGTGAATTGCCTTGGAGTGGCTCCACCGTAGCCGGGGGTCAGCAGCGCTTGCCTGAAAGCCTGGCCAAGATTTGCAAAAGGTTTCGTGAAGATTGATTGGGCACGTGTAAAATCAGTGACTTGCCGTCTGATGTGCCTGAAGCAATGGCGACACAAGACCCTGAATCTCCGGAGCGTTACCAGATCGGCGATCTGACGCTGGAAGTCGATACGTTTCGAGTGTTGCGTGACGGGCAGGAAGTCTCCCTGCCCAAGCTCTCCTACCAGCTACTGACCGTACTGGCCCGCCATGCACCCGAGGTCGTGACGATCGACACCCTGATGGACGAGGTCTGGCCGGGCCTGGTTGTGAATCCCGAGACGGTTACGCAGCGCGTCAAACTGGTCCGCGATGCGATCGGCGATGACAGCAAACACCCCAGTTACATTGCGTTGGTGCGTGGTCGTGGCTACCGGCTGATACCACCCGCGGAACAGATCGGGATGCCGCAGGCGGAGCGTCATGGCTCAAATCCGATCGCGCCTCAGAGTCGCCGGCCGATCGCGACGATACTGCTGCTCACTATTGCTCTGGTCGCCATCCTCGCTGTTTATTCGATTACCAATCAGCCGGCCGTCCAGCGCATTGAGACGCGAACAACGCCTTCGCCAAATTCGGTGGCCGTTTTGCCATTTGCCAACCTCAGCCCGAATCCGGACGACGCGTTTTTCGCCGCCGGCATGCACGAGGAGGTCATCAACGCACTCGCGAATTTGCGCGACGTCCACGTTATTGCGAGAACCTCGATGCTGCAGTTCGCCGGTAGCGATATGACCATTAGCGAGATCGCTGACCAACTCAACGTCGAGTCGGTCATGGAAGGCAGTATTCGGTATGCGGACCAGCGAGTCAGAGTTGTCGCGCAGCTGATTGATCCGGCTTCCGGCGGTCACTTGTGGTCCCAGGCCTACGAACGCGACCTGGCCGACATTTTTGCTATCCAGTCCGATATTGCGAGCCGGATCGCCACGGCGCTGGAAGCCGAACTGTCTCCTGTAGAACAACGTCGGATCGCGCGCGCACCCACCGAATCACCGGAGGCATTCACGTATTTTCTGCAGGCCCAGGCGATCATGAAAGAGGGCGCTACCGCAGTCAGCGAATCAGCAGCTAAACGCGCCGACATCCAGTCATACCTTGATCAAGCCATTGCTCTGGACCCGGATTTCGCGTCCGCCTATGCGCAAAAGGCCTATGTTTTCTCATGGTCTCTGGCGTTTGATGAGAATCCGCCAAAGCGCAGCGCCGAGCTCGAGGCGCTGATAACGAAACACGCACAGACAGCCTTGGCCCTGGACCCGACACTGGGACTTGCGCACACGGCACTCGCCAGGCTGCATCAACTCCATTGGCGCTGGCCGGAGACACGTACGGCATTCGAACGCGCGCTCGAATTGAATCCTAATGACCCGTACACATTGAACTACTATGCGTGGTTTCGCATGTACATGGGTGAATATGCCGAAGCTATTGAGTCGGCGCGACGTGCGCTGGAATATGACCCTTACAACGCCCTCGCGTACGATACGCTCGCAACCGCCTACGTGTTTGCAAGGGATTTCGACGCGGCTGCCGAGACTGCCGGCAAGGGCATTGAAATCAGACCCGCACTAGGCATTACGTACTTGCGTTTGGCTATTGCCGAAGCCGGGCGCGGTAACCGGGCTGAAGCGCAGAACGCACTCGAGGTCCTCGAGCGGTTACTCCCCGATGATGTGTTTCCGGGCCTCCTGGCCAATCTCGCTTACGCTTATTCGCGAATCGGACAGCTGGATGACGCCGAACGTATTGTCGCGGATGTCGGACAAATGCTGCCGGCTCGCTACATTCAGCCCGCCGCGCGTGCCTGGCTTGAACTCGCAACCGGTAATAGTGGCGGGGCAATCGACCGGCTTCGCTCGGCGCTCGATCTACGTGCGGCGGGAGACGTCTATCCTCTGGTATCGATTAGGGTCAACGTTTGGCGGGATCCCATTTTGGAAGAACCCGAGTTTGTGGCGATCCGGGATGAACTTAGTTTCTCGGACTGACTCGCCAAATCTAGACGCCCAGGTCGTCCAGCAGGTCGTCGATTCGTTCCAGTGCGCCCGGCATGTCGTCCTGGAAGATGCGTTTTGAATTGCCGGGGTGACCGCGGGACCACCCTCCTCCTGTAGCTGCGGCGTTGCGTCGATGGCGATCTTCGAAGTCTTGCCGGGCACGGCCTGGGATGGCTCGAGCGGAATGCCTTTGGCGTCCTCGATAATGCGTGCGGCCGGATGCTGTTGCCAGCGCGCACCGAGCGTCTGCCACTCTTCGTCCAGCCGGTAGGGTGAGACTTCGCGATCCACGACGCTGACAAACAGCAGATGAAGACAAAGCTGGCCGAGATCGACAAAGATCATTGGGAGGAAGAGTTTGTTTCAGAGTGATCGTGCGCCTAACAAGTGCAGCCAGCGGACGTATTACGACCCACTACAGCGCTGCGGAGATCGGCAATCCGATCGCTGCCGCGAACCGTATCAGGTCTTCCCGAAAAGCTCCCGACCTTACAATCCTGAACTTGCAGAGGAAGAAGGTAAGAGCGTGAATGAAATGGTGGTGATGGGTGGACTTCAAATGACGCTGTCTGTCTGAGCCTGCGCGGCAGGCTCGGAAAGACATCTAGCGGAATTTGTGCGAAGCAAGACCGAAGGTCTTGCGAAGCTAACCACTGACCTCAGCATTATGAGGACTGACACGAATCGTAAGTAATTGTTTTCATTTTAACCATTCGTGGGCGCCCGTTAGCTCTTTCAATTACTTGCGGTAACCGGTGATAACCAAGTCCGACAAAAGTCCGACAATGGCAATCCGCACAAACAATTCAGCCATCGACTGGACAGATATCCGCCGCCGCTGGCAGCGTGGCGAGAGCGCCTACGCGATCAGCCAGAGCCTCGGCGGTAACCCTACCCGTCAGCGGATCAGCCGTAAGGCGGCGGCAGAACGATGGCGTGATGGTGCTTTGGGAATTGTTTCCGAAACGCACATTAATCCCCCACTACGCAGCCCGACCAAGGACACACCGGCTAAGCGGGAGCGGGTACTGGATATCCTGGCACAGGGCGGCACGTACCGGCTTGCTGCGAAGTCTGTGGCCGTGCATGAGACCACTTTGCTGACATGGCGCAAGGATGACCCTGAGTTTGCTAAACGCTGCGAGCAGGCTCAGGCAGACTTCTGTATGGAGCAGCTGAGCAAGGTGCGGCAATCGAAGGACACGAAGGACGCCAGATTTCTGTTGCAGCACCATCCGGTCACAAGGGAAGACTATCGAGATAATCGAGATGGCAAATCCCAGTTGAATATCGTCATCCGGGTACCGCGCTGTGAGACTGACCTGTCGATCATGGGTTTGATTGAGGGTGAGGCGGCGAATCGACTTCCAGTGCTCTGCGCGTCTGTGAGCACGTAACTGGTCGCATGCGAAATCGAAGGTTTCTAGGCGAGGCTGCGATCAAAATACCCAAGTGCAGCTGATTTGCCTGAATTGGCATCAAGGTGGGAAATAGCGGATATCCAATTGCCTCAGTTGCAACCAGTTATCAGTAGCTTGCGGTACGAACTTCATGTAAGCGCCGGGTGGGAATCCGGGTAATCGGCTGAACCCCGCATGGGTATGCGGTATATAACATATATCAGTTTCTCCGTCTTTCGTGAAAATGGACCCGAAGTGGGGAAAATAGGGCGCACGAAAAAACCGAAACCGGAGTCGCAATATAGATCCACGTAGTGCGTATATGAGTAAGTGCCGGCCTAGGAGAAAAAAGAAAAAGAAACTCTGCCGAATTTATCGACATGCCCGGTGGTTACAGGTCCTCATCTCTATTCATCATCGCGCCGCTTCGATGAAACAAATGCTCCCAACAAGACCATGATCGGTACGACTCCCCACCAAAATCCATACCAAAGGAAATCCGACAACCAGAAATCAGGGAAAAAGTAGTGGGGCAGGATTGCAGCAGCAGCAATTGCCGCGGCCACTAGCGCGCCCGCAAGCTCTCTGGCACCTACATTGTGTGAGCCTTTGCTCACAAGTCCTCTCTACGCTCAGGCAATCAAAAGCGTTCGCCAAGTTCAAGACCATTGGGTAGGTTGACGATGAAGGCGGTCACCGCCGCTAGGATGCCTATTGCCAGACTGACTAATACAAGGACGTTCTCCATCGTCAGTCTGTCATTCAGCTCCGAATCTCTATAGATACACCTATTTGCCTTGCCATAAATTCCGTAAGTAATACCACCTATAAGCAGTATGGCAATCCAATGAATAAACCATGCGGCGAAGAAGACATTACGGCGAGTGGTGCTATTGAAGGGCATTGTCCAACCAAGGGTCATGCCCTGACGGGCCAAAGCCAAGCTATCAGTGCAGTCGGAACATCGCTTCTGAGCCTTCCGGCGGTTCCTGTAGTACGCCCGTGACTGCCCCTTGCCGATAGCCCCACGGCAGTAGACTGTGAGAACCGACCATCGCGAATAGAGCGATAATACGAGAAGGCCTATCCTACGTTGGACGATCAATGCTAATTTTTGTGCGGTGACCTCCTTAAGGACCCGCAGAAAACCAAGAATCGACAGTCGCGATTGGTCCGCACTAATTTGACGTGGAGTCAACCTCTATGTGTTTGTCAGCTCTCTCTCTCAGACCAATCTACGGGGTCTGCCTTGCAATCGCGCTATTTCTTTCGGGGTGCAGTACCGCAAAGCAACTGCGACAGATGGAGGCTGAGCGACTCACGGCTCATCGAAATGCGCTTATTGAGACACGAAACTATCTGACCGAAGTTCCTAACCCAAGAACTGATGCGGACGCCGAGGTTTTCATTGGGCGTTCCTCGCTCAATAAGATTTTCTCGAAAGTTGACGGTTTGAGCTTTCCGCTACCAGAAAATAATGAAATCGTTTTAACCGTCAACAGCATTCGTATGAATTTTGGCGGCGGATATCCAGAGGTCCAATTGGACATTCGTGCACGACACACTAAGTACGGGTTCGCAGTCAAGGTCAAAGCGCATGCCAATCTGGAAATCGGACTTGTGAACCCAGAAGATCCCAAAGGTTACCTTCGTATCCATGTTGCCGAGCTTGTGCCAGAAGCCGAATGGTTTTTCCTACGCATTAGATTCTGGTTATTTATACGGCAATTGTTGCAAGTGGAAGCTCAAAAATTTGTAGATAGGAAAATGCCCACATCAACATTCCCTGCGAGTATCGTTCTTGGTTATGAAGTCCCATCCAAAACAGCTGTTACTTTCGACTTTCTGAAGGACGGCAGAGTCATTGGCGGCATGGATGGCTACATCGAGACGCCGGGATTCGATGAGCGATACAGGCTTGCCGTGCACACGCTATTGACTCTCGAAGACGGTGTGCACGCCTACGGCAAGCTAGAGAAAATGAGTGAGGAGCAAATCGAATGAGAAGGTCCTTCACCACATTGTCGCTGCTGTACTTGCTCTCAACCCCTTTCGCTCATTCAGCTGACAAGTGTAACGCCAAATGCCTGGAGGCCTTAAGGCGGGAAGTCGAAGGCCTCATCAAAGAGGTTAGACCACTTGCTGAACCTCTTCTTATTCCTAATGTTGATGCGCAGGCTTGGTTGTCTGGCGGGGTGCCGGCGTTTGCTTTCCGCGAGTTTAACAAACTGAGTGACCCAAGTAGGAAAGCGGTATTTCGGTCCTCACAGACTCGAGGCAATTACGCAAAGGATAGCCGGGATTGCCTGGGTGGCACGATTGGATATTCGATTAACCCGAGGGGTCACACCGGCCATTCCTTAGAAATGCAAATTGGAAGATTCGAGTACAAATGGGAGCGTAACGCCGGCCTGCGTATATGGGTTAGATTGGACGGGTCCTTCTATACAAACGTGCATTACCATTTGGACGAATTCTGTATTGGAGGAGGAAGAGGTTGGGATGGTTGGGCCAAGGGATCGACGAGCATAGATGCGAGTGCTCTTATTGGCTTCGATATCGTAAGCAATGGAGACTACGCACTTGCACTTACAGACATTGAACCGAGTGCTTATCTCGTTGTTGCTCGATTTTCCGCTTATCTAGTGTCGTGGCCGATTATCCAGCCAACCAAGAAACTACTTGAAAAGCCACTCGCTATTTCGCTTTCGCCCATCTGGCAAGAAGATGGGGAAATCGTTATCGGTAAAAAGGAGGAAGACGCAATTACTTACCCATACAGTCTGCAACTAGATGCTACGGATAACCGAATTACTAATGAAGGTTATGAGGCTACCTTCAATTTGAAGGTGAAGTTCCAAGATCCGCCGAGCTAGATGGAGTCACTGGCCGGATAGACAATGGCTACCAGCTGCTCACCGTGTGCTCACCACGCCCGCGGCGATATTGGCTAAAGAAAACCCGGCACGAGGCCGGGTCTTCATATGGTCTGACCGGATGACTCGGCTATTCGAAGACGATGTTATCGACCCCGAGATCCCAGCCACGTGTGAAATGGACTGTCACGGTTGTCGCAGGCAGGCTCCAATCAGTATCGATCTCGATAAGACTGCCGGTCGGAACAAACTGTGAGTAGGATTGCCCAGCATCGTCGCTCAGGGTCAGAGTCCCAGACCGCGGCGTGAATACCTGCATCCGTCGCAAGATTCTGGGGCCTTCGGCGAACGAGAAGTTACGGGATTGCCCCGCGCCTGAGGAGAAGAAAATATGGTTCGTCGGGTTGACGTTGTATGGCCCTTCCCAACGCCATTGGTTTGTACCGAAGTCGATTCCCTCGAAAACGCCGTTCAGGAAGCTGAATGAACTACCGGGCGGCGTCGGGTCATCGAAATCGATCAGCGTCGGTTCGCTTGGCAGTGGTGGGCATAGCGGCTCGGGCGCGCAATTGTCGGGCGTGTTGCTCTGGATTATCGAATCTTCACTTACCGATAGTCCAGCAGCGGCAGCACCCACAAACACGCCGCCACCTTCGATTCCCGCGGAGTTTCCCGTAATTCGGCTCCCGTTTAGGAGGGCCTGCGATCCTGATTCAAGAGAGATTCCACCTCCCGTTTCCTCGGCCGAGTTTCCCACGATGTGGCTACCGCGAATATTGAATTCTGCTTGAGATCCAATTAGGCCACCGCCTCGCTCGCTAGAATTTCCTTGAACGACACTGTTGTCGATATCTACAACGACCCCCCCAGCGCCCGCGGAGATTCCGCCTGCGTTGTATCCGATAAAGCTGTTGACGACACGTGTCGTTGTCTGAGTTCCAACGAGGATTCCCACCCCACCGTTGTTCTGTACGCTGCTATCGATGACGTCAAGCGGACCTCGGCGCGAAAGGGCTATCCCAGCGCGACCATTATTCCTAATCGTTGTGCCAACCACGCTGATAGTACCCCCCTCTGTCGCGCTCTCGATTCCGTCGCGTGCATTATTCTCGATGATGCTGTTTATTGCGGTGACGTCAAATTGTATAAACGCCCCTCTTATGCCACTGCCAAGACTGTTTCGGACCACGGAATTGATGATTCTGCCTACGCGGCCCGACTGCAAATAGACGCCGTCAGTCGCGCTGTTTTCAACGATGCAGTCAATCAGTGTAAGGTTCACCCAATCAGATCTAATGCCACCACCCGATACGGTCAGGTTTTGTAGCGTTAACGTTGAAATGCCGGATTGCCCAGCAAGCACGGTCAGGACGCGTCCCACAATTGCAACTTGCTCCGCACCGTAGCCTTCAATTGTCAGGTTCTTCGCAGGAATCTCGAGGTCACCTAGCGTTAGCTGAAAAGTAGCGGGCAGAAGACTGCGATCAAACACAATCACGTCACCGTCTACCGCGTCCTCAACCGCCTCCCGGAGCGACAGAACGCCATCTGACGGATTAATAACGTCCGCAGTCGTTGTAACCGTGAGTGTGGCTGCAGCTCCCGGAACCGCGTATGCAAAAAAGAAAATGGCAAGAAGAGACATGGTCAGACTACGGCGCATGATTTCATCCCCCGAAAGAATACTTTTCGTTTGTTGTCGTAAGGCGTATTGGCAAGCTGGAGCCCTTGTCGATCTGTCGGGTCGGTTGACGCGCCAAGGCCACAAGAAATGGCCACACTGTCGCTTCACTCGTAGACGATATTGTCGACTCCCAGGTCCCAGCCTCTCGTGAACTGGACCGTGACAGTCATGGCGGGCAGCGTCCAACCGGTCTCGATCTCAATCAGGCTGCCGGTCGTTATGGGTTTTGAATAAGTCTGGCCGGCATCATCGGTCAGCGTCAGGGTGCCCGCGCGTGGCGAAAACACCTGCATCCCACGCAGAATCCGTGGCCCACCGTCAAACGAGAAACTACGCGATTGTCCCGCGCCGGATGCGAAGAAGATGTGATTCGTTGGGTTGACGTTGTACGCACCTTCCCAACGCCATTGGTTGGCGCCAAAGTTGATGCCTTCAAAAACGCCGTTCAGGAAACTGAACGAGGAGCCCAGTGGCTTGGGGTCGTCGAAATCAACCAGCGTCGGTTCGCTTGGCAGTGGTGGGCATAGCGGCTCGGGCGCGCAGTTGTCGGGCGTGTTGCTTTGAATGGTCGAGTCCGAACTTACTGTGAGTTCAGAGATCGTAGCCGCAACGAAGGCGCCTCCGCCCTGATTGCCAGCCTGATTTCCAGAAACCCGGCTTCCGAAAAGCGACGCCGTGGCACCGCCGCCGCTGAGGTAAATGCCGCCGCCCTCATCGTCAGCACTGTTGCCAAGTATCTGACTGCCCCTGACCACAAAGTCAGCTGCGACTCCACCGAACAGGCCACCACCGACTTGTGCCGAGTTGCCCTGCATAATGCTGTTCACAATTTCGACGAAAACACCGCCGCCGGCTCCAACTATTCCAGTCTCGCCGTTGTAGCTGATGAAGCTGTTGACGATTCTTCCGCTCGTTAGTGTCCCCAAATTCACTCCTGAATCGTCATTGTTGTGTATGTTGCTATCAACAACGGTGAGAGTACCGCCCCGGCGGCTAAATATGCCATCGCCGCCATTGTTTCGTACCGTAGATCCAATTATCAGTGTTGTATCAATTCCGTCACCACCCAGCGATACTCCGTCAAGCGCGTTGTTTTCTATCACGCTATTGATGATAGTCACATCCTTGCCAAGAAAATCGTTTCGAATACCGGCACCAAGATTGTTGCGGATTGTAGTGCCCACAATAGTTGCTGTTTCCGGCGACGAGCCAATCGACTCTATTCCGTGAGTATTGCTGTTTTCCACAATGCAATCGGAAATTTCGAGATTGAAGACTGGCGTCGCCAATAACCCACCGCCTGAAAGTGTCAAACTACGAAGAGCGATGGTTATCCGACCAGGAACCCCCGCAGGAGAATTATCAAGCAAAATCCGACCGTCAATAGTGATTTGGTCCGCGCCATAACCTTCGATGGTCAGATTCTTTCGTGTGAGAATGAGGTCACCAAGGGTCAGCTGAACAACTCCCGGCAATAGACTGCGATCAAACACGACAACGTCACCGTCTGCAGCATCCGCAACGGCCTCCCGCAATGACAAAACACCATCGGACGGGTCAACAGCATCCGTAGTAGTCGTAACAGTGAGCGTGGCGGCATTCGCTGGTATCGCGGTTCCAAATGAGATAACCGCAATCAAGGCGGCAAAAAGGCTGCTGTGCTTCATTAGATTCCCCCGGACCAGCTGTTGTTCGTCTTGTAATGCTTATTGGTGGCCAGAACCTTCGTATTCTTCTTGAGAGATCGGCACGCGAAAGGGGCGCAAAACGCCCATATACATAACCATCCCGCCGATGGGCTTTGTGTGTCAATAAGTAGATGTCGCGGCAGGGCCGTTATGTCAAAACAGGCCTAGATAAGCAGCTGTCGAATATAGAAAACCCGGCACGCAGCCGGGTCTTCTCTTGCAGGGCTTTGACCACAAGTGGGTCGAGGCTAGGTCAGATCTTTTACCTTGGCCTCCGCTGCACTCTTGCCGACGCTCTTGATGCCATTTCGTGCGGCGGCGTCCGTCTTGTACATCTGGCTAGCGCGAATTACCTGATGATTGGCCGCTTTCAAGACGAAGTGCGCTTTGCCGTTCTTGGCTGTCTTCACTTCAAACCGATCCGTGCTACCAGCATTCTTCTGGACCGACGTAATCCCGTTCATGCAGGCGCGTCTCGTTGTGTACCCCTCGCTTGCCAAAATCGGCTAGCCGTTTGCGGCTTTGAGCCGAAAGCGAAATTAACCTCTCTTGTCCTTGTAGACTTCAAACTGTGCTGGCATTTATGTGTCTCTTAGTTTGGGCACGCCGGAAGCCGAAGATATCAAGGTTTGGCGTAATTCCTCCCGGCAAAGAAAAACCCCGCCACGAGGGCGGGGCAAATCGTGAGCTATTTCAGAATTTCTCGGTCAGAAACGTTGTACCCGCCATGTCACGGCATCGGCTGGGAAGGCTCGTCATCGGAGCGCAACATATCTTCCACAATTGGACATTTCGCAACCCTCTCGACGGCGGGCGGTGGAAAATATCCTGAGGGAATCGAATCGAAGAGGTCTGCCGGGCAGGCTCGTTCTAATCCAACAGTAAGGAACGGCACGCTACAAATCCAAGGATCTTCCACTGTGTCTCGGGCGCAACCGAAGTAACTCTGTGGGCACAGACTCGTTACCCCTACGTCGCCCTCCGCAGCAATGTACGGCTCCTCATTTGCGCCACAAAATACGGCGTAGCTCGTGTCAACCAAAGTGAAGCACTGATTGCTTTGTCCGGGCCATAACAAGGTGCCCTGGACCTTAATGATTGGGCCAAGCCTTTCCCCCAGTCTCTTGCCCTCACAATTAAAAAGACCATCAGGGTCTTTGGTGAGCCGTGGTCGTTGAGCCTCCAAGGCCATTTCATTCCACGCAATCGCACTATCGATATCCGAGACCGGCTCGTCGGTTACCCCCAAGTGCTTGCCGCCATGAGCAGGCGGCATACCCGAAATAAGAGCAACGACAAATAAGGTCAGTGAAACCGACTTGAATAGATAGGCAACCATATCGACTCCCTCCCATTGTTCGGCGCTCGCACAACCAGAGCGCGCTTGTTATTGGTCTCGATGGCAATGCAAACAGACAGTAGCCTGTAAGCCAGATGAGGTTAATTCAGGCGGGTTTTCGTTGCAACGCGGCGACAGCGCCAAAAGAAAACCCGGCACGCGGCCGGGTCTTCAGTTGGGAAACAATCTGTTCAGCTTGGCCTGCGTTTCAGCCAGCCGAGCAGGCCGAGTGCGGAGCCGAAGAGCAAGAGCGTGGTTGGGATCGAGACTGGCGGTGTTAACGTGAAGTCCAATTGGTAGATCCAATCGGACAAAGCACAGCCATTGGCGAACGTATACATTGGAAGAGTGTATACGATTCGCTCGGACGCCTGCGCTCGAATACCCACCGGTGGCTCACGTCAACGACCGGACGGCATTGGCGGCTGGGAGGCCGGCTAGTCGCTGCTGGCGCGCGACTTGTTAGCTTCCCCGTCCTCTGGCTCGTCACCCGGCACGGCAAGCGCCGTCGTGCGCACCACTGAAAGCCGATGCCCTTTCTGTTGCTTAACAACTATTTCGTGAGATCCCGCAACTGGATCGACAGTGATCGTTGCACGCAAACGCCCGGTCTTGTCGACCTCCGCATCGTCGATGGACAGACGCCCATCGACAGCGACCGTGGTCCTGGTGTCAGTTTCGGAGGGCGCGAAGCCGCGCCCATAGATTGTTAACTTTTCTCCCGGCTCAACAATAGGCACGCCTCCGACTGCGAATCGCGAGAACGCCCGAATTTCCGGGACTGTTGGGGCCTCAACAGGAAGTTCCGATTCAGATAGGATTACGCCACGCAGTTCTCGATCCTCTACGACGATTCCCCGAACGGTAAGATTGCCGTCGCGCTTGGGAGACAGATCGTCGAGAAGAGTAGCAATTTTCGGGGATGGGGCCATAGGATCATAGACATTCGGTATGTCGAGCTCGATCTCATTGCCGTATCCGTCGAATTGAGTAATGAAGCCCCCGTTCATGGTGATCTGGGAAACTTGACCGTTTGACAGTTGGAGGTCAGTGATCATGCCTCCGTGTGTTAAGACGATATAGCTGCATTCCGGGCACCACTTAGAAGGTTGATCGGGTGGCAATCTTAGGGACCGCTCGGCTTTGTTCGCGATGTCCCAAACTGATGGTCGTGGCAGTTGATGCGGGACAACCTCGAGTCGCAGGCAATTGGGTACAGTTGGGCGGGATACTTTAAGTCTCCAGAGGCCGCGACCGTAGGTGGAAACGAGGATCGGACCCTTGGGAGGGAAATAGAAGCTCGAAACATTGGCGGCATGGCCAGATGCCTTGACACGGACCCAGCTGAATCCGCCATCTGTCGAGCGGAAAATACCGTTTTGGACCGTGCCGACGAGGATATGGCACCGCGAATAGGGATCAAACGCGATAGTCGTCGCCATTGGGAACCTCGTGTAGCGGAAGCGCCAGCGTCCATCGTCGGTCAGAAGCTTCGTCAATTTGGTGTCGACGCTCCAATTCTGGCCACCGTCCAAGCTGTACTTCATCTCCTCGGTCTCGACATCGGCTACGATGAGGTGACTCGGGTTCCAAGGATTGGCTCCAAGTACCGGGTACCAAGCGAACATAGTCGGAAAGATACCTACACTCCCGAGACCGGTGACGTCGGCATCAACGACCGTCGCTCCGGAGGGATCATATAGTCTGCTTATCTTCATCAACCCGAGCCTCGGGAAACCGTTTGCCGTCGTGCCTGGGCGCTCTACCGTTTGGTAAACGTAAGGGTCTTCGGGCGCGCCGACGATGACGGGCCGCAAGAACGGGTTCGGATTGATAGCCGAAACGTCAGACCAGTCGCCCCCATGGTTGGTGGTTAGCTTGAAGGTGGAGACAAAGGGATTTTGGTCGTTGTCTACGGTCCGTTGAATGTAGTGACCCGGTGTAGGCAACAGGAAAGGATTACCGTCCACATCGTTGGCAATAGAGTCACCGTCCGGCGGGTTTGGCCAGCCCTCCAAGTTCGTCAAGTGCTGGTCAGCGATGAAATTCATGCACCCCCCCCCGCAACGCACGCCCGTAACTTTGGCCGTGGAATGATTCACGCTGCGCGGAGGCGTCTCCAAGAAGAAGCCCTCACAGCAAGTTCTGTGGTCCCAGGTCGTACCGCCATCGCTGGAGCCCACGATGTCGTTGTCTTGAGTTCCGTAATATAGATCCTCGTGGGGTTCAGAGCCGGACACTACTTGGCCAGTGATTTCTGTCATTTGGAGCGCGTTGTAGCCACCTGGTCCTGCGCCGCTAAGCCTCCATATGACTCCTCCATAAGAAATCGCCTGAGTCCAATCGCTCGACCAATTATCAGTGTACGTGCGAGTGCCAACCGTCCCATCGGCATTCATTTGATGGATGTGGATCTCACCATCGCCTTCTTTGAGAAGAAGGAGGTAGGTATTTGGACCGGCCCTGAAGAAAGATA
>JASJBD010000165.1 GCA_030066665.1 Gammaproteobacteria bacterium
AGCTGAGGCGGCATGAAAATCTGGCTTTTCTCGACCTGACCGCTGATGGGCAGTCGGTGTCGCTTAACTAATTACTTGGAATTCGGAACCGGTTATGGCCTGGAACGAGGGTGGCAACGGTAAAAACCCGTGGGATCGCGGTGGTCGCAATGAAGGGCCGCCGGATCTCGATCAAATTGTGCGCGACTGGCAGAAGCGCTTCAGCTCGCTGCTGGGCGGTGGCGGTGGTGGTGGCCGCGGCAGCGGCGACAGTGGCGCCAGTGGCGCGATGATTGCCGGGCTGATCGCACTGGTCCTCATTGGTTGGGGGGCAACCGGGTTGTACCGCGTGAACGATGCCGAGCGCGGCGTCGTGCTGCGCTTCGGTGCCTATCAGGCAACCACTCAGCCGGGCCTTCGCTGGCATATTCCGTGGCCCGTCGAGAGCGTTGAGAGAGTCAACGTGACCCAGATCACGCCGTTCAGTCAGCAGACCAAAATGCTGACCGCGGACGAGAACATCGTCGTGGTCGACATGGTGGTGCAGTTCCAGCGCGCCGACCCGGTCGCGTACCTGTTCAATGTGCGAGATGCTGAAGGCACGCTGCGCGATGCCAGCGAGAGCGCCATTCGCGAAGTCGTTGGCAAAAATCAGGCCGATTTCGTGTTGCTGGAAGGCCGCGCGGAAATCGCACTGCAGACCCAGGAGCTGATTCAGGAAGCCCTGGATGACTATGGTGCCGGCATCATCGTGACCAAGGTGAACCTGCAGGACACCAATTTCCCAAGCCAGGTCGAAGCCGCGGTGCAGGATGCGATCAAAGCGCGCGAAGACCGTGAGCGCCTGGCATTCGAGGCACAGAGCTATGCGAACGACATCGTGCCAAAGGCCCGCGGTGAAGCGCAGCGTCGCCTGCAGGACGCTGACGCGTACAAGCAACGCGTCATCGCCGACGCCGAGGGTGAAGCGTCGCGCTTTTCGCAGCTGCTGACCGAGTACACCCAGGCGCCCGAAGTAACGCGGGAACGCTTGTACATCGAGGCCATCGAGGATGTGTACGGCAATTCCACCAAGGTATTGCTGGATGCCGCGGGTAGCGGCAATCTCCTGTACCTCCCGGTGGACAAGCTGATTCAGGACCGGCTGCCGGCCGGTTCCGGCTCAGGATCGTCGGGACGCAGCGTGATGTCCGGGTCCGGTGCCAACCAGACGCAGGGCAGCCTGCGCACCCAGCGTGAGAACCTGCGAATCCGGGGTCAAAGATAATGGCAAAGGGCAGACTAATCGTTTTCCTGGTGGCGGTCGCGCTGGTCGTGGGCAGCATGTCGCTGTACGTCGTGGATGAACGCGAACACGCGATCAAGTTCACCTTCGGCGAAATCGTCGATTCAGAGATCGAGCCGGGCATCCACGTGAAGGTGCCGATCGTCAACAACGTGAGCTTCTACCCGAATCGCGTCTTGACGATCAACAACCCGCAGGAATTGTTCCTGACCTTCGAAAAGAAAAACCTGTTCGTTGACTTCTTCGTGAAGTGGAAGATCATCGACGTGGCCGAATACTATCGGGCCACTGGAGGCGAGGAAGTCATCGCAGCCCAGCGTCTGCTCGAAATCGTCAAGGATGGTATCCGCGCGGAATTTGCGAAGCGGACCGTACCGGAAGTCGTGTCAGCCGAGCGCCGTGAGCTGATGGACGGCATGCTCGCGCAAGCCCGACGCGATGCGGCCCGCTTCGGCATGGACGTGATCGACGTGCGGGTTAAACGGATCGAATTCTCCGACGAAGTCAGTGAATCAGTCTATAACCGCATGCGTCAGGAGCGCGCACGCGTAGCCTCGGAGCTGCGTGCCGAGGGTGCGGAGAATGCAGAACTCATTCGCGCCGAAGCGGATCGCGAGCGCACGGTCATTCTGGCCGAAGCCTACCGGGATGCCGAAAAGATTCGCGGTGAAGGCGACGCGCGGGCGGCGGCGATTTACGCTGACGCTTATGACAAGGATCGGGAGTTCTACTCGTTCTACCGGAGTATTCAGGCTTACCGCTCATCGCTCGGACAAGGGCAGGATTTGCTGGTACTGGATTCCGACAACGATTTCCTGCGTTACTTGAAAGACGCGCGGCCGGACCGGTAAGTCCTGATCCGCCTGGGCCCCGGGCGGTGGTGATCGAACGATGAACTGGACAGACCTGCTGGCTGCGTTTGCGTTGTACCTGGTGATCGAAGGCATTTTGCCGTTTCTGAGTCCGGCCAGCTGGCGACAGAGCCTCGCGTTGATCGCCCAGCTACCCGATAATCAGTTGCGGTTATTCGGCTTTGGTTCAATGGCGGCGGGACTCCTGCTGCTGATCTTCGTGCGCGGCGGTTAGCCGGGCAGGGACGCATTCGATGGGCAAGAATGTCATCGTCGTCGGCACGCAATGGGGTGACGAAGGCAAAGGTAAGATCGTCGATCTGCTGACCGATCGGGCGTCCGCGGTCATCCGCTTCCAGGGCGGCCATAACGCCGGTCATACCCTGTTGATCGACGGCGAGAAGACCATTCTGCATCTCATTCCGTCCGGAATTCTCCGGGACGGCGTCGCGAACGTGATCGGCAACGGCGTGGTGATACACCTGCCATCGTTGCTGGAGGAAATCGATGCGCTTGAGGCACGCGGTGTCGAAGTGGGCGAGCGCCTGCGCGTCAGCGCCGCCTGTCCGCTGATTCTGCCAACTCACATTGCGCTGGATCATGCCCGCGAAGCCGCTCGGGGTCAGCAGGCGATCGGCACGACCGGACGCGGTATCGGACCGGCCTATGAGGACAAGGCTGCGCGCCGGTCCTTGCGCATTTCCGATCTGTTCGACCCCGACACCTTCGGTGAACGCCTGCGGGCGGCCATGCAGCTGCATAATTTCATGCTGGAGCACTATTACGAGGCCGAACCTGTCGACGCGGATGGCGTGCTGGCCGAGTGGCTGGGCATGGCGGACCGCATCAAGCCGCTGGTCGTCGACACCGCCGGCTATCTCGGACGCTTGCAGGCCGCCGGTGCGGACCTGCTGTTCGAAGGTGCCCAGGGCACGTTGCTGGACGTCGACCACGGCACCTATCCATTCGTGACGTCGTCCAATACCACGGCCGGCGCGGTAGCAACCGGCACCGGCATCGGGCCGCTGTCGTTTGATTACATCCTGGGTATCGTGAAGGCCTATACGACGCGGGTCGGGTCAGGACCATTTCCAACCGAGTTGTTCGACGACATGGGTGAGCATCTCGGCAGGGTCGGTGCCGAGTTTGGTGCGACCACCGGCCGCCCGCGCCGTTGCGGGTGGTTCGACGCCGTGGCCCTGCGCCGGGCAATTCTGAACAACAGTCTCAGCGGCCTGTGCATTACCAAGCTCGACGTGCTGGACGGGCTGGATACGATCAAGCTCTGCACGGGCTACAGGCTCGAAGGCGATATGCTGGACGCGCCACCGCTGATGGTCGATCGCTATGCCGACGTCGAGCCGGTGTATGAAACTTTGGCGGGTTGGCAGGAGTCTACTGTCGGTATGACGAGCCTGGAGCAATTGCCGGCGGCCGCCCGGACCTACCTCGAGCGCATTGAGGAGATTCTCGCTGTGCGCGTCGCGATGGTATCGACCGGGCCCGATCGCGACGAAAACATCATCATCTCGCACCCGTTCGACTGTTAGCATCAGATCATGGACGCCGTGTTGGTCAAGCAGCTGAGAGCAACTAGCGCCCGCGTGTGGCCGCGAATCGCCCGCGCTCTGCTGCTGGTTGCGCTGTTGCTGGTCGTTACCGGCTGTACGACCAGGTTCCTGTACAACCAGCTCGACTGGTTCATTACCTGGCGCATTAACAGCTATTTCTCGCTGGACAAGGAACAGGAGGAAAGGCTGCGCGAGAGCGTGGAACGCAACCTCGAATGGGTGCGCGTGGAGAAGCTACCGCAATTCGCGGAGCTGTTGCGCGCGGCGGATCGCGACATCGCGACTCGCGAGGTCACGTCGCAACAATTCGATGTGCATTTCCAGGACATGGTCGGTCTGTGGGATGACTTTTTGCGTCACGTGGTTCCCGATGCGGCCGCGTTCCTGTCCGACTTGTCACCGGAACAGGTTGAAATTCTGATCGCGAACCTCGATGACGAGAACGAGGAGTTCCGCGAGGAATACTCCGGCGACACGCTGGAGAAACGCCTTAAGCGTCGGGAAAAAGCCATTATCAAGAATACCCAGCGCTTTACCGGTCGCCTGAACGACGAGCAGAAAGTACTGATTCGCGACTATGTGAGCCGACTGCACGACAACTCCGAGGAATGGCTCAAAGGCCGCCGCGCATGGCAACTGGAGTTCCGGGAGCTGTTGCTGGAATCACCGCCCCAGGAACAATACGCGGAGCGGCTGTTGGCAATGAGCCTGGACCCGAACTGGATGGACAGTCCCGACTATCGTGAGCGGGTCGAAGAGAACCGCTGGCTGATGATGGAGCTGTACGCGGAGCTCTTCAACGGCCTGGAGGACAAGCAGGCGGCGCGGCTCAGCCGCCGGTTGAACCGCTTCGCGGACGATTTCGACGGGATTGCCGCGGATGCGGGTTAGCCGGTCTGTGCCTTGAAGTCGTCGAGACCGTCGCGCAGCTTAACCGCCCAGCGCCGCGCCAGCCTGCGGACTTCGTTCCAGGTCGTGACCGGGCTGCTCTGAATGCCCATCCGGCCGGCCGGTTGCGCCGCGCGGCGTTCGGCTGCGCGTGCGAGCACTTCGCCGCTCATGGAATCGATCAGCTGTAATACGAGCGTCGCTTCACCGACGCGGTCGAGATAGATCTCGCCGCGACCGACGATGTCTGGCGGTACGTTCGAGACGATATCCAGCAACGCGCCCTCGATGATCAGTACATCCGGGCCGGGTCGGTCAGTCATCGTGAAGTACTGACTCTTCTGTAATTCTTCGTTGAAGATTTCGTCGACCACCTGTTTCAGCTTTTCCTGGTCTTTTTCGCTGATATAGAAGTTGCTGGCGCTGGACCGGCGCGCCTGCGATGCAGACATTTTCCGAGCCGCCCGGAATTCGAAGGAGGCGCCGCCCGGCATGATCTTCGTGTAGCCGGACAGGTCTATCGTGGGGTCGATCCAGGCCCGCTGAAAGCGCGAGTTTTTGACCGGCAGCAGGCCGTCGAAGGTCTCTTCGGCGTTGGCGCTCTCGTCGATCTTGGGTTGCGCGGTCGCGCAGCCGATAACGAAGCCCAGGATCGCTGCGGTCAAAATGAAATTCTTCGCCAAGCTCATACTTGTGTCCTCGATGTCGGAAGCCGGAAAGTAGCGCAGCCGCCTAGCGGACCGCAAATAGCGCCCGGCTGTGCATACTCCGCCGCGTTGACACATCGCAGATCTGCAATCGCTACGAATTCAGCGACTTCTCCTTCCAGCTTGACCGCCCGTTCTGAGCGGCCGCGGGTCAGAAGGTATACGACAAGGCGATATAGGGAATGTCGTAGCGCAGATCGTTGAAGAACGTGTCGTTGTCGGCCTGGCGCGCATAATACTCGTAGCCAACGCTCAACGCCCAGTGGTAATTCATCTGCCACGTGCCATAGACGATTACGTCGAACTGTTCGGCGTCCGAGAGGGAAATCCCGGCCGCATCGACGCCGATTTCCCAGTTCTCGTTGAAGCTGTAGCCTAGTCTGCCGACTGCGAGCGGCAGCAGGCGATCGTCGTCAGCCTCGCTATAGGTCACGTTGTCGGACGCCAGCAACTCCATGCTGGTCCATTGGTACGCCGCACCGGCGCCGACCCGGATGGTCCACTGGCTATCCGGCAACAATTCGTACAGATAGGTCGCGCGCGCTTCGTACAGTCGGTAGGCAGACTGAATGGTTTCGCCGGCCGGGAAGGTCACGCCGTTGAATTGCACTGGCTGAGAGAAGACGCCGTCGTCGCGGGCCTCGAATGGTCCGAACGAGAAGCTCCACAGGTGCCGCGGTGAGATACCCCAGTCAAGCTGGATCACCGAAGTTGTCGTGGGATCGTCCCGCCCGCGGAAATTGTTCAAATCGAATCTGGTGCCATCACTCGCCGGCACCTGTGGAGCTTCTCGTTCGGACCATTCGAGGCCCGCGACG
>JASJBD010000166.1 GCA_030066665.1 Gammaproteobacteria bacterium
GTTCCGCCGGCTGTGTACTCGCCAATCGCCTCTCTGCCGACGGCAAGCACCAGGTTTTGCTACTCGACGCCGGGCGCTCGGATCGGCATCTCTACGTCCAGGTTCCGGCCGCGATGGGACTGGTCATGCCGCGCGACGACATGGTCTGGCGCTACCCGGCTGTAGCAGATCCTTCGCGGGACAACCGCGCAGAGATCTGGCCCGCAGGGAAATGCATCGGCGGCAGCAGTGCCATCAACGGCATGATGTTCGTGCGCGGCAATCGCTACGACTATGACCACTGGGCCGATCTCGGCAATCCCGGTTGGGACTACGACGGCGTCTTGCCGTACTTCAAACGGCTCGAGACGAATGAACGTGGCGCGAATGAATTTCGCGGTAGTGATGGCCCGTTGCGTGTGTCGGAAGTACGGATCGACAGTCCGCTGATCGACGCTTTCATTACGACTGCCGCGAATAAAGGCATCCCGGTGAACGATGACCTGAATGGCGCCAGCCAGGAGGGCGTGGGCCGCTGTCAGGCATCGCAGCGACGCGGCTTCCGTCACACGACGGCCGAGGCATATATCTGGCCGGTGCGCAACCGCGCGAACCTGAAGGTTCGTTTGCACAGCCAGGTATCGCGCGTGCTCCTGGACGGTAAACGCGCTAGCGGTGTCGAATACCGGCGCGATAACCGACTCGCTGAAGCGCGGGCGAATCGCGGTGTGATTGTTAGTGCCGGTGCGATGAGCTCCCCGAAAGTGCTGATGCTGTCAGGCATCGGGCCTGCCGCCGAGCTCCAGCGGCACGGCATCGAGGTAATGCACGAACTCGCCGGCGTCGGCAAGAACCTGCAGGAACATCCCGGTACCGTGTTGCGTGCGCACGTGAACGTGTCGACCCTGAACGTCGAAACGGGCCCGCTGGACGCCTTACGCCACGGTTTGAACTACCTGTTGCGCGGCGCCGGCCCGTTGTCGACACCGATTGCCCAGGCACAGGCCTTCGCGCGTACGCGCAAGGGCTTGCCCGCGCCCAATATTCAGCTGATTTTCGGTGCCTTCGCCCACGAGCTCGTCGATGGCACAGCGCGACCGTATCCGAAACCGGCCATCAGTTTCGCCATTGGGCTGTGCCGCGTGAAAAGTCGCGGCCAGGTGCGTTTGCGGTCTGCATTACTCGACGACGAACCGGAAATCGATCTGCAACTGCTGTCAGACCCTGACGATGTCGCACAACTGATCGAAGGGGGTCGCCTGGCGCGCGAAATGTGTCGCACCGCACCGCTGGCGAACTACTTCGTCGACGAAGGCCTGCCGGGTGACGCGGTACAAACAGACGCGGACTGGGAAGCATATCTCCGTGAGAGCTCCATCCTGATGTATCACGCCTGTGGCAGTTGCAAGATGGGTAGCGACGACCAGGCGGTCGTAGATCATCGCCTGCGCGTTCACGGCATTGACAATCTGTGGGTGGCGGATGCATCGATCATGCCGACCGTGCCGGCCGGGAATATTAATGCGAGCTGCGTCATGATTGGCGAAAAAGCCGCCGACCTGGTGCTGCACGCTGACTGATTACGGAGACGACTATGTGCGCCAAGCAAGCACAACCAGACTACTCAGCCCTGGCGACAGAATTGCAAATCGACGCGGCCGCCTGGATCGACGGCGCCCACAAATCGCCTGCGTCCGAGAAGATCTTCGAGGTCGTGAATCCGGCGACCGAGACCGTAACAGCCAGCGTGCCCTGTGGCAGTGCCGTGGATGTGGACGCGGCGGTCAGCGCCGCGCGCAGGGCTTTCGACGACGGCCCCTGGGGCTCGAGCGGCCCAGGGTTTCGCAAACAAACGCTGTTCAAACTCGCCGAACTGATCAGCGCGAATTCGACAAAGCTCGCGCTGTGCGACTGCCTCGACATGGGCAAACCGATTTCGTCGGCGCAGCAGGAAGCGCATATCGCCGCGGCGTTCGTGCGTTACTACGCCGAAGCTCTGGACAAGGTCTATGCCATGCAGGCGCCACCGGCCGGGCCGGGCGCGATGGAATTGCATATCCGCCGCCCGCGGGGTGTCGTCGTTGCGATCATCCCGTGGAACTTTCCGGTCATTAATGCAGCGCTGAAAATTGCGCCGATTCTCGCTGCCGGCAATACGGCGGTCGTAAAACCCTCGGAACTCGCGCCCCGTTCCAGTCTCGTTCTCGCGGAACTGGCCGCGGAAGCCGGCCTACCGGCCGGCGCACTGAATATCGTCCCGGGCGACGGTGCCACCGGCGATGCCCTGGCCCGCCACGACGGTGTCGACATGATCGCCTTTACCGGATCGACAGCTACCGGCAAGGCCCTGATGCGCGCGGTCGGCGAGTCGTCGTTGAAACCGCTACTGCTCGAATGCGGCGGCAAGTCACCGGAGTTGATACTGCCGGATATGGCTGGTTCGGACCTGGCGAAGCTCGGCCAGGGCATTGCGCAAGGCGCGTTATGGAATCAGGGGCAGGTGTGCGTCGCACGTACGCGACTGATTATTCACAACTCACTCTACGAGGATGTGCTGGGCGGCATCCTCGCGGCGGCGAAGTCGATCCAGGCCGGCGACCCGCTGGATCCGGGCACGCAATTCGGTCCACTCGCGAGCGCGCGGCAAAAAGCCATGGTCGAGGAATACATCGAGTCCGGCATCCAGGAAGGCGCTGAAGCCGCGGTGGATGGTCGCGGCATTCGCTCGCCGGGCCATTACGTCGGCCCGACAATTTTCACCGGCGTATCAGCAAAGCACCGGATTGCGCGCGAAGAAATCTTCGGGCCCGTGCTCAGCGTGTTCCGCTACGACGATCTCGATGCGGCCGTGAAGCTGGCCAACGACTCGCAATACGGCCTGGCGGCGACGGTCTGGACCCGCGACCTGGCGTTGGCACATCGGCTCGCCGGCCGCATTCGCGCCGGCAACGTTCGCATCGCCACGTCACCAACACCGGTCGAAGGTGTTGGCCTGAGTCATTCAGGTGAACCCTGCGGCCAGTCCGGCTTCGGCGTGGAAGGCGGCATCAAGGGCCTGGAAAGTTATACCCGGCTGCAGGCGGTCGAATTCGCGATGGGCGAATAAGCGCGTGTCAGGTGTGCTGCAGAAAACCGTGGAAGCGTCCGTCCGGATCGCGTTCCGCGCGGATTGCTTCCAGCCGCGCCCAGGCCTCGGGCGTAAACGATCGCTCGATCTTGCCAGGATCGACGCCGGCATCCAGCTCGTTGATCGAATGTCCCGCGGCAAAGGGCTTCAACGCGGCCGACGTTTGCCGTAACCAGTCGACATTGGCTGCAGTGTCTTCCGCTCGATCCCAGACCGCATAGCTACCGATCCAGGTATCGGTAAGACGCGACAGGGCTGTGGCTTCGGGTAGTTCCGAATTGCCTTTGATCAGCACGACCACATGTGTTTTCGGCGATGGCGCACTCGCAAACTCCGCGGCCACGGTTGCGAGCGCATCAGCCGGTTCATTGGTCCAGGCCGTATCCACCGCGTAACGCCCGAAGCCGAACCCGCTGCGCAAGTCGATACTGCCTTCCAGCAGTCCCTGCATGGTGTTCGGCTGCAACAGATTGGTGAACAGGGCCTCGCCGGCGAGTGGGTGCGCGGTCAGAGGCGCAAGTATTTGTTCAGCCTCGGCGGAGGAGTCGGCGAAAACGACCGGCCGCGCGATGCACAGTTTGCGCATCGCCGGCGGCGCATCCGGTCCGGCATCCGGATTGTCCAGCAGCAGGCACATGAGTTCGGTATTGGGCATGCCTGTTGCAGCCGCTGAGCGCAGCCAGTCACCCACCTCGGGCAGACGCCCGGCCGGAAACACGAAGACACTTTCGCGTACATCTTGCGGTGCCGGGTACAAACGCAGTCGGTAACGGCTGACAATGCCGGGGAAGCCGTGACCGGCGCCGCGGACCGCCCAGTAGAGATCCTCGTGCTGGTCGGGTCCGACCGTCAGCAATTCACCGTCTGCAGTCATCACATCGGCCTCGAGCACCGAAAAACAGGCCATCGCGCCCCACTCGTCGCCGTTCAGGCCAAAGCCACCACCCATCAGGTAGCCGCCCATCGGCACGCTGGCGCAATGGGCGACCGGAAATGCCAATCCTTCTGCTGCCAGTGCCCGATTCAGCCGATCGCTCCAGACGGCGGGACCGACATCGGCAAAACCCTGTTCCGGATCGATCCGTACCTCGCGAAACCGCGACATATCGATCAACATGCCGTCGTCACGCAACATCGCTCCCCAGACATGATGACCGCCGGACCGGCTGGTAATCCGCCAGCCCTTGTCGCGTGCCAGTTGCACGGCCGCGGCGAGTTCATCAATCGATTCAGGCCGCACGATGCTGTCCGGCTGACGGTCTGGTTTCCAGAGCTGCCACGGCATGCTGGTGCGCCATAACTCGAAGTCCGGATCATCGCGCATCACGACCGTGCCGGGAGTTGAGGTAGCTGTACTCCGTGGCCGGTCCGGATCCGCAGCCTGGCGGCAACCAGCCAGAGTCGCGCCCGCACCGAGCAAGCCGGATAGAAAATCGCGACGCGTCAGCTGCGGCAGAAACATCCAGCAAGCCTACGCGATTCGCCGACTGGTCGCCTCTGCGAAACCCTCGCCCACTTATCCGCTGGTCGTGGCATAAGACTAATTCCGGATCAAATAGGCGATGCCACGGCGGCATTGGTTATAAGGTACGGGACATGAGCCAGTCACCCACCAGCACCCGATCGCTGATTGCGTACGCCGGCCCGAGCGCGCCGGTCGCGATTCTGATGATGCAGCTGATCGTCTACCTGCCACCGATGTATGCGCAGGAACTGGGCCTGGACCTGGCAAGCGTCGGCCTGGTGTTTTTCCTGGCGCGCGCCTGGGATGCGGTGATCGATCCGCTGATCGGCAATTTGTCGGACCGCACGCGCGGTCGCTGGGGACGACGTAAACCCTGGCTATTAGTCGGCACGCCCTTGTTGATGGCGGCCACCGTTGCATTCTGCCTGCCACCCGCTGGTATCGGTATTGGCTATTTGGCCATCATGGCCTTCGCGTTCTACGTAACACTCACCATCGTGCAGATTCCCTACCTGTCCTGGGGCGCGGAATTGTCACGGGACTATCGTGAACGTACTCGCATCGGTGGTTTTCGTGAGGGCTTCCTGATGGGCGGCGTCGCGCTGGGCGCAGCATTGCCGCTGGTGTTCTTTTCTTCGGGCAACCCAAGCCTGCGTGAAATCCTGACGGTCTTCGTTAGCGCCATCGTGTTACTGCTTCCGATCACAGTGATTGCCGCGACGCTGATCACCCCGCAGGGCAGTTTCGTGGATACCGGGAAACGGGGTTTGCTGCCGGCACTCGTGATTCTGCGCCGGAACAAGCCGCTGGTGCGCCTGCTGGCCGGGATTTTCAGCTTCTGGCTCGGGGGCGCCGTGTTCAATGCGATGGTGTTGTTCATGGTGCAGTTCACGCTGCAGCTGCCGACGTCTGCCTTCTTGTGGTTCGTCTTCATTCAATACGTCGTGGCCATTGCCTGTCTCCCAATGGCCATGTGGGTTGCGCATCAGGTTGGCCGCCATCGTGGTCTGATCATCGGCGGCATTGGGTTTTTCGCGATGCTGCCGCTGTTCCTGCTGGTCGAGCCGGGCAGTTTTTGGCAAGCACTGCTGGTGTTCTGCCTGACCGGCACGCTGACCAGCTTCATCTGGGTCATGCCGCCGGCCATGATCGCCGACACTGTTGAGTACGGCATGCTGAAAGGCGGTGGCGATGATGCCGCTCTCTATATGGCGCTCTACATGTTCATGCAGAAAGCCGCGCTCGCGCTGGGCGTGGGTATCGCGCTGCCACTTGCCAGTCAACTCGGGTTCGATCCAACGAACCCGGCAACGCCCATCCAGGGCCTGAACGTCACTGCCTTGCTGGTACCCGGAGTGATTGGCATTGTTGGGGCGTTGATCATGTTTAACTATCCAATCGATGCGCGACGTCATGCGATCATTCGCCGTTGGCTGGCGCGGCGGCAACTGAGTCCACCGGTGTGAATAGACTCAAGTTATGCATTCTTTTTCTGGGCGCGTCTCTACTCGT
>JASJBD010000054.1 GCA_030066665.1 Gammaproteobacteria bacterium
GGAAATGCGCCGGGTGCTGAAGCCGGATGGCCTACTGTTGTTCATCGAACACGGCCTCGCCCCGGACGCCGGCGTGAGGCGATTTTGCCAGCGGGCCACGCCGGCGTCCGGGGCGCGGCCGTGTTCGATGAACAACAGTCGGCCATCCGGCTTCAGCACCCGGCGCATTTCCTGCATGGCCGTTTCGATCGCTGGAATCGAACACAGCGTCCAGGTACTCACCACGGTATCGATGCTGTGTGTTTCCAGCGGGATGTCTTCAGCTGACGCCTCGATCAATTCCACCGGAAACGGCGCTGCATCGGCACGCTCGCCGGCATCATCCAGCAGCTTCCGTGACGGCTCGAGCCCGAACAGGTGCTCGACGTCGTCGCCGTAATACGGAATGTTCAACCCGTTGCCGATGCCGACTTCCAGCACGCGGCGATCCGCGAGTGGCGGGATGCGGGGCCGATATTCGGTAATGACCTTGTTCTGCATGCCGCGCAGCACCAGGGTTGGTACCACGTGTTCCTGCCAGAAGCCCATGCCGCGCGCCTGTGCTCAATCCAGGCCGTCGAACCAGCCCGCGATGGCCTGACCGATTGCGGGCCCGGAATCTTCCTGGATGAAATGAATTCCCGGCACCGTGATCTCGAGCTGGTTCGGCCAGCCGCGACAAAACTCGCGTTGCGAACCGACCAGGATGGCGCCGGGGTCCGCGTTGATGAAGAGCTTGGGCAAGTCAGAATGCTTCAACCATTCCGAATAGGCGGCCACGATCTCGACCACGTCACCGGGTTCCCCGTCGATTGGTAATTGTCGCGGCCACGTCAGTGTTGGTCGGCGCGATTCTCCCGGTGCCGCGAACGGCGCCCGATAGCGCTCCATTTCGGCGTCGTCGAGTTCACGCATGATCGATGCCGGCAGGATACGTTCCACGAAGACATTCTTTTCGAGAATCATTTTTTCGCCCGCAGGTGACCGCAGCCCCTCGAAGATCGGCCGGCTCTGCTCCGGCCAGTCATCCCAGCTCAACGGGCGGACCAGCGCCTCCATGTAGGCGATGCCACGCACGCGATCCGTGTTGCGCCTGGCCCAGTCGAATCCCAGCGCCGACCCCCAGTCGTGCACGACCAGCGTCACCCGATCGCCGAGGTCGAGCTGGTCCAGCAGCGCCTCGAGATAGCGCCGGTGCTCAACGAAACGATAGCTGTCGGGACCCGAGTCCGGCAATTTGTCCGAGCCGCCCATGCCGATCAGGTCGGGTGCCAGGCAGCGCGCATGATCGGCAACCTCGGTAATGACGTGCCGCCACAGGTAGCTGGACGTCGGGTTGCCGTGGAGGAACACGACCGGGTCGCCGTGCCCTGTTTCCTCGCAAGTCATGCCGAGACCCAGCACCTCGAAACGGTGCGTGGTGCTGCTTGGCTGCGTGCGCATCATGTCAGCCCGGGTGCGCCCCGATGGCGCCGGCGACCAGCTGCAGAAAGTCGTCTTCCGTTTCAACGGCAGCCACGTCCCGGGCGTTGACCGTGTAGCCGTGGGCGGACGCCAGGGCCTCGTAATGGGGGCGGCGATGACGGGCCAGGTGCGGGAATATCCATCTCACAAACAGGTCGGGCTCGATTTCCTCGGCGCTCGACAAGCCTTCCTGCTGCAGGTACTGAGCCAGCTTCTCGTCGAGAAACTCTTCGCGATAATAGAGTGGTTTCGGATTGCTGACAGCACGCCGGATGAGTTCTTCCTCCATGTCCGGCCCGGCCTGCAGATACAGGATCACGGTATGGTCGATCAGCGTCTGCAGGGCCTCCGGGTCATCGAGCTCCACGATACTGCCGCCCGCGTCGTTCAGGAAGTGGTCGTACCCATAAATGTCGTAGGCCTTGTCAATGAAATCGGCGACATCGCACATTGCGGCGGATTCGGCGAGGGCATGCAGCCGCTGGCGTCGCTTGAATTCTTCCAGCGGCAGCCCACCCAGTGCCGGGTTCCCCAGCTTGCCGAGGAAAGTCGACACCGGGTCGAGATTGTGCACGCTGATGTTGCTGGCGATGTAAATCGAATCGCTGCGCAGCAAATCACGCAGGAAATCCACCTGCATTGCCTGCCGCTTGATGTTGTCGAGAATCGCTTCCTCGAGATACTTGGTGCCGATGCGATAGTCGCCGGAGTAGTGAAACCAGTTGGTCTTGGGTAGCCGGTTCGCGAGATGGGTCTTGCCGACGCCGGACATACCGAGCAACGTGACCGCCTTTCGCGGCCATCGCAGGAAGTCTTCCCGGGACATGCGCATGAGCGGATTGTTGCCGCGCGACGGCGGCCTTGCAAGCGCGGTGGACTACAGGCCGGCGAGCCGCCGGTGCAGGTCCAATGCATCGGTGCTCGGGCGCTGCTCGGGCTCGGCCGGATATCGCATCGGGCGGCCGGACAGGATCCGATAACTGGTGTCCAGCAGATCGTCCGAAATGATGAGTGTCATGGACCGCGTATCGATCGCGATCTTGCCCAAGTCGAAAAGCGTGTGCAGATCGGCACGCAGCAGCAGTCCATTCGATGGATGATGCGTGTGCTTTCCCTTGTACGGGATGATGTAAGCCGCCTCGAGCGCGTCGGGGGCGTCGCAGCCGGTCATGGCGCACTTGAACTCATACGCGGCCAGCAGGCGGCGGCGAAATTCCGGGTAGCCACGCCGGCGGATGATGCTGTCGACGATGCGGCTGCGGGCATCCTTGCTGCTGTTTGGGTCGAAGGTCTGCAGCTTGGCCTGGTCCCGCTCGGAGAGCTGGATAATGCCGCTCATGTCCAGGATTGGTCCGCCGGCGCCGGTATTCAGGAAGCGGCGCCGGACGAAACGGTCGACCGTGCCGAAATCTGACTCGATCCGGTCCAGCACATCCTCCGGGATCTGGGTGAATTCCGTGTAGCCCTCTTCGAAATAGTCTTTGACTTCGCCATAGGGCAGCGACAGCGGGATCGGTTCCGTGACGAAGAACAGGAGTTCACGATTGCGTTCCCCGCCGTCGTGGCCCCAGATGGCCTCGGCCGCGCGGGCATTGTCGTAGCGCCCGAGAACTTTGGCGTAGTGATGGTAAGCGCCCTTGTAGCTCACCAGGAGGCAGTCGCCGACGCCCATGTGAAACCAGCGCTCCACGTTTTCCGGGCTGTTCGGCAGGCCCCAGGCATAGAAACCCTTGCCGCGACGCTCGATCTCGATCAACTCGGGATAGCTCGCGTCGCTGAAGTTCGTAATCACCTTTTTGCGGTCGATCGCGTTGATCAGCGAGCGGTCCAGATCGGATCGCTCCCGGGGATGGTCGGCCGGGGCAATGAAGATGCTCGGCATGCGGCGGGCTCCTTACTTTTTGCAGGAGATTATTCGCCGCGGCGGCAGGCATTGCAATCGCCAAAGCCTGTTCGACCCGGCCGAAACAGTTATCATTACGCGTTTTGTCGGCCGGCTGAACGGCACTTGATTCGCGGGACCGACCCGCGCCGCACCCATGAACCAGAGTCAGTGGCAGGTCCACAAATTCGGCGGCTCGAGCCTGGCCGACGCCGATTGCTTTCGGCGGGTTGCCCGCATCCTGTTGGATGACGGCCACGGCCGGCTGGCCGTTGTGGTGTCCGCGATGGGTGGCATGACCGATGCGCTGCTCAATCTGGTCGATACTGCCGAGCAGGCGGCCGAGGGCATCGCGCCGGGGCTGGAAGCCCTCGCGGTGCGGTACCAGGCGACGGTGCGTGAATTGCTTCAGGATGACGCCGCCGTCCAGGAGCTGCTCGGCACATTCGATTCCGACCTGGCGGACATTTCGGACATCCTGCACGCGGTGTCGCTGGTCCGGTCCGCCGCCGAGCGCAGCCGCGACCTGGTCGCCGGCTTCGGCGAACTCTGGTCGTCGCGTTTGCTCAGCGCCTTCCTCGACCAGGAATCGACCGGTGGTGCCACGCCACTGCCGATCCACTGGCTCGATGCCCGCGCATTGATCGTCGTCGAACAGCGCGAGATGGGGCCGGCCGTGGACTGGGCACGTTCGCGGGAAAACGCCGCCGAGATTTTCGATGCCGAGCGGCACGGGATTACGGTGGTAACAGGCTTTATTGCGTCGGACGCCGATGGTCTGCACACGACCCTCGGGCGCAATGGCAGCGACTTCTCCGCTTCCATCCTCGGCGCCTTGCTGGAGGCCGCGCGCATTACGATCTGGACGGATGTCGACGGCGTTCTGAGCGCGGATCCCAATCGCGTGCCGGAAGCGGCAGTGATCAGTGAGCTGTCTTACAACGAAGCGATGGAGCTGGCCTATTTCGGCGCCAAAGTCATCCACCCGCAGACCATGTCGCCGGCGGTGGAGCACGGCATTCCGATCTGGATTCGGAATACCTTCAATCCGGCCGCGCGCGGTTCCCGCATCGGCCGCGATGGCGATTCGGGCGAGGCGGCCAAGGGCATCACGTCTATCGAAAACGTTGTGCTGGTGAACCTGGAAGGTGCCGGCATGATTGGCGTGCCGGGCACCGCGGATCGGTTGTTTGGCGCACTGCGCGATGCGGGTATCTCGGTGATCCTGATCTCGCAGGCGAGCTCGGAGCATTCGATTTGTTTTGCGGTGCCGGCAAAGAACTCCGGCGCGGTGGAACAGGTTGTTCGGCGCGCGTTTGCCGCGGAGCTGGAGCAAGGACAGGTGCAGTCGGTCGAAGTGCAACCGGACTGCAGCATCATTGCCGTGGTCGGGGACAACATGGCCGGGACGCCCGGCATCGCGGCGAGGTTTTTCGAGACGCTGGCTGCGGCGGGCATCAACGTGCGTGCGATAGCGCAGGGGTCGTCAGAGCGCAACATCTCGGCCGTGATCGATCGCGAGGATGCCACCCGCGCCTTACGCGCGGCTCACTCGGGTTTCTATCTGTCGGCCAAGACCCTGTCGATCGGTCTGATCGGGCCCGGACACGTGGGTTCCGTGCTGCTGGAACAGTTGGCATCGGAAACGGCGCGCCTGCGCGCGGACAGCAACCTCGACCTGCGTGTCCGCGGCATCGCCACATCGAGCCGGATGCTGCTCGCCGATCGGGCCGTCGATCTGCAGAACTGGCAAGACGCGTTCAATGCGAATAGCGAATCGCTCGACTGGGAGCGTTTCATTGCGCACGTGAACGCGGATCACCTGCCGCACGCAGCGATACTCGACTGCAGCGCCAGTGACGAAGTGGCGCAACAGTACCTCGACTGGTTCGGCCTGGGTATCCATGTCGTCACGCCCAACAAAAAGGCGCACAGTGGTTCACTGGAGTACTACGACGCATTGCACGGCGCGCGGCGCGGGCACGGCGTGCATTTCCTGTATGAGACAACCGTCGGTGCGGCGTTGCCTATTATCGATACGCTGCGGGACCTGAGCCGCACGGGCGATGTCATTCACAGTATCGAGGGTATTTTTTCGGGCACGCTGGCGTACCTGTTCAATGTCTTCGACGGCACCAAGCCGTTCTCGGCGATCGTTCGTGAAGCGCGCGACAGCGGCTACACCGAGCCGGATCCCCGGGACGACCTGTCGGGCATGGACGTCGCGCGAAAAGTCATCATCCTCGCGCGGGAAATGGGCCTGCGGCTCGAGTTAGCGGACCTCGAGGTCGAGAGCCTGGTCCCGGCAGACCTGGCCGAGGAGTCGATCGACGGCTTTCTCGATGCCCTGTCGGCACACGATGACGCGATGCTGGAGCGGTGGCGGGCAGCCCGCGACGCGGGCCAGGTGCTGCGGTACGTCGGCCGTCTGAGCGAGGCCGGCGGCGCCTCGGTCCGTCTGGAAGCTCTGCCCGAGGAGCACCCGTTTGCGCGGATCAACCTCACCGACAACGTCGTGCGCTTCGTGTCCGAGCGTTACAGTGACAATCCGCTGGTCGTGCAGGGTCCCGGCGCGGGGCCGGCGGTCACTGCGGCCGGCGTCTTTGCCGACCTGCTGCGACTGGCGGCGTACCTCGGCGCGGCGCGCTAGCGGGTCCGCCATGCAATTCCACAGTACGCGTTCCGACACGCTCGTCTGCATCGAGCAGGCCATCATGAGTGGCACCGCACCTGATGGCGGTCTCTATGTACCGGAATTACTGCCGCGGTTTGCCCCGACTGATTTCGATGGCAATACCGAATTCGCCAGCATTGCGGCGCAATTGCTGGCACCTTTTTTCGCCGGTTCCAGCCTGCAGAACGAACTCGACGCGATTTGTGCCGACGCGCTCAATTTTCCCGTGCCGGTTCGCACGCTGGAAGATGACGCCGGGTCACTCGCCGTGCTCGAGATGTTTCACGGACCGACGGCAGCCTTCAAGGATGTGGGTGCGCGTTTTCTTGCGGCCAACATGGCCAGGATCATCGAACATGGCGAGTACGCGCAGCCGCCGGTCACCATTCTGGTGGCGACGTCCGGCGACACCGGCGGCGCTGTCGCGGCGGCCTTTCACCGGCGCGCCGGGCTGCGCGTCGTGGTGCTGTTTCCGGATGGCCGGGTATCGGCACGCCAGCAGCATCAACTGACTTGCTGGGGCGACAACGTCATCTCCCTGTCGGTGCGCGGTGAGTTCGATGATTGCCAGCGACTGGTTAAGGAAGCCTTCGCCGATCCGCAACTGCGAGCCCGGCACTCACTGTGCTCCGCCAATAGCATCAACGTCGGACGCCTGTTGCCACAATCGGCGTATTACGCGAAAGCCAGCCTGGACTATTGGCGGGCAACCGGTCAGCGCTGCAATTTCATTGTGCCGACCGGAAACCTGGGAAATGGTTTTGCCTGTGTCTGGGCAAAACGCATGGGCATGCCGATTGACCGCATCGTGTTTGCAACCACCGCGAACACGACGATCCCCGACTACCTGGCGAGCGGCGACTGGCAGCCGCGACCCAGCATTCCTACACTGGCGTCGGCAATGGATGTCGGGGACCCGAGCAATATGGAACGTTTGCGTGCGCTGGTTGGGGACGCCGACGCGCTGCGTGAAGAAATCCAGGCGGCGGCGGTCACGGATGACATTATTCGCGCCACGATCGTGGATGAGTACGCCCGTCACGCCATCGCCTGGTGCCCACACACCGCGACCGGTCTGCACGTTTACCGCGAGCTGGCCGAGAGTCTGCGGCAGGACGCGCACTGGATCGTGGTGGCGACGGCCCACGCGGCCAAGTTCGACAGCATCGTCGAGCCACTGTTGAAAACCGAGGTCGAGCCGCCGCCCGAGTTGGCCGAATTGCTGAACTGGCCCGCCAGTTACGACACGATTGACCCTGAGCTCCCTGAACTCGCGTCACGACTGTAGACGGACTGGTAACCAGATCGCAGCCGATGCCCTTCGAGCTTCCGAACCAGATCGACGATCCGCTGATAGTTGGCACTATTGTCGGCCTCGCGATTGCGCTGCTACTGCTGCTGTTCGTGCTGCATCGCCGGCGGTCGCGACAACCGGTGACCCGACTGCGCGCAGCCGCCGCGGACTTGCTGGATCATTTCCTGATCCCCGACGGCGAGGACGGTGAGATTCACGTCGACTACGCGGTTCTGACACAAGATGCCGTGTTGATCGTGGACCTGCGTGAAGTCAGTGGCCACGTTTTCGGCAGCAATGCGATGCAGGACTGGACGGTCATTAGTGACCGCCGGCGCTATACGTTCAGCAATCCGCAACCGGCGCTTTACGACCGCGTTGCGGCTGTGAGCCGGCTGTTGCCGAAAGTCACCGTGACCGGCCTGGTGGTGTTCGCGCCCCAGGCTGACTTCAGCAAAGGACTGCCCGACAACGTGATCATGCTGGATGAGCTGGTCGACAAACTGCAGGCCGAGCGTCGTGACCTGGTCGGTGTCGGGCGTCCGGCGGAGCTGACGGAGGCCTGGGAAACTCTACGCCGGGCAGCGGTCGAGGCGCAGGTGGGGCACCTGATTCGCAGCTAGACGGGCAATCCGAACAGACGCTCGGTATTGGCCGTGGCAGCCGCGGCAAGTTCGGCGGGATCACGGTTCATGCAGCGCGCGGTGGCATCGAGTACGTGGCGCAAAAACGCGGGCTCATTGCGCCGCCCGCGCGGTTTGATCGGTAGATCGCGGGGCACCAGGTACGGCGCGTCGGTTTCCAGCAGCACGCGATCGAGTGGCAGGTCGCGCACGGCTGCCTGCAGCGCCCGGCCACGGCGTTCGTCGCAAATCCAGCCGGTGATGCCGATATGCAGTCCCATCGCGAGATACTCCTGCATCTCGTCGGGGCCGCCTGTAAAGCAGTGCGCGACACCACCGGCGAGTGTGTCGATTCGATCGCGCAGAATGGCGACGAAATCATCGTGCGCGTCGCGTTGATGCAGGAATACCGGCTTATCGGTCCCGGCAGCCAGATCGAGTTGCGCGGCGAATGCGTCACGCTGCGCATCGCGGGGGGAAAAGTCGCGGAAATAGTCGAGACCGCATTCGCCCACGGCGACGACTTCAGGTTCCCGGACCAGCTCGCCGAGCGCCTCCCGGGCCGCGGCATCGACCTCGCTGGCATGGTGCGGATGCACCCCGGCGGTAGCCCGGATACGGGAGCCGCGCTGGCGGGCGAGCTCCAGCGCTTGCCGGCTCGCGGCAACCGTCGTACCGGTGACGATCATCCGGCGCACGCCAGCATTCGCGGCGCGTGCCAGCACCTCGTCCCGGTCGCGATCGAAGCTATCGTGCGTGAGGTTGACGCCGATATCGATCAGGTCAATAGTGCGCGCGTTCATCCGTATTTCGTCCACCGGCGAAACGTTGGGAGCGGATTCTATGCAAGCCAGGGGGGAACGTGTAGTGAGGTTCTGGAAATCAGCGGTAATTGCGCTTGGACTGCTCCTGTATATCGGCACTGCCGCGGCAGAAACGCTGGTCGAAATTCGCGATCGCATCGACCGGGCCGTAATCACGCGGGATCTTGACGCGCTGGAGGAAGCGGCGAAGCAGCTCGAAAAATCCGGTGCTGACCTGTCCGCCTATTATCTTGCTTACACGCAGTTCCGGCTCGGCACGCTGATCGGTGCCACCGACAAGAAACGCGCAAAGAAACACCTGAACCGGTGCATCGACATCCTGAAACCGATTGTGAAGGCCAAGCCCGACGATGCCGAGGTCGTCGGGCTGCAGTCGACCTGTTACGGCAGCAGCACGGCGTATTACATGCTTCGCGCAGCCGTTCGTGGCAGCAACGCCAACAAGTTCATGAAGCAGGCGCTGGAAATCGACGGCGAAAACCCCCGCGTGCTGATGCTGGATGGCATTTCGCTGTACGCGCGGCCCAAAGCGCTTGGCGGTAATAAAGACAAAGCCCTGGAGCGTTTCACGGCAGCGGCCGAAAGCTTTGCCGACTGGAGTCTGCCGACGGCGGATGCACCGGCCTGGGGCGAGGCGGAGAACTGGATGTACCTGGGCCGAACCTACCTGGCGCTCGAACAACCAGACAAGGCCCGGGAGCACTACGCCAAAGCGCTCGAACTGGAACCTGATTTCGCGCTGGCGCGCGAAGAACTCGACGCGCTGCCGTAGTCGCTACAGGCGAGCTCAGGCGCCGTCCAGGGCCTGGATGACCGCGGGCAGGCTATCGGCCGCACTGCCTCGCAATTCACAGTCCGCCATCGCGCTGAGCGGCGTGGTCTCAGTATTGGCTTCGATCAGCCACGCGCCATTGGCTTTCGCCAGCTCGGCCAGCCCGGCAGCCGGGTAAACCACACTGGCGGTGCCGGCAATCAGCATCAGGTCGCAATCAGACGCGGCGGCCAGGCTCGCGGACAATGACTGTTCGGGAATCGTTTCGCCAAACCAGACCACATCGGGACGCAGGTTGTCGCCACAGTCGGGGCAGGGTGGTGGTTTGTCGCGCGGCTCGCGGTCCAGGTTGATAACGCCGTGTTGCGGGCAACGGTTGCGATGGATATTGCCGTGGAATTCGATCACATCCGAACTGCCGGCGCGTTGATGCAGTCCATCGACGTTTTGTGTAACGAGGGTGACGCGACTGAGCCGGCGTTGCAGCTCGGCGATGGCATGATGGGCCGCATTCGGCTCGGCGGCATTGACCAGGTCGCGACGCCAGCAATACCACTGCCAGACGAGCGCAGGATCGCGTGCAAAGGCTTCCGGCGTGGCCAGTTCGTCCGGGCGGAAACGCGCCCAGAGCCCCGTGCCGGCCGCCCGAAAGGTCGGAATACCACTGGCCGCGGATACACCCGAGCCGGTCAGGATCAACAGGTGCCGCGCGGCGCGCAGCCGGTTCACCAGCGCGCGCGGAACAGTCATCCGGGCGCCGTCAGGCGGCGAGCTCGCGCAACACGTAATGCAGGATGCCGCCGTTGGCGTAGTACTCCTGCTCCTTGGGCGTGTCGATGCGCACCCGCGCCGCGAACTCGACGCTGGAACCATCCTCACGGTGCGCGGTGATCGACACCTCATCGGCACGACCCGCGTCGACACCGGCAATGGCGTAGGTTTCCGTGCCGGTCAGACCGAGCGAGTCCGGACTTTCGCCCTCCTTGAACTGCAGCGGGAGTACGCCCATGCCAATCAGGTTGGAGCGATGAATGCGCTCGAAACTCTGCGCAAGTACCGCCTCGACTCCCAGCAGCTTGGTGCCCTTGGCGGCCCAGTCACGCGACGAGCCGGTACCGTACTCGTGCCCGGCAATGACAATCAGCGGCGTGCGCTCTGCCTTGTAGCGCATGGCCGCATCGTAGATGGTCATCTGCTCATCATCCGGCTGATAACGGGTCCAGCCGCCCTCCGTGCCGGGAGCGAGCTTGTTTCGCAACCGGATGTTGGCAAACGTGCCACGCATCATGACCTCGTGGTTGCCGCGCCGTGAGCCATAGGAGTTGAAATCCTTCGGCTCGACCCCCTGCGCCATCAAATAGGCGCCGGCCGGGCTGTCCTTGGCAATGGAACCCGCCGGCGAGATGTGATCCGTCGTGGTGGAGTCACCGAGTAATGCCAGCACGCGGGCGCCGTCAATATCACCAATCGGTGCCGGCTCCCTGCCCATTCCCTCGAAGTATGGCGGGTTGCGCACGTAGGTCGATTGCGCGTCCCAGGTGTATTTCTCGCCGGTGGGCGTCGCGAGTTCCTGCCAGTTACTGTCGCCATCGAACACCGTCGCGTAACTCTGGCGGAACATTGCCGAGTCGATGTTGCCCATGACGATTTCCTGGATTTCGGCCTGGCTCGGCCAGATATCGCGCAGATAGACCGCCTCGCCATTCCGGTCCTTGCCGAGGGGATCGTTCATCAGATCCACCTCGAGACTACCCGCCAGTGCGTAGGCGACGACCAGCGGCGGGGATGCCAGGAAGTTCATCCGCACCAGCGGATGAATACGGCCTTCGAAGTTCCGATTGCCGGATAACACCGAGCAGGCAATCAATTCGTTCTCGCGCACCGCCTGGTCGATGGCGGGATCCAGCGGACCGCTGTTGCCGATACAAGTCGTGCAGCCGAAACCCACGACATTGAACCCCAGTGCATTGAGATCATCGATCAGCCCGGATTTTTCCAGGTAATTGCTGACCACCTTGGAACCGGGTGCAAGACTGGTCTTGACCCACGGCTGCGTGTGCAAGCCGCGCTGCTGTGCGTTTCGCGCGAGCAGCCCGGCCGCGACCATGACCGACGGATTGGATGTGTTCGTGCAGCTCGTAATAGCCGCGATAACGACAGCACCATCCTTGAGCTCGAACTGCTCCCCGCCGCGCTTCACCGCCACTGATCTGGGCTCGCGATCCTTCAACAGGTCCTTGGAGTCCCGCGCGTAGGCGGCCGCCGCATCTTTCAATAACACCCGGTCATGCGGACGTTTCGGTCCCGCGAGACTCGGCTGTACGTCACCGAGGTCGAGTTCGAGAATATCCGTGTACAGCGGATCAGGCTGGCCGTCCTCGCGCCACAGGCCCTGCGCCCTGGCATACGCTTCCACCAGCGCAATGCGTTCCGGTTCGCGACCCGACAGCTCGAGATAGCGAGTGGTTTCACCGTCGATCGGGAAAATGCCGCAGGTGCTGCCGAATTCCGGCGCCATGTTGCCCAGCGTGGCGCGATCGGCCAGCGGCAGCCCGGACAAACCATCGCCGAAGAATTCGACGAATTTACCGACGACGCCCTTGTCGCGCAGCATATCGGTAACGGTCAGCACGAGATCGGTCGCGGTCGTGCCTTCGCGCAGCTTGCCGGTGAGCCGGAATCCGATTACCTGGGGGATCAGCATCGTAATGGCCTGGCCCAGCATGGCGGCTTCGGCTTCGATCCCGCCCACGCCCCAGCCGAGCACACCGAGCCCGTTAATCATTGTCGTATGCGAATCGGTGCCGACCACCGTATCGGGATACGCGATGCGTTCGCCGTGGTGCTCCCGGTCGAAAACGACACGGGCGAGATACTCGAGATTGACCTGGTGCACGATGCCGGTGTTCGGCGGTACGACCTTGAAATTGCGGAAGGCATTCTGGCCCCAGCGCAGGAACATGTAGCGTTCGCGATTGCGGTCGAACTCGATAGCATTGTTCAGCTCGAGAGCATTCGCAGTGCCGTAGTTGTCGACCTGCACCGAGTGGTCGATCACGAGTTCGGCCGGCGACAACGGGTTGATCGCATCGGCTTTGCCACCCAGTGACACGACGGCGTCACGCATCGCCGCCAGATCGACCACGGCGGGTACGCCGGTAAAGTCCTGCAGAATGACGCGCGCGGGCGTGAACGCTATTTCGTGACTCGGTGTCGCCTGCGGGTCCCAGTTCGCCAACGCGCTGATGTCGGCGGCGCTGACGTCATCACCATCGGCGTGCCGTAACAGATTCTCGAGCAGGATTTTCAGGGAGTAGGGGAGCCGCTCGACGTGGCCGTCGCGAACCGCGTCGAGTCGATAAATCTGGTAGTCGTTGCCGTCGACCGTCAGGGTCGATTTCGCATTCGGTAATGCCGCCATAAATATCTCCGTCGAGGCGCGGTCGAAAGGCGCGGAATTATAGCGGATTGATAGCCGGTCAGCCGGTTAGCACCGACGCGGCGATCGGCCCGGCGGGCAGGTTCTGCAATGTCTCAGCGGCTTCGATACGTGCACCGCCAAGGCATTCGTCGCCGGCGTAGAACACGACGAACTGTCCGGGGGCGATTGCCCATTGCGGCTCGTCAAAGACCACCGCCAACCGGTCGCCGCCCGTGCTGGTAACCGTGCACGGGGCGTCGGGCTGTCGATAGCGCGTCTTGGCGCAACAGCGCAGCGACCACTGCGGGCCGGCGTGCGGCGGCCGGCCGGCGATCCACGACGGGGCGGCGGCACACAGGCCCTGCGACCAGAGCAGCGGATGCTCGCGACCCTGCACGACGATCAGGGTGTTGTCTTCGATCAGCTTGCCAGCGACGTACCAGGGCTCGCCCGTCGTGCCTGCGCGGCCGCCGATATGCAAACCCTGGCGCTGGCCCGGCGTATAGAACATCAAGCCGTCATGCTGGCCGACGAGGTCGCCGTCCGGCGTTTGGATCGGCCCGGAACTGCCACTGACATAGCGACCGAGGAATTCCTGGAAGGGTCGTTCGCCAATAAAGCAGATACCGGTGCTGTCGCGCTTGGCATGGACCGGCAGCCCGGCCGCGGTCGCGAGTGCGCGCACCTCCGCCTTGCGCAAGTCGCCGATCGGGAACAGCGCCTGCACCAGTGCATCACCCGACACTGCGTGCAGGAAGTAGCTCTGATCCTTGTCCGGATCGCGGCCCTTCAGCAGCCGGACCGGGTCACGCCCGTCCAGCCGCGCGTAGTGACCGGTCGCGATGCGACCGCCGCCGAGTCGGCGGGCATGCTCCAGGAAGGCGCCAAACTTGATTTCGCGATTGCAGAGCACATCGGGATTCGGCGTGCGCCCGGCGGCGTATTCAGCGAGGAAGTCCGCGAACACGCGCTCGCGGTACTCGCGGCTGAAATTCACTCGGTGCAGCGAAATACCCAATTCGGCGCAGACGCTGCGCGCATCCTGGTAATCGCGCGCGGCCGTGCAGTAGCCGTCGTCGTCCTCCCAGTTCGTCATGTGCAGGCCCTCGACGTCGGCGCCGGCCCGCAACAGCTGCAAAGCAGCGACGGCGGAGTCCACCCCGCCAGACATGGCCACAATGATTTTTTCGCTGCCGGTCATGACAGCATTTTATCGCTTGGGAGGGCGCGGCACTCAGACGCGCAGTTCGCGCAGTTCTTGCTCGATCTCCGAGGCGTTCCAGATTTCGTCGAACTGGGCCAGGTAACGCTTTGCCACCGCCGGTTCGTAGGTATCAGCAATGCCTTCCCACTTGCGGCCCTCGACGCGATAGAGCAGCGCAATGTCGTCCGCAATCAGGTAGGCCTCGCGATGCTCCTGATAGTCCGGGTGAACATTCCGGAATTCGATGTAACTGTTCAGGCGGCGGCCGACCGAGACAAAGCGATTACCGATGCGGACGGTCCGGTGGGGTTCGGAAATCAGCACGCGAATCTTGGCGTAACGCTTGGCCAGCACGAGGCGCTTGGCGACGTCCAGGAAGCCTTCGGAGTCGTACACGCCGGGCTCGAGATCCGGCGTGTAGATGGAAATCCAGCGCTTGGCCTGGGCAGCGATCTCGGCCACGGCATCGCGGTTCTCGTCGAAAGACGAGAGTATCCAGCGGCGACCTTGGATCCGTGATGGCTGCATAGTTTAGTTGCCTGGCTGCGACGCGCACTGAGTTCGCGGAGACGCTGGTAGTTTAAGGCGACTGGGCGCTGGCGCCGTGCCGACTGGGTCACGTTTTTCTTGCGGCGCGGTATTGCTGGAAACCTAAGGTTTCCAGCAAATTGGCGTCACTTCTTCAGTCCGGCTGGCCCCCGAAGCGGGCGGCCAGTTGCTCCGCGAGACCGGTGTAACTCGCCGGCGTCAGGGCCAGCAACCGGTCGCGGGCCTCGGCCGGGATGTCCAGGTTTTGGACGAAGTCACGCAGTTGGTCCGGAGCAATTCTCTCGCCGCGGGTCAGAGATTTGAGCTGCTCATAGGCATCCGCATGGCCGTAGCGACGCATGACCGTCTGGATCGCCTCGCCCAGCACCTCCCAGTTGGCGTCCAGGTCGGCGGCCATTACCTCCAGGTCGGGCTCCAGTTTTTCTAGCCCGACGCCAAAGGACAGGTACGCCAGCAGGCTGTGGCCAATGGCGACGCCAAGGTTTCGTTGCACCGTAGAGTCGCTCAGGTCGCGTTGCCACCGCGATACCGGCAACTTCATGGCGAAGTGCTGGAGTAAGGCGTTGGCAATACCGAGGTTGCCCTCGGCATTTTCGAAATCGATGGGGTTCACCTTGTGCGGCATGGTCGAGGAGCCCACTTCATCAGCGACGCGGCGCTGGCGGAAGTAGCCGATCGCGATGTAGCTCCAGAAATCGCGACTGGCATCGAGCAGCACGGTGTTGATCCGGCCGAGCCCGTCACAGTGTTCCGCGACCCAGTCGTGGGGCTCGATCTGCGTCGTGTATGCGTTCGGCGCCAGGCCGATCGACCGAATGAACGCGTCGCTCAGCGCCGGCCAATCCACGTCCGGGTAGGCCGCGACATGGGCGTTGAAGTTGCCGACCGCACCATTGATCTTCGCGAGCGCCGGGCTGTCGGCGAGAATCTGCATCTGCCGGTCCAGGCGCGCCACGATGTTCGCCATTTCCTTGCCGAGCGTGGTCGGGCTGGCAGTCTGACCGTGGGTGCGCGACAGCATCGGCGCGTCGGCATAGCGCACCGCCATCTGCACGAGCCGGTTGCGCAGCTCCCGCAGCGCCGGCAGCACGATTTCGTCCCGACCTCGACGCAACATTAGCGCGTAGGAGATATTGTTGATGTCCTCGGACGTGCAGGCGAAGTGGACAAACGGCCGAATGGCCGCCAGTTCGGGATCGTCACCGAGTCGCTCGCCGATCAGGTATTCGACCGCCTTGACGTCGTGATTGGTGGTCCGCTCCAGGTCCTTGATCCGCCGCGCATCCTCCGGGCCGAAGTGCTCGGTCAGGTCGTCGAGGCAGCGGGCCACCACCGGCGACAGGGGGCCGAAATCCGTGATCTCCGGCCGGTCTGCCAGGAATTGCACCCAGCGGATTTCCGTGAGCGTCCGGAGCCTGATGAGGCCATATTCGCTGAATAACTCGCGGCAGCTAGTCAGCTTGCTGGAGTAGCGTCCATCGAGCGGGGAGATGGCGGTGAGTGGCGATAGGTCCATAGTGCTCCCGGGACGCGACAGCGAAACTCGCGCGACGGATGATACACCAGGGCTGCGTTAAGGCAGTGGGGCGCCACTGGCCGGCGCGCTGTAGAATGCCGGCCCTTGCCGGCACGCCGGAACAACCTCGGGCCAGGAAGGGCCCAGGAGACGAGTCATGACGGATCAGGAATTTCGGGTAGAACACGACAGCATGGGCGAGCTGCAGGTGCCGGCCGATGCGTTGTGGGGCGCGCAGACCCAGCGGGCGGTGCAGAACTTCCCCATCAGCGGGTTGTCGATGCCGCGGGCTTTCATTCGGGCGCTGGGCCTCATCAAGTGGGCCGCGGCCGGCGCCAATAGCGAGCTGGGCCTGCTCGAGACCAAAAAGGCAGTGGCCATTCAGGCGGCCGCGCTGGCCGTCGCCAATGGTGAACATGATCAGCATTTCCCGATCGACGTCTTCCAGACCGGGTCGGGCACCAGCTCGAACATGAATGCCAACGAGGTGATCGCGCGGCTGGCGACGCAACAGCTGGGGGCGCCGGTGCATCCCAATGATGACGTCAACATGGGCCAGAGCAGCAATGATGTGATCCCGACGACCGTGCACGTGAGCGCCGCGCTGCTCGTGCACGAATCGCTGCTGCCGGCGCTCGAGCACCTGCAGAAGACGATTCGCGCCAAGGCCAAGGAAACCGACCGCGTGGTCAAGACCGGGCGCACTCACTTGATGGACGCAATGCCGGTGAAGCTGAGCCAGGAACTCGGCGGCTGGGCCACGCAGATCGCGCACGGGCAGGAGCGGTTGCAAGCGGTCCTGCCACGGCTGTGTCGCCTGGCCCAGGGTGGCACGGCAGTGGGCACCGGCATTAATGCGCACCCGAATTTCGGCGCGAAGGTGACCGTGCTGCTGGAGGAACATACAGAGCTCGAGTTCGCGCCGGCCGCGGATTATTTCGAGGCGCTGTCATCGCAGGACACGGCCGTGGAGTTGTCCGGGCAGTTGAAGACGATCGCCGTGTCGATCATGAAAATCGCCAATGACCTGCGCTGGATGAACAGTGGGCCGCTCGCGGGCCTCGGTGAGATTGCGTTGCCAGCTCTGCAGCCCGGCAGCAGCATCATGCCGGGCAAGGTCAATCCCGTGATCCCGGAAGCCGCCGCAATGGCTGCGGCCCAGGTCATTGGCAACGACACGACGATTACCATTGGCGGGCAGTCCGGCAACTTCCAGCTCAACGTCATGCTGCCGGTCATCGCGTACAACCTGACGCAGAGCATCGCGTTGCTGGCAGCAACTGCGGCGCAGCTCGCCGATCAGGCCATTGCCGGGTTCGCCGTCAATCAGGACCGATTGAACGAAGCCCTGGACCGCAACCCGATCCTGGTCACGGCACTGAATCCGGTGATCGGCTATGAAAAAGGCGCCGCGATTGCCAAACAGGCGTACGCGGAAGGCCGACCGATTCGCGAAGTCGCCGCGGAACAGACCGACCTGACCGATGCGGAACTGGACCGTTTGCTCGACGTGCTGGAACTGACACGCGGCGGCATCAAATCCTGAGCCAGCCCTGACATGCGGCAACGGATCCGCCAGCGGCTCACCGACACATCGCCGCCAGACGATCCGATCGTGGCGGCGAAATCCAGTGCCTTTGCCGGGCGATTGGGCGCGGTGTTCGAAATACCCCTGACGCCTGCGGCCGTGTTGGTGCCGGTGGTCGATCATGTCGAAGAGCCGTCGCTGCTGTTGACGCAACGGACCGCCCATCTCAAGGATCATCCGGGCCAGATCAGCTTCCCGGGCGGGCGCGTGGAATCGGCGGATGCCGGCCCCGCGGATACGGCGCTGCGCGAGACCGAGGAAGAAATCGGCCTGGGTCGGGACGACGTCGAACTGATCGGCTACCTGCCCGCGCAGGCGATCGTGACGGGATTTGCGGTGACGCCGGTGGTCGGTTTCCTGGCGCCCGGGTACCCGCTGCGTGTGGATGCGTTCGAGGTGGCCGAAGTATTCGAAGTGCCGATCAGCTTTTTCCTGGACCCGGACAACCTGCGCATCACCCCGCGCACCGTGCGGGGGCATGAATTCATGATGCCGGAGTATCGCTACGGGGCGCGCCGGATCTGGGGAGCGACAGCTCTGATGATCAGTAGTTTCATAGAAATTATTAAATAATAGTAACTGATGTCATCAATAGATAAATTACTTGAAGTCATGGCGGCGTTACGTGACCCGCAATCAGGCTGTCCGTGGGACCTGGAACAGGATTTCCGCTCGATTGCCCCTTACACCATCGAGGAAGCCTACGAAGTCGCCGACGCTATCGACCGGGAGGATCTCGCGGATTTGCGACACGAGCTGGGCGATCTGCTGCTGCAAATCGTATTCCACGCCCAGATGGCGAGCGAAGCGGGCGCGTTCGACTTCGAGGCGGTGGCAGCCGCGATCGTGGACAAAATGATTCGTCGCCATCCGCATGTGTTCGGCGACGCCGTCGTTGGTAACGCCGCTGCGCAAACAGCAGCGTGGGAAGCTCACAAAGCGCGCGAACGGGCCGCCGGCGGCGCTACCAGCGTGATGGCCGGTATCAGTCTCGGGCTACCGGCGCTATTGCGTGCGCAGAAACTCGGCAAACGCGCCGCGCGCGTCGGTTTCGACTGGCCCGATAGTGAGGGGCCGCGGGCGAAAATTGCCGAGGAGCTGGTCGAAGTCGCCACCGCCGAACAGCGCGGCGCCCCTGGCGAGATTCAAGAGGAGATCGGGGACTTGTTGTTCGCGGTCGTGAACCTCGCCAGGAAACTCGACGTCAACCCGGAGGAGGCACTGCGGCAGGCGAACCGGAAGTTCGCCACGCGCTTTGCCGCTGTCGAAGCCGCCGTCGACGAGCGCGGCGGCGACTGGTCAGCGTTTTCGCTGGCCCAGCTCGATGAGCTTTGGGAGGCCGCGAAGTCCGTCGCCGATTAGCTCGACCCGGGCAGGCTTGTGCCGGCGCCAGTTTTGCCGACCGCACCCAGTAACGGTTTGATCAAGTCCATCGGCAACGGGAACACGATGGTGTTGGTCCGATCCTTGGCGATCTCCGTCAGCGTCTGCAGATAGCGTAATTGCAGCGCCTGCTCCTGCGAGGAAAGTTGCGCCGCGGCGGCCGCCAGCATATCGGAAGCCTGGCGTTCACCTTCCGCGTGAATAACCTTGGCGCGCCGGGCACGTTCGGCTTCGGCCTGCGCCGCGATCGCGCGGATCATGCTCTCGTCGAGATCGACGTGCTTGATTTCGACGTTCGACACCTTGATGCCCCAGGCATCGGTGTGCTGGTCGAGAATCTGCTGGATATCCTGGTTGAGCTTGTCGCGCTCGGACAGCATCTCGTCAAGTTCGTGCTGGCCCAATACCGAGCGCAGGGTCGTCTGCGCCAGCTGGCTGGTCGCTTCGAACACGTTCGCCACCTGGATGATGGCGCGCTCGGGGTCGATGATGCGGAAATACACGACCGCGTTGACCTTCACGGACACGTTGTCCTGCGAAATCACATCCTGCGTCGGCACGTCCATGACGATCACGCGCAAATCCGTCTTCACCATTTGCTGAATGATCGGGACGACGATGATGAGTCCCGGACCTTTGACCCCGCTGAACCGGCCCAGCGTGAAAATGACACCGCGTTCGTATTCGTTCAGGATCTTGATGGCGCTGAACAGAAACAGCACCACAATTCCGCCAATAATCAGCCACAACAACATGCGTTTTCCTCCAAGCGCCCGGACAGGCGCCAAATCAATCTATTGGTTGTACCCGCAGTTCCAGTCCTTCCATGGCAGTGACGCGCACATGCTGACCCTTCGATAATCGTTGAGTCGAATGTGCTATCCAGCGTTCCCCATGGACCAGGATCTGGCCAACGTTATCGAAATCTTCCAGCACCTCGCCGGTACTGCCGACCATCTGCTCGCCACCGCTGACGACCGGGCGGCGCAGATTGCGCATCAGGAAATACATCAGGGCCAACAGCAATGAACCACCAAGCGCCGCGATGCTTCCGATCAGCCAGCGATTGATACCAAAGCCCGGCACATCGGAATTGATCAGGATGATCGAGCCGAAAACAAACGCCGCAATGCCGCCGATACCTAGCGCGCCGAAGCTCGGCGCAAAGGCCTCCGCGATCATCAAGACAATGCCCAGCAGAATCAGCCCCAAGCCGGCGTAGTTGACAGACAGTACCTGGAAGGCATACAGCGCCAGCAGGATGCAGATGGCCCCCACGACGCCGGGTACGATGGCACCCGGGTTGTAGCCCTCGAAAATCAGCCCGTAAATGCCGACCAGCATCAACAGGTAGGCGATATTGGGGTCCGTGATTGTGGCCAGCAACTTGGTGCGCCAGTCGGCTTCGTATTCCTCGCCGATCAGATTGTCGGTATCCAGTTGTTCCTCGCCGTTGGCGATCTTCACGGTGCGACCATCGATCGCTGCCAGTAGCTCGTTCAACGTGGCGGCCACGACATCGATTACGTTCTGCTCCAGCGCATCTTCGGCGCTCAGGCTGGAGGCTTCACGCACAGCCTGTTCGGCCCAGTCCGCATTCCGGCCCCGTAGCTCGGCGAGGCCGCGAATATAGGCCACCGCATCGTTGACGGCCTTGCGTTCCGTCGCTGTGCTGCTGTCGGGCGTGGTGGCCGGCTCGGCGTTGTCGGCATCCTGCCGGTCGGCCGAATCAGCTGCATTTTCCTCGCCGGCGGCCGCGTCCTGATCGGATTCCGCGCCCGGCTCCGGCGCGCCGATATCCGGCGGTTTTGGCACCGGTGTACCGCCACCGCCCCCGATGGCGACCGGCGTCGCCGCCCCGAGATTGGTGGCCGGTGCCATAGCCGCGATATGGCTGGCGTAGAGAATATAGGTGCCGGCGCTGGCCGCTCGCGAGCCGCTCGGGGCAACCCAGGTTGCTACCGGCACCGGTGAGGCGAGAATCGACTTGATGATGTCCCGCATGGCCGAGTCCAGGCCGCCCGGAGTATCCATCTCGATCACGATCAGTTCGGCGTTGGTCTCCGCCGCGTACTCGATGCCCCGGGTAATGTGATCGCTGGTCGCCGGGCCGATCGCCCCTTTCAGTTCCAGGCGCACATAGCGGCCATTGCCGGTTGACTCATTCTCTTCAGTCCCGGCGTCTTCGGTTTCGGCCTGCAGCAGGCCGGCAACTGGTCCCACGGTGGCTGCCAGCAACAGCACGGTGACCAGTCTGGCAAAACGTCCTTGCATCCGCGTTAGTCCATCCACGCAGTGCCCTGATCATACCAGCCCGCAGGCTGATGGGATTGGCGCTGGTGGCGGCGCAAACCTGCGATAATCCAGCCCCGAATCGATTGTCCGGAATCTCGACATGACACTCAGGCAGAAAATCGCGCTATTGGGAGCCCTGCCACTAGCTGCTTTGCTGGCAGTCACGGCATGGGGTCAGGGCCAGGACTTCAGCAAGGTGCAGATCAGCACCGTACCAGTCGCGGACGGCATCTACATGTTGGTCGGTTTCGGCGGCAATATCGGTGTGTCGGCAGGCGCCGACGGCGTGCTGCTGGTTGATGACCAGTTTGCCGAACTGACCGAGAAAATCCTCGCGGCCGTGAGCGATCTCAGTGACCAGCCGGTGCGCATGGTATTGAACACGCACTGGCACGGCGATCACAGTGGTGGCAACGAAAACCTCGCGGCCCAGGGCGCCCTGATCATCGCGCATGACAATGTGCGGGCACGCATGAGCCAACCGTTCTTCTCGGAGTTCTTCCAGAGTGAATCGCCCGCGTCGCCGGCTGGCGCGTTGCCGGTTATTACTTTCGACAACGAGCTGACCCTGCATGTCAACGGGCTCACGATCGAGGCGCGGCACTATCCGCCGGCGCACACCGATGGCGACTCGATCGTGTGGTTCCGCGAGGCGAACGTCGTGCACATGGGCGATATCTACTTCAACGGTCTGTACCCATTTATCGACTTCAACAGCGGTGGTTCGATTCGCGGCATGATTGCGGCGATTAATGCGGCGCTGTCTGATATCGATGACAACACCAAGGTCATCCCGGGACACGGGCCGTTGTCCGACCGCGCTGGTCTGACCCGCTTCCGCGATATGCTGCAAACCGTGGCAGATCGGGTGCAGGCCTTGATCGACGACGGCAAGTCAACCGACGAGATTATTGCGGCCAGGCCAACCGCAGAGTTCGACGCCGACTGGGGCGGTGGCTTCATCAAGCCCGATCAGTGGGTCGGACTGGTCTGCAAGGGCATGGAGTGTCCGTAAGCATGACGGCGACGGCTGACAGTTGGTCACCTGAGAGCTGGCAGCAACGCCCGGCGTTGCAACAGCCGAACTACCCGGACGCCGCGAGGCTGCAGTCCGCACTGGACCGCCTCGCAGCGCTGCCGCCTATTGTCACGAGCTGGGAAATCGAGGACCTGAAAAAACGTTTGGCGGCAGCACAGGCGGGCCGGGGCTTCGTTCTGCAGGGCGGTGACTGCGCAGAGAGTTTCACGGAGTGCACCTCGCCGCGAATCGTTGGCCAGTTGAAGATCCTGCTGCAAATGAGCGTCGTGATGACGGCCGGCATGAAACGGCCCGTGACGCGGATTGGCCGGATGGCCGGGCAGTACGCCAAACCGCGCTCGGCCGATTTGGAAGAGCGCGGCGACGACAGTCTGCCGAGCTATCGCGGTGACCTGGTCAACCGGCAGCCGTTTACGTCGGCGGACCGGGAACCCGACCCGGAATTGTTGTTGCGGGGGTATGAGCGCGCCGCACTGACGCTCAATTTCGTGCGGGGCCTGATCGATGGCGGCTTCGCCGACCTGCATCACCCGGAGAATTGGGATCTCGATTTCGTCAGTCATTCCTCGTCCGCGGACAAGTACCACAGCATTGTGCAGAAAGTGCGGGACGGCCTCGATTTCTTCGAATCGATCAGCGAGCGGCCGATTCACGAAGCGCGGCGGGTAGATTTTTTTGCCGCTCATGAAGGCTTGCACCTGCACTACGAGCAGGCGCAGACACGGCATCTTGAACATCGGCATGGCTGGTACAACCTGACTACGCACTTCCCATGGATCGGGCTGCGCACAGCGCACCCCGAAGGCGCGCATGTGGAGTTCTTTCGCGGCATCGAGAACCCGATCGGCGTAAAAGTCGGCGAAGCGCTCGACAAGGACCACCTGCAGGAACTCGTCCGCCGCCTGAATCCGGACAATGAACCCGGACGGTTGGCCCTGATTCATCGTCTCGGCGCCGAGCGGGTGGCGGAAGCCCTGCCGCAAATGATCGAGGCCGTGCGGGAAACGGGAATCGATGTGCTGTGGATCTGCGATCCGATGCACGGCAACACGGAATCCACGTCATCCGGTTTCAAGACCCGCCGGTTCGAGAACATTGCCAGCGAACTCGATACTGCGTTTCGCGTGCACCGGGACCACGGTTCAAGACTCGGCGGCGTGCACCTCGAATTGACCGGCGAACATGTAACCGAGTGCACGGGCGGGCCGCGGGGGCTCACGGAGCATGACCTCACTCGCGACTACCGCAGTACCGTCGATCCGCGGCTGAATTACGACCAGGCGATGGAGATTGCACTGCAAATTGCCGGGCAGCCCTGAGTTAGCCCCGAATCAGTCCGAGTCGACCCATGAGTAGCTTTAGCACCGAGTGCCGCCGCTGCGCGCGGCTCGCACAGTATCTAGCGCAAGTGCGGCGCGAGCGGTCCGACTATCATGCGCGCCCGGTAGAGTCCTTCGGCGATCCAGACGCTGGCTTGCTGGTCGTCGGCCTGGCACCGGGGATGCACGGGGCGAATCGCACCGGCCGGCCCTTTACCGGCGATCATGCGGGAATCCTGCTGTACGAAACCTTGCATGCGTACGGTTTCGCCAACCGGCCGACCAGCACGAGCGCTGCCGATGACCTCCAACTGATCGACTGCCGCATTACCAACGCGGTGCGCTGCGTGCCGCCACAGAACAAACCCACCACCGCGGAAATCAAGGAGTGCAACGCCTGGCTGCAGGAAGAGCTGGACAGCGTCAAACCCCGTGTGCTGATTGCGCTGGGCGCAATTGCCCACGACGCCGTGTTGCGCGCGCGCGGGCTGCGCTTGTCGACGTATCCTTTCAAGCACGGCGCCCGGCATCGACTCGATGGCGTCAGCCTGATCGATTCTTATCACTGCAGTCGCTACAACACGCAAACCCGCCGTCTGACATCGGCAATGTTCAGGGACGTGTTTGCCAAAGCGCGCCACGAAATCGATGCCTGAAACGTTCGATTCCAAGGCGTTTCTCGGCTCGCTGACGCATAAGCCCGGTGTCTACCAGATGCTGGATGAAGCTGGCGGCGTGCTCTATGTCGGCAAGGCTCGCGACCTGAAACGCCGGGTGTCGAGCTATTTCGGTTCCAAAGCCCATCACCCTAAAACCCAGGCGTTGATGAACCAGGTGGCCGACGTGCAGGTGACCGTGACGGCCAGCGAGCACGAAGCGCTGCTGCTCGAATACAACCTGATCAAGCGCCACACGCCGCGTTTCAACGTGGTGCTCCGCGATGACAAGAGCTATCCGTATATCCGCGTCACCAGCCAGCAGGAGTTCCCGCGCTTCGAGTTTCACCGCGGTTCCCGCAAGGCCCCCGGGCGGTATTTCGGGCCGTATCCGAACGCCGGGGCAGTGCGAAAAGTACTCGGACAATTACAGAAACTCTTCATGGTGCGGCAATGTCGCGACAGTTTCTTCGCCAACCGCAGCCGCCCATGCCTGCAATACCAGATTGAGCGTTGCACCGGACCGTGCGTGGGTCTCGTCGATCGTGACAGCTATGCCAGGGATGTCGATAACGCGGTGCGCTTTCTCGAGGGACGCAACGCCGATGTGTTGAGCGACCTCGTCGCGCGCATGGAGCGGGCCTCGGAGGACCTGGACTTCGAAGCGGCCGCGCGTTTGCGCGACCAGATTACGGCCATCCGCAAGGTGCAGTCGACCCAGGTGGTCGCGGGCACGAGGACCCGGGACGCGGACGTGCTCGCGCTGCATGACGATGCCGGCCTGGTCTGCGTTTCGCTGATCATGATTCGCGGTGGTCGCGTGCTCGGGAGCCGCAACCTGTTTCCACGCGTTGGCGGTGACCCGGCGCCGGAACAGGTGCTGGCCGCGGTGATCGTGCAACACTATTTCGCCCAGCCGGCGCCGCGCGAGCTGCTGGTAAGCCACCCGGTCGCGGACCTCGAATTGCTCGAATCCGCGCTGTCCGCGCGCAGCAATCACCAGGTGAATATCCGGACACGCGTGCGCGGTCAGCGGCGACAGTGGCTGGAGATGGCGAGCAACAACGCACGCGAGGCGGCGGCCCTGCGGCGTGCCACCCATAGCGGCCTGCGCGCGCAGTTCGTGGACCTGGGCAGGAAATTCCGTCTCGACGACGTGCCGGAACGCATCGAATGTTTCGATATCAGCCACACGGGTGGCGAGGGCACGGTGGCTTCCTGCGTCGCCTTCAACCAGCAGGGCCCCGACAAGTCATCGTACCGGCGCTACAACATCAAGGAGGCTGCCGCCGGCGATGACTACGGCGCCATCGCGGAGGTGGTGCGGCGGCGCTACCGCAAAGCTGCCGGGGACGACGCCACGACCCCCGACCTTGTCCTGATCGACGGTGGCAAAGGGCAGCTGGGTGCGGCGATGGACGTGCTCGAGGAGCTGCAACTTGGCGGCGTGGAGCTGGCCGGCGTGGCGAAGGGCGTGGGTCGCAAACCGGGCCGCGAGAAGATCTATCGACCGGGTCGGTCGCAGCCGCTGCTGTTGCCCGCCAGTTCGCCCGCCATGCACCTGATTCAGCAACTGCGCGACGAGGCGCATCGCTTTGCAATCACCGGGCATCGTCAACGACGTGGCAAACGTCGTAATATCTCGGCCCTGGAGGAGATTCGGGGTCTCGGCCCGAAGCGCAGGCGGGCGTTGTTGCAACAGTTCGGCGGATTGCAGGGTCTGAAACGAGCCGGGATCGAAGATCTGGCGGCCGTGAAGGGTATCAGCCGGGATTTGGCGCAAAGAGTCTTCGAGCACTTGCATGGCGGCTGAGGCAGGAAATCGCGCGACTGCGACAGCACCGGGCTACAATGCGGCAACCAGGCCGGAGTCCCGCATGAACCCCCACCTGAATGCCGCCACACTGCTGACCTGGTTCCGTATCGCTGCCATCCCGCTGGTCGTCGTGGTGTTCTACCTGCCTGGACGCTGGTCGCATCCGGCGGCGGCCCTGATTTTCGGTCTGGCCGCCCTGACCGACTGGCTCGACGGCTACGTCGCCCGCAAATGGAACCTGATGTCGGACTTCGGTGCGTTTCTCGACCCGGTGGCCGACAAACTGATGGTGACCACGGTGCTGGTGATCATCGTGCAATACGATCCGCGCCTGATCATTGCGCTGACGGCGGCGATCATTATCGGGCGGGAACTCACGGTGTCGGCGCTGCGGGAATGGATGGCGGAACTCGGGCGGCGGCATCACGTGGCGGTTTCGGGTGTCGGCAAGCTGAAGACGATTTTCCAGATGGTCGGCCTGGGCTTCATGCTCTGGTCACACGACGTCATGGGCATTCCCATTTATGAAATCGGTACGGCCGCATTGATCCTGGCGGCCGGCCTGACACTGTGGTCCATGGCGGTGTATATCCGCGCCGCCTGGCCCCACCTCGTCGGCAGCGAAGAGGTTTCTTGACAGTCGGGCCGGCGGCGATACCATATCGGGCCTCCGCAGCGGGCATAGCTCAGTTGGTAGAGCGATACCTTGCCAAGGTATAGGTCGCCAGTTCGAATCTGGTTGCCCGCTCCAGACATCCGCAAAAGCCCGGTTTCGGCCGGGCTTTTTTGTGCGTGAACCAGACCATGAACAAACGACCGACCCGGCCCGCTGTGCTTCTTTTGGCGACGCTCATGCTCGTGAGCGGCTGCGGGTCGGAAGGGCTGCAATCGCAGGCAGATCCGAATGCCGACGCGCGCACCTACGCGACCATCGTGGTGCTGGCCGACTGGCGGGACGACCAATGGCGCGCCTTTGTCGAGGATCACTTCGTCGCATGGCTGAACAGCCGGTCAACGGTGCAGGCTCTGCGTTCGACCGATGTCTTTCCGCCCGGGCAGACCTACACCCGTGACAGCATCGCGGCCTGGCTGGCAGAACGCGGCAGCGCGGCCGTATTGATCCTGAACCTGACCGATGCCTGGGGCAAGCAGGTAATCGGGGGCGCGGCTCCCAGTGCGGCGCAATCGACCGCGGACCGGGTGTCCGGTTTCAACCGGGCCACGCAGGCGTCTTTCTCGGCGGTGCTGGCCGATGACGAGCTAACCACGGTCTGGCAGGCATCCACGGTCGTTGTGGGCGAGAATTTTGCCAACTTCGACGATCTGCAGAACACTTTGGCCGACAATGTAGTGGGCGACCTGCTGGACAAGGAACTGATCCCGCAGCTATGAGCGGGGCCGAATTTCCCAGGCCGGTGTGATAAATTGCGCTCCCGCGTCAGTCGGGGCTAGGTGGCAGAGTGGTTATGCAGCGGCCTGCAAAGCCGTGTACACCGGTTCGATTCCGGTCCTAGCCTCCATCTTTCTCAATATCTGATCAATCGCCTTCGCGGCGCGAAACCGACAGCTTGCACATTCCACGGATTCGGTGGTCTGACAACTGCGTGGAATGGCGCTGCGACTGTCCGGAGTTCATGACCATCAAGCCGCTGCCTCCGCGGGCGTGGTATGAGCATGTGGGGAAAGCTGTCCAGAACCCGCCTCGATAGCAGCATGCTGCAAATGCGTTACTTCCCGCTAGCGAACCAAAGCGGACGTTACGCGAACCAGCCAAATCACCAACTGGTTGCCGATGCGGATTTGGATTGTTGTCCGCGGACATTGGTGCTACAAGACCACACCGATAAAGGCAAAGTCGCCGAAAGGCGGCGACGCAAAGCCACGGGTCCTCGCTTCCTCCGAGAAGCCATGGACGACCTCCCGAAGGACCCAAGACCGCCGGGCTGCCGCTCAACCCATTCTTGTTGGTTATGAAGTGAGGGCAGACCAATGCGGCTGAAGCATATTCCCGGCGGCGAGTACTTTTACTACTGCTGCAACAAGAAGATCGGGGGTTCATCCAAGTGTTCTACCTGAGAAGCAGTGCCGGTCTCGCGTATTTGTTGCTTTTCCTAACCGTATTGGCCCTGTCGGTTTTCTGGAGCAGTGCGGTTTCTGCCGCACCTTGGGACGACTGGCTGAAGAAGGCCGAGGAAGTCGTGGAAGACACGGTGGACGACGTGCTGGATGAACCCGACGTTCCTCATAGCCAGGAAGAAGTGGTCGAGGAAATCGGCAGCGCTCAGGATGCGCCGGCTGTCGATAAACCGACCCAGCCAGATCGAAAAACCTACGCGGAACTTGCGACAAACGCCGGGCTCTATGCCGGGCTGGCGGATGCCTGCGGACAGTCGGTTGGTGCGGCGGTACGGGCAGACTTCGAACCGCGCGCGGCAAAGTTCCCCGATTTCAATAAAACACTGATGATGCAATTTGACGGGCTATACAATTCCAACCTGAAAAAGGGTAGTCAGAGGTGTGGGGATCTCGCAGATTACCGAAGCAAGTACGAAGCATCGATGCGGGCGATCGGCGCAGAACCGGTTGCTGTCAGCGCTGCGCAGGCCAGTTCGCCGCCGACGAACACGCAGGGCGGATTGCCCATATATGGGCGAGGGGGTGCCCCGACAGCAAGGCAGGAACCCAATCTTGGTGAGCTGAAAAGTCTCGCGGGCTACGCCGGCGCGTACGCGGGCCGCGGCGTTGCCTGTGACGTGACGATTTCGGCAAAGATTCGTCCGGACTTTATCGCACAGATAGCCCGCCAGTATCCCGAGTACCAGGCTGAGCTGACAGCCGCGTTCGACGGAGCTTACCCGGCTTTGGCTGATTCCTGGTGCGATGAGATGCGGCTGGGTATCGTGAAACAAAGATACGAGTCCACGATGACAGCGCATGGCATGACGCCGGTGCTGGACGAGGCCCCGAAGGAGGCGGCCGCCGGTTCGCCCGCACCGGTATCTGCGCCAGAGGCACCTGCTGCGAACACTAAAACTTCGGGCGATTTTCAGGAACCGGAAACCTGTGGCGTCAATGTTCTGGAACGGACGCGGTGCAAGCAGATTGTCGCCAACCCGGGCAATCATTGGGCTTGCAAGGTAGAAGCGTGCGAGCAGTGGCTCGCCACATCACCGCATGGCGATTAGCGTTACCCTTGGAGACCCTGCCTGGTGCCGGGTTTTCCTTGCTTGGACCCGGCAAGTTATGTCAAGTTGATGCCCCGCGGCGAGGGGCGTAAATTGATCAGCAAATACTAAGGATAAGGCCATACCTGTCGAAAGGCAGGGACGGAAAGCCACGGGTCCTCGCTTCCTCCGAGAAGCCATGGACGACACCTCGAAGGACCCTAAGACCGCCGGGCTGCCAAGCTGGGTACCGCACCATGTTGGCGAATCTTTGCAAAGCTGGCGTCCTCGCCGTTCTCTTGTTCACAATCTCCGCTACCGCCCGCGCGACAACGATCGATCCGACTCAAAGTATTGTTGTCACCGCTGCGCTGGCGGGTCAGCCTCTCTATCGATTCCCGCTGGGTGATTTGCAGCAGTTACTGGCGCTTCGTCTGATCCAATCCGGAGCTCTCGGGTCTATTCGGCTGACTTTGGCGCCGCTCCTGCTCATTACCGACACGGACGGTTCACCGCTGTCTTTCAACAGCCTCGATGCACTGACGAGAGTGTTGATCAGTCTCATTAGAGTCCAACAAGCTCAAACACTGCAGCTGTCGACTCCGATATCAGCGCAAGGACCTGTCGCAACAACCAACGCCGATGACCGCCTGATTATCGAGGGCGCGGGCGGAGTTCTCGAAGTGGTTGACCGTAGCGAACGGCCGGTTGCGGCCTTTGACCTTTGGCAAGCCAGTGGCGGGCTCACCGCGGACCCATTTGGTCGATTTGAGCTGGCCGGCTTTGAACTGAGACTGTATAGCGAAAGCCATGTATTCGAAGGCACGCCGATTCTACCGCCGCCGGCCGAGGAGTTTGACGAAGCGAGGTTGCGGCTCACCTTCAGAGACGGCAGCAACATCGATTGGGTCGATCTGCCCGTCACGAGCCTGACGATTGCGAACATACCGATTCCTGCAGGATCGATTTTGTTCGCCTCCGCCCTCGGCCTTGTCGGGTGGCTTAAACGCAGACCAGGCTGAACTCGCAACAGTCCCTGTGAAGACCCGGCCTGGTGCCGGGTTTTCTCTGGCCGGTGTCGCCGTGGGCGTGGCCTGAGCATGTGGGTGAGGCCGCGCGAACCCCGCACAAACCTGAGCGTCTGCAGCGCCGGTTATGTCAACTTGCCGCTTTCTTACCGTACGCGTAGATTTGCGTTAACAACAACCAATAGATCCCACGGCGTCGAGAAGCGGTAACTGACAACTTGTGGCGTCGTCGCCAGGTTCTTTAGGGTCGAACGAAAGGGGGCAGCGATGAAATCCAGGTTTCAGGTTCTTTTTTTGGCAATCGCTGCATGGCTCTTCGGCGTCAATCCTGGTCTGGCAGACATTCCGGTTCGGCAAGTTCTAATCCAAGCAAATATAGTCGAATTTGCAGGGCTAACTGAGTCTGATCGTATTGCGCTCGGCACCGGGTCAGCAAGCCTCGAGTTCCTCACGAACTCCGGCGTCCTTGGCCAAGGTGACGCACTCGGTTCGGGGCTGGTATTTGATAACCCCTTCGCGCAAACACAAGTAAGGCTTCGCGGCCCTGTTGACTATGATGCTAATCGCACCCCGGATTCCAGTGATTTTTTGGTGCGCATAATTAGCGACTTGGAATTGGTCGATTCCTTCACGTCATTTATGTCGAACGGGGTTCCGCTGCAATTCAATGGACAAGATTTTTCTCTGGAACAGATTTCATTCTTTTTCGATATTCCTGACGGTACCAATGGAGCCCCTCTAGTGGGTAGCGATTTCAACGATTACGTGGCGAGACTGGACGGTGGCCCGCCCATCGACGCGTTTGCTTTCGTCGACATTATTTTTTTTGTGGAATCGCGACCGTTTATGCAATCTGCACAAGCCGAGCAGATGGAGGAGTTCGTCCGGCTTCAGGTTTCCGGTCAAGTCACCGGTGTGTCAGTCCAGGTCATACCCGTCCCGGCCGCACTCTGGCTCTTTGGCTCCGCCCTCGGCCTTCTGGGTTGGCTGAAACGCAGAGCGGTCTGAACTGATTTCAGTCGCCATGAAGACCGGGGCTGGCGCCGGGCCGACGCGCCCGTGGACCTCGTTTGATTTCGGGGGAGGCCCGGGTAGTCGCGGGGGCTTTTTCACATAACCGGACGTCGACTAGGGGCGGTTTTGGTCATTTTGACCTGCTGGCGCTGGGTGGGTTATAACGACTACCGATGACGCAGACGACCCCTCCGGGGTCCCTGCGTATTTTTTTGGCCGAGTGTGGCCCATTGGCAATAACGGGAAGCCTGAGCATGAAAAGAACGCATTTCCTTGGCCTTTGCATTTGCCTTATCCAACCGTTCCTGGCGGCTACCTCGGCAGCCTATTTCGTGGGCGCAATTTGCATATCTGGCGGAAACAATTCGTCAACGCTTACCGAAATTGGGTGCAGCGACACTCGCGACAACATTACGAACATCGTCACAGGAGAGGCGTACGCAAATCTGGCCACCGGCCAATTAAGGGCCAGATCTTCTGCGACCTACCTGATTGATCCCCCTCGAGGTGTTGCCACGAGCACGCGAGCAAGTTTCGGGGATACGATTACAGTCTTGGGAGACTGGACGGGTACTGTACCGGTTGACGTGTCTGTGCGCGTGACCGGTAGAGCAGTCCCGCCAAACCCCGGGGCAACGATAGTCTCGTTCAGCATGAGACCATCTGGCCCAGGTTTCTTCATTAATTCAGACCTGACATTTGCGCTAAGTGGACCTTCGATAAATGCCACGCTGGATATCAATTCACTAACGTACGATTCTATCGATGTTGTGTTTACGGAGACCTTCAACGTGCCGAATTTGAATCCGAATTTTCTGATCGGGCCGGCACTGACCGTGTTTTCTTCGACCAATTTTACTACCGCGTTTTCGCAAACAGATTTCTTTGACACAGCATCTTTGTCAATTGATCTTCCGCCTGGGTTGAGCTTTAGCTCTGAATCGGGCGTGTTTCTTACCGCAATCCCGATTCCGCCAGCCCTCTGGCTCTTCGGCTCCGCCCTCGGCCTGTTGGGCTGGCTGAAACGCAGGCACGCATGAAATGAATCCAGTCTCTATGAAGACCCGGCCTTGCGCCGGGTTTTCTTCTGGGCGTTAGCCGAGCGTGCCGGATCTATGTGAAGAACTGTGTGTCACGACGAGTCGGCTTTATGTTGCAGGAGCTCTACGGTCGCAAAGAACAGAATGATCGCGCCGACGAGCTCCAGTGATTCCTCGGTATATGGCCGCAAAGGGAATTCGAAACCAAAGCCGAAGTAACGGACAAACAGATATTCCACATCAAGGATTGCAGAAGCGAACAGCACGGATAGCCCGGCGGCGAAAAACCACCCGGACGTGCCAAATTCGTCAATCCAGTCCCGTCTTCGCAGCAACGGCCAGGCCTTGGCGGCGACCCAAAGTCCGGTTGCCACGAATGCAACCGACATGGCGAGCAGGGCAAGCTGGTGAACCTGGGAGACTTCGGGATTGCCGAAATAACGCCAGACGGCATACCAGCGGTACCCCATGACTTCCCTTTCCAGATCAAGTTCCCGGAGTGCGAGGAAGACGAACAGGAACAGCAAGAGCAGATACAGCGGCCTGGTCTCCGCCGCCGTTCGACGGAACAGCACGATCAGGATTGCTATCGAGACCAGATACCAGGGCCACTGGAATCGCTCCATTCCTTCTTCGTTCACAATGGAAGTCGGCGTACCCCTGAGCGCCGCCTCGGGCCAGAGCACGGGCACGATGAGCAACGCGACCGTGGTTGCTGCCAGCACGACGAAGAAGACTAGTCGTCGACGCGGCACCAATTGCTACCTCTTGTGACAGCGCGGGTTATCATCCTCTGGTAGTTACCTTTGATGGTTTGGTGATATGACCACCGAAGCAATCCGGGCCGAGTACGCCGAAGATATCAGTCTTGCTGAACTCGAAGCGGATCCGTATCCGATCTTCCGCCGCCTGCAGCAGGAAAAGCCGCTGGCCTGGGTTGAAAAACTTGGCATGTGGCTGGTCACGCGGTACCCGGACGTGATGCATGTGGTGACAAATCCTGAGTTGTTCACAGCTGAAACGGAGCCCTCATTCCTGGCCGACGTGCTGGGCGTGAACATGCTGACACTGGAGGGCGAGGAAGCGCGGCGCATCAAGTCTGCCATGCAGCCGCCGTTCACTGCACGCGGCTGTGCCAAGGACTACATCGACAACGAGCTCGAGGATATCGCCCACGCACTGATCGATGAATTCATCAGCGACGGTGAGGTCGAGCTGATGACGCGGTATGCGGAACCGGTCAGCACGGTATCGCTGCAGCGTTGTCTCGGGCTGGACAATATTCCGCGGCAGAGGATGTGGGAACTCTGCGAAGGGGTCTGTGCCGGCTTGGCGAACTTTGAAGGCGATCCTGCACTGGATGCGGTCTACCAGAAAGCGCGCGACGGCATCGAGGAGATCGTCCGCGAGAAGATCGCCGCGGTTCGCGAACAGCCGGATTCATCCGCAATTGCCTATTACGTTGCACCGGAGCGCGGGCTGACGGATGAAGAAATCACGAACAACGTGCGGCTGATGATCAGCGGCGGCATCAATGAGCCGCGTGATGGCATCGGCATGGCGATCTACGCCTTCCAGCAGCACCATCAACGGTCCGAGGACGCGCGCCTCGATCGGTCTTTCTGGCTGCGGTTCACAAACGAAGTGCTGCGGCTTTACGCACCGGTTGGCACGGCCGCCCGGATGACGACGACACCGACCCGACTCGCCGGCGTCGAGCTGCCAGCCGGGGAGTTCATTGCTGCCTGCCTGAGTGCCGCGAATCGCGACGCGGGCTTCTGGGAACAGCCGGACGAGTTTCTGCCGGGCCGCAAGCAAAAAGACCATGTCGCTTTTTCCCAGGGCCAGCATCGTTGCCTGGGGCTGTGGCTCGGCCTGCACGAGATCATTGTCGGCGCCTCCCTGCTGGTGGAGCGGATCCCAAACCTGCAGCTCGATACGACGCGACCGCCGACGATCAGCGGCTTCGAATTTCGCGGCCCGAAAACCTTGCATCTGCGCTGGTAGCCGCCCACGCTGTCGTAACGGGTGGGATTACCTACAATGCCCGCCGAGCCCGGGTGGCGAAATTGGTAGACGCAAGGGACTTAAAATCCCTCGGAGGAGACTCCGTGCCGGTTCGAGTCCGGCCCCGGGCACCAGTTCCATAGTGACTACATGAGCAATCTCGGCGAAAGAATCGGCCAGGCGCTCAGCCGCTGGCGATTAGTTGACACGAAGTTTCGCCAGAATCGCGGCCGTTATGCACTGCAGACATCGCTGGCGGGACTCGCCATTCTGGTCGTCCTGCTGTTGCTGGACAACGTTCGGCAAACCGTGCTGATTGCGTCTTTGGCCGCGACGGCATTCATCGCCTTTTCGATACCCCGCAGTTACCCGTCGCGGCCGCGCTACATCATCGGGGGTTACCTGGTTGGCACCGTGGTCGGCTGCACGATGTCGGTCGCATCGCTGGCGCTGGCCTGGGGGACCGGCTTCAGTATCCATACCGCACAGATCATTGCCGGCTCAGTCGCCGCCGGTCTGGCGTTTTTCCTCATGGTGACCACCGAAACCGAGCATCCGCCGGCGGCCGCGCTGGCGCTCGGCTATGTGCTGAACGAGTGGGACGGCTGGACGGTGCTCGTGGTGCTGGCCGGGGCGACAGCCTTGTCCTTGATCAAGGAAGCGCTGCGCAGTCGCCTGATGGACCTCGGCTGATCAGCCGAACTTGGCAACTGTGGTCAGCTCTTCGTCGTCTTGGCGCGACTCCGATCGAGCCACAATCCCGGCCAGTGACGGCACTTCCCCCGTCTCGTCCGGGTGATCCCGGGCGGTCGGCGAGGCTTTTCGCAGGTCTGGCGCCACGTACTTCAGGCGGTAGCTGCCGATATTGATCACGTCACCGTCGTGCAGGTCCTGGTACTTGATGGCCACGGAATTCACGTAGGTGCCGTTCGTACTGTTAAGGTCCACCAACATGCTGCAGTCCGGACCGGTGGTCAGAATCGCGTGATGACGGCTCACGTACTCACCTTCGAGCACCAGGTCGTTCTGCCGGTGCCGACCAATCAACAGACGCGGGCTGTTGAGGGGCAGGTGTCCGACGAGTTTGCCGTCGCGACTGATCAACAAGGTCCGGGTCAACCGGTCGTCGGCCGCGGCCCCGGGTTCGAGTTGCCAGCGCGCTTCCGTCAGCGGGGCGACAGCCTCCATGCCCGGCGAGTCCAGCACGCGGGCCAGCTCGTTGCGGCCCGTCATCAGCAGCGTAACCGGCGGCCCGTCGGCGCCTTCGAGACCGAGCAGAATCTGCAGCAAATCGAGCACATGCGGCCCGAATCGATTCGCATGCTCGACGATCAGCAGTGTGCGTCGCTGTTGCGCGCTCTCATATTGCAGAAACATGTTGAGCAGCTTCAGCAATTCGCCCGACGTGGCGGCGAACGGTTCAAAGCCGAGTTGCGACAACAAGCGCTGCAGGAAGTCCTGCGGTCGCGTCGAAACGGCCGCGATGTGCGCCACATGTTCACAGGGTGCGTTTTGAATCAGGTCGTAGACGATCGAGGACAGGCCGGAACCAGCTTCGCCGGTTACCACCAGGCATTGCTGACCCGCCTCGATGCACTCGCGCAGCTCGCGAAGGCAGGTCTCGTGATCGACCGACTTGGCCCCCGTGAATACCAGGGTTTGGGCGTTCAAGCGCGAACCTCCCTTTTTCTCAACCTGACTGAGGAAACAGGCGGTTGAGTTTGTTTTCTAATAATTTTTGTGTGCTATGTTCAGTGTAGGCAGGCTGGGCGCTTATGTAAACCCGGCAACAGGTGAGAACTCCCGCACACGAACTAGAGTGTTTTCAGCTATAGAATGTAACACTCTGTTTCCCATTGTCTTTTACCTGAGGTTTTCTTCTTGCTTTCGGCAGTCAATCTGACCCTTTGGCGGGGCTATCAGTGCTTGTTCGAGAACCTCAGCTTTTCGGTCGGGGCGGGCGAGGGTTTATTGATTCGCGGCCGCAACGGCTCGGGCAAAACGACCCTGTTACGTGTGCTGTGCGGACTCACGCGACCCGAGGCCGGGGAAGTCTGGTGGCGGGATGAACCGACCGAGCGCTGCCGGCTCGAATTCGGTCGAGAGCTGGCCTGGTGCGGACATCACACGGGCCTGAAAACCGACCTGTCGATTGCGCAGAACCTGGAGTTTGCGGCCAGCTTCGCTGACCTCGCGCCCGATTGCTGGCGGGAGCCCGTGGCCGAGCTCGGCCTGGAGAACAGCCTGAGCTTGCCGGTGCGCTACCTGTCGGCGGGACAACAACGCCGGGCCGCGCTGGCCCGGGTCCTGATCTCGCCGGCCCGGCTATGGATCATGGATGAGCCGTTCGCCAATCTCGACGTCGCCGGTCGCGGCTACATCGAGGCACGCCTGGCCGGTCATCTTGCCGGTGGCGGGCTGGCCGTGCTTGCGGCCCATCATGATCTCGCGGACTCCGGGGCTTTTCGCCGGCTGCAGCTTGGAGACAGCGAATGAACCTCGGGCGAGCCATGCTGGCCGTGCTGCGACGCGACCTGCAGCTCGCCTACCGCCGCTGGGGCGACGTGGCGAGTCCGTTGATGTTTTTTGCCATCGTGACGGCGCTGTTCCCGCTGGCATTGTCGCCGCGGGCCGAGGATCTGCAGGCCATCGGGCCTGGCGTGCTCTGGATCGGTGCGTTGCTGGCGATGCTGCTGTCACTCAACGCGCTGTTTCGCCAGGACCTCGAGGACGGCAGCATGGAGCTGCTGGTCATCGGACCGCAGCCGTTGCCGTTGATCATGCTCTGCAAATCCGTCGGCCACTGGCTGGTCGCCGGCTTGCCCTTGATCGCGCTGGCGCCGGTGCTGGCAGTCACCTACCATTTACCTGTCGATGCTGTGCTGGCTTTGTGCGCGACCCTGCTGCTCGGCACCCCGACGCTCAGCCTGCTGGGCTCGGTAGGCGCCGCCCTGACGGCCGGGGTGCGGCAGTCGGGCGGGTTGTTGGCGCTGTTGGTATTGCCGCTGTGTTTGCCGGTACTTATGTTCGGTGCCCGGGCGACCGCCCTGGCAGGTGATGGCGAGGATATTACCGGGCCATTATTCCTGCTGGCCGCATTCCTGGTGCTCGCCGTCAGTCTCGTTCCTGTGACGGCTGCCGCAGCAATTCGGGTCAGCCTTGATTGAAGTGACGGTTCTCGGCAAGTGTAGATAGCGCATCATGAAACTGCCCACCTGGTTCCACAAGCTGGCCTCGCCGCCGCACTTCTATCGCCTGGCCGGCGCCATGGCGCCCTGGTTCCTGTGGTCGTCGGTGCTCCTGATCGCTGTCGGCGCCTATGGCGGCCTGGTGCTGGCCCCGCCGGACTACCAGCAGGGCGACGGGTTCCGGATCATTTACGTGCACGTGCCGAGCGCCTATCTGTCGACGCTGGTCTACGCGATTATGGCGACGGCCGCCGGCATCGGTCTGATCTGGCGCATGAAACTGGCCCATGCAGTTGCTGCGGCCGCCGCACCGGTTGGTGCCTGGTTCACCTTCCTGGCGCTGGTCACCGGCGCGATCTGGGGCAAGCCCATGTGGGGTACTTACTGGGAATGGGATCCGCGGCTGACCTCGGAGCTGATTCTGTTGTTCCTGTACCTCGGCTACATCAGCCTGCGCCAGGCGTACGACGACCCCGGCAAGGCGGATCGGGCCAGCGCCGTGCTGGCACTCGTCGGTGTGGTCAACCTGCCCATCATTCACTACTCGGTCATCTGGTGGAGCAGCATTCACCAGGGGCCGACCATCAAGAAACTGGACGCGCCATCCATTACGATGGAAATGGCCTGGCCGTTGTTTACGATGATCATCGCCTACACGCTGTTCTTTGCCGCCATGCTGCTGCAACGCGTGCGGGCCGAGGTGCTGGACCGTGAACGCAACGCCCGCTGGGTGGCCGAAGTAGTACAGCTGCCCGCTGAAGGTCGATAATCATGGCTGAGTTTCTTGCGATGGGCGGTTACGCCGAGTTCGTCTGGAGTACATTCGGGCTCACGGCCGTGGTATTGATCATCAATGTGGTCACCGCGCGGCGGCGGATGCGACTGGCCCTCGATGAATTGCAAATGAAGCTGATGCGCGAGCGTCAGAGGAGCGCACCACAATGAAACCGAGACGACAGCGAATGCTGGCAGTCATCATTATTCTCGCCGGTGTCGGGCTGGCAGTCGGCCTGGCCTTGCAGGCTTTCCAGGAAAACCTGTTGTTCTTCTACAGCCCGACCCAGGTACTTGCAGGCGAACAACCGGACGATCGCAAGTTTCGCCTCGGCGGGCTCGTCGCCAGCGGTAGCCTGCAGCGCAAGCCCGGCGAACTGGAAGTCACGTTCCTGGTAACTGACAACAGTAACGCCGTCCCGGTCTCGTACACGGGCGTGCTGCCGGACCTGTTCCGCGAAGGGCAGGGCGTGATTGCACACGGCGTCCTGCGGTCGGATGGCAGTTTCGAGGCCGAGGAAGTGCTGGCCAAGCATGATGAAAACTACATGCCGCCGGAAGTGGCGGAGATGCTGGCGGAGCAGGGCCATCCCAGCGCAGCAGAGACGGTCATCGCCAACTGAGTAACGCGCCATGCTGCCAGAACTCGGCCAAATCTGTCTCGCACTGGCGCTGTGCCTGGCGCTGGCGCAATGCGTCCTGCCGCTTGCTGGCGCACAGCTTGATCGACCGGCCTGGATGGCAGTCGCTGTGCCTGCGGCATCCGGGCAGTTCGTTTTTGTCGCCACGGCCTTCGGCCTGCTGACCTGGTCATTCCTGCAAAACGACTTCTCGGTTCTGTACGTCGCCACGCATTCGAATACACAACTACCGACGCTCTACAAAGTTGCGGCAGTGTGGGGTGGTCACGAAGGCTCGCTGCTATTGTGGGCTCTGACACTGTGCCTGTGGACCGTGGCGTTGATGGTGGTCACCCGGTCGTTGCCGGCTGAGACCAACGCCCGTGTGCTCGGTGTCATGGGGCTGATCAGCGCCGGCTTTCTGATGTTCATCCTGCTGACATCGAATCCGTTCTTGCGCCTGGACCCGATTCCAATCGACGGCAACGATCTGAATCCGTTGCTGCAGGATCCGGCCATGGCATTGCACCCGCCGATGCTCTACATCGGCTACGTCGGATTCTCCGTCGCGTTCGCGTTTGCCGTGGCCGCGATGCTGTCGGGTCGCATTGATCAGCAATGGGCCCGACTGGCGCGACCCTGGACGACATCCGCGTGGGTATTCCTGACGCTCGGGATCGCCCTCGGTAGCTGGTGGGCCTATTACGAGCTCGGCTGGGGTGGCTGGTGGTTCTGGGACCCGGTGGAAAACGCCTCGTTCATGCCCTGGCTGGTAGGCACCGCGTTGATTCATTCACTCGCCGTGAGTGAAAAGCGCGGCCTGTTCAAGGGCGCCACCCTGCTATTGGCTATCGCCGCATTTTCGCTCAGCCTGCTCGGTACGTTCCTGGTGCGCTCGGGCGTGCTGGTTTCCGTGCATGCCTTCGCCAGCGACCCGACGCGGGGACTGTTCATCCTGACGTTTCTGGGGCTCGTGATCGGTGGTGCGTTGCTGCTCTATGCGTGGCGCGCGCCCGCGCTCGACCGGGCCGTCGGGTTTCAGCCGCTGTCGCGCGAAACTTTCCTGCTGATCAACAACATCCTGCTGAGTATCGCGGCCGGACTGGTGTTGTTTGGCACGATCGCGCCACTGATTTCTGAGGGCATGAACCTCGGCAAGATCTCCGTCGGGCAGCCGTATTTCGAAATCGCGTTTCTGTTTCCGATGCTGCCCTTGTTGCTGGCAGTCGGCGTCGGCATGCACACCGCGTGGCGTACGACCAGCGGCGACTCGCTGTGGCGCAAGTTACGCTGGCCGGGGCTCGCCGCGGTCGTCGGTGGCGTGGTGCTGCCGTGGCTCGTGTATGGCAGTCAATCGGTGTTGACGGCGATTGGCGTTGCCGCGGGCTTGTGGCTGGTTGCGGCCAGTCTACTGGATCCCGTGCGGCGTTTCTTTGGCCGCGGTCCGCGCCTGACGCACGGCATGGTCGGGATGCAGCTTGCGCACCTCGGGCTGGGTCTGTTCGTGCTGGGTGTCACGGTAACGTCTTCCTATAACGTCGAAACCGATTTGAAGATCAAACCTGGTGAGACCGTCGACGTTGCCGGCTACCAGGTGCGCTTCAAGCAGCTGCGCGAAGTGCAGGGACCCAACTACTCGGCAATCCAGGGCGAGATGGAAGTCCTGCGCGACGGCGAACCGGTGTCGATGCTGTACCCGGAAAAACGGATTTATCGCGTGCAGCGTTCGCCGATGACAGAGGCGGGCATCGATGCACGCTGGAGTCGCGATGTGTTCGTGGCGCTCGGTGACGATCTCGGCCTGAACACCTGGAGCGTGCGTATCCAGTACAAGCCGCTGATCCGGTTCATCTGGTTCGGCTGTATTGTGATGGCAATTGGCGGCATCGTGGCCGTGAGCGATCCACGTTATCGGCGGGCCCGCCAGGCAGCAGCAGTCGGCGCTGAATCCTCCGCTACCTGAGCGGGTTGTAATGAATCGCTTCGCCATCCCGCTGCTCGTATTCGCGCTCATGTTCGTGTTCTTCTGGTTCGGGCTGGGACGCGATCCCACGGTTGTGCCGTCGCCGTTGATCGGCAAGCCGGCACCGGCTTTCAGCTTGCCACGGCTGGACAATCCGGAGCTCGCGCTGACCGATGCGGCGCTCCGCGGCCAGTACAGCCTGGTCAACGTCTGGGGCACTTGGTGTGTCGGTTGTCGCCAGGAGCACGATGTCTTGCTGGCAATTGCCGCCAGCGGCGTGGTGCCGATTTTCGGCCTGAACTGGAAAGACGACACACTGCAGGCAAAAGATTGGCTGCAGCAGCTCGGCGACCCTTATGCCGTGACCGGCGTCGATGCCGATGGCACGGTGGCGATCGATTGGGGCGTTTACGGCGCACCGGAAACGTTTTTGATCGGTCCTGATGGCACGGTGCTTTACAAGCACATCGCACCGCTCACGATGGAAATCTGGGAAACCGAATTCTTGCCGCGCATCCAGGACGGGCAGGGCGGTGCCTCGTGAAACGCTGGCTAACCTGGCTGGTATTGCTGATGATCCCGATCGCGGTCAGCGCCATCGATGTCGATGAGCCGCTGGCCGACCCCGGACAGCAGGCGCTGTACGAGCAACTCACAGAAGAAGTGCGCTGCCTGGTTTGCCAGAATCAAACCATCGGCGACAGCACCGCACCGTTGGCCGCGGACCTGCGCCGTGAGGTACGCAAGCTCGTCGAAGCCGGTAACGACGAGGGCGAAATCAAAACCTTTCTGACCGATCGCTACGGCGATTTCGTGTTGTACAAACCCCGTTTCACCGCCAGCACCGCGTTGTTGTGGCTGGCCCCCGGTCTGCTCCTGTTGGGCGGCGGCGCCTGGTTGTGGCGAATCGTCACGCGGCGCGCGCAACTCCCGGTCACCACCGAGGAGGAAGACCTCGCGGAGCTGGACCGGTGACCGTTTTTCTCGGGCTGTCCATCGCGATGACTTTGATTACGGCCGGCTTGCTGGCCGTGCCGTTGCTCCGTCAGCGGGAGTCGTCGGCCCCGATTGTCGCGGTGGCGGTCGCGTTGCTGGTCCCGGCCGCGACCGTGTTCCTGTACCTGTCCGGGAGCAATTACGATTGGCAGAGCCCGCCGAGCAGGGCGGCCTCTGGCGGTGCGGACGCGCCGGCCATGGCCGACGCAATTGCCGGACTGGAAGCGCGCCTGCAACAGGATCCGGACGACCTCGACGGCTGGCTGCTTCTAGGCAATTCCTATCTGCAGACCCAGCGGCTCGCGGACGCGGAATCTGCGTATGCCCGTGCCCTGGCCTTGAGCGGCGGTGCCAACCCGTATGCGAAGCTCGGCCTGGCCGAAGCCCGGGTCCTGCAGGATCGGAACGCGCTCGCGGGCGACAGCGGTGACCTCGTTGAGCAAGCCCTCGCAGCGCTACCCGACGACCCGCGCGCGCTCTGGTACGGCGGTCTTGCGGCCCTGGCGCGGCAGGACACGGATTTGCTGCGCAGTCGCTGGTCCCGGCTACTCGACCTGAATCCGCCGGAGCCAATTGCACGGGTGATTCGCGAGCAGCTCACGGCGCTGGGCATGGGTGCGCCTGCGGCGCCGGCAGTGGCCACAGCGGCGGGCACCACTATCGACGTGGAAGTCTCCGTGACCGATGCGCTGAGCAGCCGGATCAGTCCCGGTGCGGTGCTGTTCCTGGCGGCGCGTAATGCCGGCCAACCGGGCCCGCCGCTGGCAGCGATTCGGGAGCAGGCCGCCAATCTGCCGCGGACCCTGCAGATCAGCGATGCCAATGCGATGATCGCCGGCCGGGATTTGTCCCAGGCAGAGCAGATAAGCCTCGTGGCGCGCGTGTCGAATAATGGCACCGCGCTGGCGCAGCCGGGCGACATCTTCGGGGAAGCCACTTGGCAGAGCGGCGATGGCCCGGTCAGCATTGTGATTAACCAAGTCGTCCAGGAATGAGCGGCGGTCCGCGCAAAGTTCGACTGCGCGGGCAGGACCTGCTGCACGATCCGCTGCTGAACAAAGGCTCCGGCTTCACCGCGGACGAGCGCCGGGCGTTCGGTCTCGAGGGCCTGATACCGCAGGGCTATATGACGATCGACGAACAGGCCGAGCGGGACTACCGCAACCTGGTCCGCTACGGCGATCCGTTGCAGAAATACGTGTTTCTTGCGTCCCTGCAGGACCGCAATGAGCACCTGTACTTTCGGGTGTTACGCGATCACCTCGCGGAACTCATGCCAATCGTCTATACGCCCACCGTCGGGCTGGCGACCCAACGGTTCAGCCGAGTGTTCCAGCGCGGTCGCGGCGTGTGGATCACGCCCGACATGCAGGGGCGCATTGCCGAGGTGTTGTCCAATTGGGTCGGTGACCGGGAGGTCCGCCTGATCGTCGCGACCGACAACGAAGCCATTCTCGGCATTGGTGACCAGGGCGCCGGCGGCATGGCCATAGCCATTGGCAAGCTGGCGCTCTACACGGCCGGCGCGGGCGTGGACCCGGCGGCCGTCTTGCCGATCAGCCTCGATGTCGGCACGGACAATGAGGATCTTCTCAACGATCCTGTCTACCTGGGCTGGCGAGAAAAGCGTTTACGTGGAGATGCTTACGACACATTGCTCGACGAGTTTGTAAGTGCTGTGCAGACCTGTTTCCCTGGCGCGATGGTGCAGTGGGAGGACTTCCGCAAAGACAACGCCTTGCGTGTCCTCGATCGCTACGTCGACCGGATCCCATCGTTCAACGACGACATCCAGGGCACGGGTGCCGTCGCACTGGCCGGGATCCTCAGCGCGGAGCGGGTGCACGGGCGGCACCTGGCCGACGAGCGCATCGTCATACTGGGCGCCGGGGCCGCTGGCCTGGGTATTACGCGACAGGTCCGGGCGGGCCTGATCGCCGGCGGATGTAGCGCAGAGGACGCGCGTCATGCGATCGCAACGCTGGACCGCCGCGGTCTGCTGGTCGACAACGCCCAGATCACAGACGCTTACAAGCAGGAACTGGCCTGGGATCCCGCCGTGGCAGCGGCGCGTGGCCTACATGGCACCCGCGACCTGGCAGCCGTCGTGGAGCAGTTCCAGCCAACCGTGTTGATCGGCACATCCGGGCAACCGGGTGCGTTCAGCGAGGAAATCGTGCGCGCTGTCGCGGCACAAACGGAACGGCCCCTGATCATGCCGTTGTCGAACCCGTCCGACCTGTCGGAGGCCAAACCGTCCGACTTGCTGGCCTGGACGGCCGGACGCGCCCTGATCAGCACCGGCAGTCCATTCCCGGATGTGCATTGGGGCGATCGGCGGGTGCAGATCGGGCAGGGCAACAATGCCTTCATTTTCCCCGGTGTCGGCCTGGCCGTGCTGGTCGGCGGCATCAATCGCGTGACAGACGCGCTGTTTTTTGAAGCTGCGAAAGCACTGTCCGCGGTGGTCACCCCGCAGGAACTCGACAGCGGACTCCTGTATCCGCGTATCGAGAGATTGCACGATGCATCCGCGGCCGTCGCGCGGCAGGTACTCAACTATGCAGTCGCAGAGGGACTGTGTGGCATCGAACCGGATACCGATATCGATAAGTTGCTCGCCGCCGGCAGCTGGGAGCCGGTGTACTCGGCGTACCAGCCTGCGGCAACAGCGTGACTGACGGGGCGCCCGCGAGGGGCGCCCCGGTAGGGATCAGGCGGCAACCTGTTCGATAGCGATGCTGCCAAGCGCCGACTTCTCCAGAGCCACGGCTAACTGCGGATCAATAGCCAGCGAGGAGAGCAGGTCCTCCAGATATTTCAGCCGGCACCATTGATCAGGTGCGACCGCCAGGAGTGACGCTAGATACAGTGCAGCTGCCTCTTCCGTATTGCGCGCCAGCATGGCCACCCTGACGGGATCGGCGGGCGAACACAGCCATTCCATGACCAGGTCACGCTCGTTGTCACCGATACCGTGGCCCCGGAGGACCGCATCGATTCGCTCGACTTTCGCGTTGTCGATGGCAGCATCGTCCTTTGCGGCTGTCACCATCGCCTGCAGCAGGTTCCGGCTCAGTCGTTGCCGTGCCTCGACATCCGCAGGCTCCGGCAGAAAGCGCCGGCGGGCGGCGTCGAACGCTGTCGCCAAGCCACGGCTCGTGCCGACTTCGTGAAGCGAGGCCATTGCCTCGGGAAATCTCAGCCGGTAGCGGCGATAAGCCTGGTAGGTCATGTCGCCCAATACCTCTAATCCGCTTCCGTGTCCGGGAGTGCCTGAGGTCGCGGGGCCGGTCTTCGCGCGCAACTCAGCCAGCAGGCCGCTGGCCACCACGCTTCCGGTGAATCCGCTGTCAAACGCATCTGCTTTCAGTAGCTGCTGTACATCCATGTTCGTATCGCTCCAGTTATCGTGTAAGGACGCAGAGTAGATTAAGGCGTACTTTCGAGAAAGCCGTTCTTATCGACGCAATTACTCGGGAATGCCGATGCTTTGTTTCAGTGGCGTGGGAGCGCGCTACTGTGGGCCTGATCCGATGGTGATTGGCTAATTTAACATAATATACATTATACGCTTAATATCGGGATGCCCGGGACCCCCTACAGTGGCCACACGGCCAGGATTGTCGGCACGGCCACCACGATCACCAGGATTTCGAGCGGCACCCCCATCCGCCAGTAGTCCCCGAACCGGTAACCACCCGGGCCGAGAATCAACGTGTTGTTCTTGTGGCCGATTGGGGTCAGGAACGCACTGGATGCCGCGACGGCAACGCCCATCAGGAACGGGTCCGGACTCACGTTCAACCGGGCGGCGATGTCGATGGCAATCGGCGCTGCAATGACCGCTGTGGCCGTGTTGTTCATCACGTCGGACAGCGTCATCGTAATGACGATCAACAATGTCAGCACGACGACTGGCGAATAACCGGCCGCCAGATCGACAATGCCGCCGGCAATCAATGCCGTGCCACCGGTCGTCTGCAACGCCGTGCCGATCGGGATCATCGACCCCAGCAACACGATCACCGGCCATTCCACCGACTCGTAGACATCCCTCGCCGGCACGATATTGGTTAGCACCATGAAAGCGACCACGCAGCCAAGCGCCACAGGCAGATACACCACACCGAAACTCGCCAGCAGAATGGCGAGTGCAAAGGCGCCCACCGCGAGCCCGGCCTTGTGGCGTTGAATCACACGGTGCCCGCGATCCTTCAGCGGCAGGCAGCCCAGGCGGTTCGTGACATCGGTCAGGTTGTCCTCGCCGCCAAGAAACAGCAGCACGTCCCCCGGACGAATCTCCAGGTGCCGCACGCGCTCGCGGAAGCGCTTTCCTTCGCGTGAGACCCCAACCAGCGCCACGCCGTACCGGCGCAACAAGCGCACTGACAGCGCCGTCCGGCCCGCCAGCCGGGACGTTTCCGGTACGACCACCTCGGTCAGTGCCAGGTCTTCTTCCTGGAGTGCTTTGCTGCCGCTACCGACGTAGTTGAGCTGTAATGCACCGAGCACCTCTTCGATGCTCTCGGGACTGGCCTCCAGCACCAGGATGTCGCCGGCGCGGATTTCTTCCCGGCGCGCCATGCCCGGCATGCGTCGGCCGTTGCGAATCAAACCGACGATCTCCGCGTCACTCTCGGCCACGGCCTCGTCCAGGTCGCGCACCCGCTGGCCAATGACCTTGGATTTCTCCGGCACCGACAGTTCGGCGATATAGTCCGCCAGTTCGAACAGATCCTCGGAGCCTTTCGAATCCTTGCGCCCCGCTGGCAGTAGCCGCCACCCGATCAGCGCGACGAACAGCACGCCGGCAACCGCGCACGCCAGTCCGACCGGGGCGAAGTCGAACATGCGATAGGACTCACCCAGTTCGGTGGCGCGGAATTCCGCGATGATGATGTTCGGTGGCGTCCCGATCAGCGTGATCATGCCGCCCAGGATCGAGGCAAACGACAACGGCATGAGGCTTAGTGACGGGCTGCGTTTCGCCTTGCGTGCCGCCTGCAAATCCACCGGCATCAGCAATGCCAGCGCGGCGACATTGTTCATCACCGCTGATAGCGCGGCCGCCACCGCCGACATGATGCTGATATGCGCACTCAATCGGCGGCTGGCGTCGACGACGTGGCGCACCAGCAGCTCGATCACGCCGGAATTCGACAGGCCGCGACTGATGATCAGCACCAGCGCGATGATGACGGTGGCCGGATGACCAAATCCCGAGAACGCCTGCGACACCGGTACCAGGCCGGCCAGCAAGGCCACCAGCAGTGCGACGAATGCCACCAGGTCATACCGCCAGCGGCCCCAGATCAACAGCGCAAAGACGCACACCAGCAGCGCGAACAGTAAACCTTGCTCGAGCGTCATTGCTGGATCCGCCAGCGCCAAAAGGCTTTCGTCAGTTCGAGCGCGGGCAGGATCGATACGGCCGCCGCGACGACTACGATCCAGTCCCGTGCCTCCAGCGCAACGGTGCCAAACGCGGCCTGCAACCACGGGCTGTAGATCAGAGCGAGCAATGCCGCGAGTTCCAGGACGATCGCGAGGTTCAGCCAGCGATTGGCAAACGGTCGGTGGAAAAACCACTGGCGCGGCACCCGGAAGCTGTAGGCCTGGCAGAACTCGATCAGGATCAGGCAGGCAAAACACATGCTCATCGCTGTAGCCTGACTGTGCCCGGCCGAGCCGGCCCACAGGTAGACGCCGAGCGTCGCGGCCGTGGTCCAGGCACCGCCCACCACCAGCAACAGCATGAATTTCTGATCGAAGATGCCGGACACGGGATCCCGCGGCGGCCGATTCATCACATCGGCTTCCGCGGGTTCGGCGGCCAGCGCGACCGCCGGTGGACCGTCGGTCGCCAGATTCACGAACAGCAGTTGCACCGCACTGAGCGGCAGCCCGCGCCCCAACACGGTGGCACCCGCCACGAGACCGATTTCACCGAGATTGGTCGTGAGCATTAACACGATAAATTTCTTGATGTTGTCGTAGATTTTTCTACCTTCTTCTATCGCTGCGACGATGGTTGCGAAGTTATCGTCGGCCAGTGTCATGTCCGCCGCCTCGCGGCTGACCTCAGTACCGGTAATCCCCATCGCGATGCCGACATTCGCGCTTCGCAGCGCCGGTGCATCGTTGATGCCGTCGCCGGTCATGGCCACGATCTCGCCACGGGCCTGCCAGGCATCCACGATGCGCAGTTTGTGTTCCGGCGATACGCGCGCGTAGATGTCGATGGATTCAACTTCTTCGCACAGTTGCTGGTCCGACAATGCGCTCAGGTCCGGGCCAGTCAGCACCCGGCCGCCCGCCAACAGACCCAGCTCGGCACCAATTGCACGGGCTGTCTCCGGGTGGTCACCCGTGATCATTACGCTCCGCACCCCGGCTTCATTACAGCGCGCAATGGCAGCCGCGGCCTCAGGCCGCGGCGGATCCTGGATGCCGGCCAGACCGAGCAGACAGAGTTCCTGGTCAGCATTCTCAATCGACTCGGTCCGGCGGCTGGCGACCGCCAGCACGCGCAGCCCCTCCCCGGCCATCGCCCGGGCTTCCCCCAACCAATACTCCCGGCGTGCTGCCGCCAGCGGCTGCTCGCCCTGCGCGGTCACTTCGGCCTCGCACAGGCCCAGCACGACCTCCGGCGCACCCTTCGTGTATGCGCGTCCTCCATCACTACTTTTAACCAGTACTGTCATGTACTTACGCTCTGAACTGAAGGGGATTTCGTCGATACGCGGCTGTTCCTGACCGAGGCGAATCGGGTCCTGTCCGTGCTCGACCGCGGCCTGCACCAGGGCGGCCTCGGTCGGGTCACCCGCCACGGACCAGCCATCCTCTTCGCGTTCCGGACGGGCGTCAGACGCGAGCGCGCCGGCGGCCAGAAAGTCCGCGAGATGCGGGTTTGGTTGCCCCGTCTCGGTGGCAACGGCTTCCAGGTCCACCGTGAGGTCGGCCAGCAGGACACGTCTCAGTGTCATGCGATCCTGGGTCAGCGTGCCTGTCTTGTCGGTGCAGATCACCGTGACGCTGCCAAGCGTCTCGACTGCAGGCAGATGGCGGATCAGCGCCTGACGGCGCGCCATCCGCTGGACGCCGAGCGACAGCCCGATCGTCACGACGGCTGGCAGCGCTTCGGGGACCACTGCGACGCCCAGCGCAATGCCAAATATCAGCATCTCGAGCAACGGCGCGCCCCGCAGCAGCCCGGATACCAGCACGGCGACCGCAACGATCGCGGCTATCCCGGCGAGCAGCCGCGCGAGCCGCCGCAACCTGACCTGCAGCGGCGTCTCGTCCCGTTCGACCGTTTGCAACAGGCGCGCCAGTCGCCCCATCTCGGTCGCGGCGCCGGTCGCGACCACCACGCCCGCGCCCCGGCCATAGCTCACCAACGTGCCGGCCCAGCCCATGTTGCACTGATCACCGAGTGGGAGATCGGCATCGCTCGCAAACGGTTCGGGGGACTTGTCGACGGGCTCCGATTCCCCGGTGAGGGCTGACTCTTCGACGCGCAGGTTCGCGCATTCAAGCAGGCGGAGATCGGCGGGCACGCGATCGCCGGCCTGCAACAGCAGCCGGTCACCCGGGACCAGTTCGCGCGCCGGAATGCTCTGCTGGTGCCCGCTGCGAATCACGCGGGCTCGCGGCGCCGCCAGTTGTCGCAAGGCATCGAGGGCCTTGATCGCCCGAGTTTCCTGCGCGAAACCCAGCGCCGCGGAAAATGCGACGATGACAAAGATGGCGGCGGACTCCACCACCTGGCCCAGGCCGGCAGAGATCGTCGCGGCGATCAGCAGTATCGGCAGCAGCGGGTTCCTGAACTGGCTGAGCAAACGCTTCGCCCAGCCGGGTCCTGCCCCCTTCGGCAGCTCGTTGGGTCCGACGCGCTGCAGGCGCGCCGCGACCTCGGCCGGCTGAAGCCCGGCTGGCGGACTCTCCAGTGCGGCTTCAACGTCGGCACCCGGCAACTGGTGCCAGGGTCGTTGCGTGTTGCTGGCGCTGTCCTCGGCGGCCTCGTCCGCAGCGGTCACGACGGACGCGCGAAGCGCTTCAGCGGCTTGCCGTCGCCGCTACCGGCGAACTGATTACGGCGACAAAGACTTCCTCGTTCTCCTGTTGCCAGGTCACGTAGGTTTGCCCGTCCGGGCCGTCCGCGGTCGCCGGGTAGGCGGAATTGCCCGGGGGCGTCGACAGCTCGCGCGGGGCACCGAGCGCGCCGTCATCGCTGGTCTCGGCGATGAACAGGCGCCGCGGCCCGTCGATCTTGGCCTGCCAGATCACGCGGACCTGGCCATTGCGGCCCATGCTCAACTGCGGGGCATCGGAGTACGGCGCATCGGCATGCACCTGCACGGGCGCGGCGAAGGTCTTGCCGCCATCCACGGAGTGGGTGAAATAGACGCCCGGCGGATCTTCCCCGCCGGTATACGCAGCCGCGAAAATACGCTCACCATCGACCGCCATTTCAGTCGTCTTCAACGGGCAGCCATTGATGTCCCACCGCGCCATCGGCAAGCGGACCTCTGCCGGAAAGCTCGCGCCCAGGTTTGCCGACATCGCGATCGTGCTGTCACGACCGTCGCCGTAAATCTTGCGATAACCCAGCAAGACCTGGTCCCCGGCAAAAGCCATCGTCAACTGACAGCAGGGACAAACCGCTCCGCCTTCGATGACCGCTTTTTCCTTGCTGAAGGTCTTGCCATCATCGCGGGACACCGCCATGTGCGCGGCCGCGCCATCGGCGTTATCCGCCATCTCGCCCACGTCCTGCCAGGCGGCATAGACGGAACCGTCCGGTCCCACCGCCATCGTGCCGAACGAGAATGTCGCCGCCAGGTTCTCACCCAGCAGGTCTTCCTGGTCGAAATCCGCCGGCCGGTTCAACGTGCGCCCAACCTCGAAGGTCTTGCCGTTGTCCGTCGACCGGGTGTACTTCGCCGATACGATGTCTTTGTCGGATTTTGCGGACGTGTCGTTGGCCGGATAGAAAACATGAATTGTCCCGGTCGGACCCACGCCGATGCGCGGTTTGCTGACCGCAAATCCCCAGACTTCGCCGGACTCGCGATTGACACGCACCGGGTCCGACCAGGTGGCGCCGCCATCTTCGGAACGACTGAAGTACAGATCTGTCGAGGACCGGTGACTGTGCTCGCCGGGCTTGCGCGGTTTCGGCGGCGGCCGGTCCTTGGTCAGGCCCTTGTCCAGCCAGATCAGGTTGATCGCACCGTCGCGACCGACAGCGATTTCCGGGCTGATCGCACGGCGGCCCGGTTCGCTGACCTGTGTCCAGGCATCACCAGCAAAACTTGCCCCAGCGTAGCCGCACAGAGCTGCGCCCAGGGCCGCGATCCATAGATGAAACGTTCGCTGCATTGCTCATACCTCCGTGGCGGCGCGTCGCCCCTGCTCCGCCGTCTGCAGCCCAATTTTAACCCAGCTGCAGCGGACGTACCGCAGGCCCGGAACGTCGCAACCGTTCTTGATGACAGTCGTGTCGATTCCTGTTTGCGGTGCGGAATCGATAGACCGGTGCCCGGCTCAAGCCGCGGCTCCGGCACTTGGCGCCGAGTCTGGTCTGTGCAGCAAACGGTACAATGCGGGCACCACCAGAAGGGTGAGCAGGGTGTCCGAGCAAATGCCCCCGATTACAACGGTTGCCAGTGGGCGTTGTACTTCCGAGCCCACGCCTGTGTTCAGGGCCATGGGCACGAAGCCCAAAGAGGCTACTAGCGCTGTCATGAGCACGGGCCGCAAACGAGTCAGCGCGCCTTCGATGATCGCTTCCTCCAGCTGCCGTCCGCGCTGCCGCAGGTCCCGAATAAACGACACCATCACGAGTCCATTCAGCATCGCGATCCCGAATAATGCGATAAATCCAACGGCGGCCGATATGGACAGCGGAATGTCCCGAAGGAGCAGGGCGGCGACCCCGCCCGTCAGGGCGAACGGCACCCCCGAGAACACGACGAAAGCGTCTCGAAACGAGCCAAGCGCCACCACAAGCAGCACGACGATGGAGAACAGTGTCACTGGAACGACAAGAGATAGTCTCTGGGTCGCCGACGCCAGGTTTTGGTAGGTCCCACCGAACTCCACCCAGTAGCCCGCCGGCACAACATCGAGACCCGCGATTGACTGCTGGACTTCTGCCACGAAGGAACCGAGGTCACGACCACGGACGTTTGCCGTGACGACAACCCTGCGCTTGCCGTTTTCCCGATTGATCTGGTTGTAACCGATGACGTTCTCCAGCTGGGCAATTTCACGCAGCGGCACGTATGCCCCATCACCCAGTGGCACGGGCAGGTTTACCCAGCGATCGGGCTCCTGACGGATGTGTTCCGGCAGGCGTAGCACGATGTCGAAACGGCGATCACCCTCATAGAGCTGCCCGACGGCCTCCCCACCCAGGGCCATCGCAACATAGCTTTGGACTTCTCCCAGCGACAGACCAAGCCTGCCCATGGCCTGCCGGTCCGGCACCAGCGTCAGCACCGGTAGGCCCGACGTTTGTTCCAGCGCAACGTCCGCCGCACCGGGAACCGCGCCCACAGCCGATTCAATCGCCTGCCCTGCTTCGATGAGCGAATCGAAATCGTCACCGAAGACCTTGACCGCCAGCTCCGCGCGCACGCCTGCCAACAGCTCATTGAAGCGCATTTCGATCGGCTGCAGGTACTCGTAGCGGTTGCCGGGTACCGGGGTCACCAGTGATTCGAGATCTGCAATCAGTTCGGCTTTTGGTTTCCGCGGATCTGGCCAGTCACGTCTGGGTTTCAGCATGATGAAAGTGTCGGCCATGCTGGGTGACATCGGGTCCGTTGCGATCTCCCCGGAACCGATTCGGGAAAAGACGCGTTCCACCTCGGGCAGCGTCGACACGACCTCCTCCAGCCCCAGCTGCATGGCAACCGCCTGACTCAGCGACGTGCCGGGTATCCGGAGCGCATGCATGGTCACGTCGCCTTCGTCCAGGTTTGGAACGAACTCGGTACCCATACGCGTGGCGAGCCAGCCAGCAAAGATCACCACGATGATCCCGGCGAGCACGATCCCATGACGAAAACGCAGCGCGGTTACTAGCACCGGACGGTACGCAGATTTGAGCACCGTAACGGTTTTTTCCCCCCGTTCGTTCACCGGTCCCCTGAACAGCAAGGCCACGCCGGCCGGCACGAACGTGATCGATAGCACCATTGCCGAAAGCAGGGCGATCACCACCGTGATGGCCATGGGATGGAACATCTTCCCTTCCACACCAGTGAGCGTGAATATCGGGATATAGACGGCGGTAATGATGAAGACGCCGAATAGCGCCGGGCGTATCACTTCCCGGGTGGCCTGAAATACGACCTCCAGGCGGTCGTCGAGAGATGTGTGCTCATCGGTCTCGAGCCGCAGGCGCCGGATACAGTTCTCTACGATGATCACCGCGCCATCAACAATCAGGCCGAAATCCAGGGCCCCCAGGCTCATCAGGTTGGCGCTTACTCCGGAGCGGACCATGCCGGTCACTGTTGCCAGCATGGCGAGCGGTATGACCGCCGCCGTGAGCAGTGCCGCTCGGACGTTGCCGAGGAAGAAGAAAAGCACTGCCATGACCAGCAACGCCGCTTCCAGCAAATTAGTGCGAATGGTTCTGAGCGTGGCATCCACGAGTCCGGTGCGATCATAGACCGAGTTCAGGCTGATGCCTGGCGGCAGGCTCGGCCGAATGTCCTCGATCCTGTCCGCAACTGCACGGGCAACGGTCCGGCTGTTCTCCCCCATGAGCATGAACACCGTGGACAGCACCACCTCTTCGCCATTCTGGGTTGCCGCCCCAGCGCGCATTTCACGTCCGAGACCTACGCTGGCCACGTCCCTGATCTGCACGGGTACGCCGTCGGTCTCGCTCACGACGATGGCGGCTAGGTCGTCGAGCTCAGTGGCCAGCCCAGGCATGCGCATCAGCCATTGCGCACCGTTGTACTCGATGTATCCCGCGCCCTGGTTGGCATTGTTGCGGCG
>JASJBD010000069.1 GCA_030066665.1 Gammaproteobacteria bacterium
GCAGGACCGACGTCGTGCCGGCGATCATTCCGCCGCGCGGCAGAACCACCGCGTGCGTAATGCCGCCCGAGCGTGCGACCGGGAAGTGCCTGCTCGCGGCATTGACCGCGAGGGACACATCGGCGTCGGCATTCACGTCGCCGGTTTCAACGACGTCGACCGATCCGGCGACACTGTCGATTTCGCTGATGCCGAGCACGGTGTTGGTGTGGATCAGGCCGGGCCACAGATGTTTGCCGCTCGCGTCATAGCGGTCGGCCCCGGTTGGTATGGTCGTGCCGGGTCCGCCGACGGCAGTGATGCGACCTGCGGTGAAAACCACCACGCCATTTTCTATGTGTGCGCCTTCGAGCGTATGCACGGTTGCGCCGACAATTGCGACTGTCCGCGCCGGTGCCAGTGATGCGAACTGGTAGTCACGTTGTGCTGCGGGCGGGTTAGTGAAGGTGCTTGGTGTGTCATCGCCATTGGCGGCCGGTTCAGCATCGCCGCGGATTTCGGCCACGAGCAATTCACGCGCCGTCGCGACCGCTTCTCGATGTGCCAGATCGCGCGTGCGACTGAAGCGTACCTGGCCATCCACCAGCGTCATCTCGGCGATCGTGAACACGCTCAGCGGATCACCGCTCCAGATGACGATATCCGCATCCTTGTCTTTGGCCAACGAACCGACCCGGTCGTCGATGAACAGCTGGCGCGCCGGGTTGAGCGTCACCATCGCCAGCGCCTGTTCGAGTTCGAGGACGCCATAGCGCAATGTTTTGGCGGCCTCCAGATTCAGTCGGCGGGCGAGGTTGCCGTCATCCGAGTTCAGGCTTGCCAGCACGCCGCGTTGCTCCATCAGCGCGGCGTTGTAAGGAATCGCATCGTAGGCCTCCATTTTGAAGGCCCACCAGTCGGAAAAAGTTGAGCCGCCGGCGCCATGCGCGGCCATTTCGTCCGCGACTTTGTAGCCTTCCAGTACGTGATGGAACGTATTTACCTTGAAGCCGATCTCATCGGCCAGGCGAATCAGCATCAGAATTTCGTCGGCGCGATAGGCGTGCGTGTGAACCAACCGCTCGCCGGCCAGGATTTCGCCGAGTGCTTCCAGCTGCAGATCGCGGCGCGGCGGTGCTTCGCGACGCTGAGCGCGCCGGGGCAGCGAGTCGTACCGTTCCCACGTTTGCCGATGCTGCGCCGCGCGTTCGAAGCTCGATCGGATCAGGGCGGACACGCCCATGCGTGTGGCCGGGTAGCGCTGGTCGCGTCCCTGCCGACCCACGGTGACGAACGCCGCCTGGACGGGGTTCTCACCGAGGGCGAACTTGATTGTCGGCGGGGCGTCCTCGAAAACCAATTCGTCCGGCGACTCGGCGCCCCAGCGCAACTTGATAATGGCATTTTGCCCGCCGATGGCGTTGGCGGAGCCGTGCAATACGTGGATCGTCGTGACGCCGCCGCTTAGCTGTCGATAGATATCCAGCGACCGCGGGTCGAGGATGTCGCGGACGCGAACTTCCGCGCTGATGCTGTTCACGCCTTCATTTACATTCAGGTCTTCGGTGGCGCTGTGGCTGTGCGCGTCGATGATGCCGGGCGTGACGTGTTTTCCCGTGCCGTCGATGATGGTTGCGTCGCGGTTGGCCTCGAGGCCCGTGCCGATCGCCGCGATGCGCCCGTCCTCGATCAGCAGGTCCGCGTTTTGCAGGATGCCGTCGGCTTCCAGTGTCCAGAGAGTCGCGTTGCGAATCAGCAGTTGCTCGCCCGGAGGTAGCGGCGGGGGGAATGGTTCCAGCTGTAGAGCCGTGTCGCGATCGGCGGTGGCCCAGGCGCCGCTTACCGTCAGCAGGGCGACGGACGCCAAGCAGGAAGTCGTGCTGTGCTTCATTGCAGCTCGCTCTCGGGACCGGCGACGCGTTTACCGGCGACCGTCATTGTCGCCGAGCCCCGCGGCGATTCCATCGTCGTATCGCCTTTGAGCCGTTCTCCCGTGACCACAACGGTAATGTCGACTTCGCCGCGCGGCGATTCACTTACCACGGTCAGCGCATTGCCGCGCAGGCTGACGCTCTTGAACTTCCGTTTGCCGGCGCGGTCACTTTCGCTGAAACCGCGATAGTTGTCTTTGCTACCTTCAATGGTCCACGTAGATTCCGCGCTGCGACCCATTACTTCGGTAACTATTTCCCAGGTGCCTCGCGGATCGACAACCGCGTTTGGATCACCGATAACTTCCTCGGCTTCGAACTCCTCGTGGTAACCATCCACGAACAAATGCAGCAGTTTCGGCTTGGCCGCGAATAGCTCACCGTCGACGACCAGCAGGTTTGCAAGCTTGCCGGGCGCTATAGTGCCGGCAATCTGATTCAACCCGAGCAGGCGTGCCGGCACGGTTGTGAGCGCGGCCAATGCCCGGTCAGCATCGAGACCGGCCTCGATGACTTTGGCCAGGTTATCCGGGACGTCACGGGCGCTCTTCATGCCGTCGGTCACGAACGCGAACTCCACGCCGGCGTCGGCCAGCTCCGCGGGTAGCGCCGGCGCGCGAACGACCGTTTGCAGGTCGCGCAGACTGACATCCTGAATTGTGTCCATGTCGTCGAGATCGGGTTTCTCCGGCAGTTCGAGCGGCAACAGGATCGGCATTTCGGCGGCCTGTAATTCGCGAAGCGGTTGCCCGAGCCCGCTGGCGACGGTCATTGCCTGCAAATCGAACTCGTTCATCAGCAATTGGAAGCGGCCGGGATCGAGCCGTGCCCGGGACACGAATACGGCCTGGCGCTCGCCACGCAGCAGCGCGAGCAGCGCCGGATCGGATGCGCGGAAGCCGGGTGGTGGCATGCCGGCCGGATTGGCCTCGTAGCGCTCGCGCCACACGAGCTGCCGCTGAGCATCGAGCAGTGTCTGGCGAATCGCCGCGACCGCGCCGATCGTCGACGACGGGTACCGCCGCGCCATGAAGCTGGATTTTTCCAACGTCAGGACCTGGGCGAATCGATCGACCAGGATCAGCTCCGCCGCAGGTGCCTCGCGCAACAAAATGACGGTGGACTCGCCGCGGAACACACCCTTGTTTGGCAATACGTGAGCGACCGCGAAACCGAGTTGACGGTGCCGCTCGACACTGCTGTGCGCGACATCGAGCAAATCCACGGCCGCGGCGTGCGCGCGGACCGAATCCAGTTCGTGCGCGGCGCCAAGTTTTTTCCTGTTCGCTGAGGCTGGTGGTGCTGGCCGCCCGTTCGATGCTTCCGTTTCGAGTGCCACGGCCGATGCGGCGTCGATAAAGGCCGCGTACACCGACCACGTAGCGTCGGCCGCGAAGACCCGGGCATCCGCGGGCACCGCCACGCCGGCGCCTACGCTTTCGATCAAGCCGTCGCGGACGACAACCGTGCCCTCGTCGATGACCTGGCCCGGCGCCGTGACGATGCGGGCATCGGTAATCGCAAAAATCCGTGGCGCATCCGCGTGTGCAAGACCGCCAAGGAGAAGCACCAGGCCAAGAGTGCACGCGTTGATTGTTCTTGTGTGCGGAGGCTGCTTCATTCCAGCGAAAACAGTACACTGCCAGCCGGTCCTCAACAATGGGCCGCCTGACCGGCCGAGGAGTAGCAGCATGCGCCAGCTCGTCCTGATTGTGATTCTGGGTACCTGCATTGCCGGGGCTTACGCCCAATTCGGCCCGCCACCCCTGAGCCCGATTGGCAAGAAGATCCAGGCCGCGGTCGACAGCGATATCCGCACTGCGGCCGAAAAAGAGCGCGACGCCAATCGCAAGCCGCGGGAAACTCTGGAGTTCTTTCAGCTGCGCGAGGACATGCGGGTCATCGAGCTGGTGCCAGCCGGTGGCTGGTACACGAAGATTATCGGGCCGGTCGTCGCCGACAAAGGCAAGCTCTATGTGACTTTGGGTACCCGGCGTATCGGCGCGGTAATAGAGCAACACGAGGAACTGAGCAAAGTCGAGATCATCCCGGTGGATGCGCAGTTCAAGCCCACCGAAACGATGGGACTGTTCGGCCTCGACGAATTCAGTATCGACGTGGAACCGGTCGATCTCGTGCTGACCTTCCGCAACCTGCACAACTTCGTTCCCGAGGCACGCGCTTCCGTGAACGAGGCGGTTTACGACGTGCTGAAGCCCGGCGGGCTGTATGGCGTCGTGGATCACACGCGTCGGCACAATGACCCCGATACCCGGGAGAACTGGCGCCGCATGGACCCCGTGCTCGCGATCAAGGAGATCCAGGCCGCAGGGTTCGAGCTGGTGGATTTTTCCGACGTGCATTACCGGCCGGATGATGAACTGCGTTTCGAGGTGGGGCGCAAATCGGTCCGCGGTAACAGCGATCGCTTTACATTGTTGTTCCGTAAACCCGAGTAGCGCCATGCTGCCTGTTGGGGGTCGAGAAGGCCGTCCCACGGGCCGGACGGACGGCCTGATGGGCCTTGAGGGACTCCGGTCGTTCGTTCTAGAGTCTTGATTATCTCCGGATCTGAGACGAATCGGAATCCCGCCATGATCACGACCATTGCCCGCAAGGAGTTCACCGAAATCGTCCGCGATGGCCGGTTCCGCTGGATGGCCGCCATTCTGCTGGCACTCCTGATGACCGCGCTGCTGAGTGGCTGGCAACGCTACGAGGGCATGCTCGCCGAACAGCGCGCCGCCCAGTCGGCGACCGATGCGCAGTTCGTCGAGCAGGGCCCGAAGAATCCGCACGCGGGTGCCCACTTCGGCAACTATGCGTTCAAGCCGGCCGGGCCACTGACCTTTTTTGACAATGGTGTCGAGAACTACACGGGTGTGTCGGTGTGGATGGAAGCCCATATCCAGAATCCGGCCGAGAACCGGCGCGCGCGGGATCGCAGTGCCGTCCAGCGTTTTGGTGATCTTACGGGCGGGTTGATCCTGCAGGTGCTCTTGCCGCTGATGATCATCTTCCTGGGCTTCACCGCGTTTTCGGGTGAGCGCGAACGGGGTACCTTGCGGCAGCTAATGAGCCTGGGCCTGCCGGCGCGCCAGTTGCTGTGGGGTAAAGCACTTGGCATCGGCGCCGCGGTGGCGATAGTGCTGCTGCCGTGCCTGATCATCGGTGGACTACTGCTGGCGACGCTTCCGGCCGACGACCATGTCATCGACATGCCGGTACGGACGATGCTGCTGGTGCTTGCCTATACGGCTTACGCGGCAACTTTTCTGTTCCTGACACTGGCGGTGTCGGCAATAGTACGACAGAGCCAGTCGGCGCTGCTGGTGCTGGTGGGCATCTGGGCGTTCGGCGTGTTTCTGGCGCCCCGCGCCGCGGCGCAGTTTTCCGAGTGGCTATATCCCACGCCGGCGGCGGTTGAAATCCAGCGAGATATCGCCCGCGACGGTGCCGAGGGGCTGGATGGTATGTCGCGCGAGGTGAAGCTGATGCAAGCCCGCCAGGCACTGATGGAAGAGTACCAGGTCACGGATATGCAGGAGCTGCCGGTTAGCTGGACCGGCGAGATGTTGCAGACGCTCGAGGAAATTGATTTCGAGGTCTTCGACCATCATTTCCTCGGCCTGCAGGATACTTATCTCGCACAGCAACGGATCAGCGATCGCATCGGGCTGATCGCGCCGATGCTGGTGTTGCGCACGCTGTCCATGGGTCTGTCAGGTACCGACCTGTTGCATCACTTCCAGTTCGTCAATACTGCCGAGACCGTGCGCCGGGACATGGTTACGAAGATGAACGCGGATATCAAAAACAATTCGCGCACCGGCCAGTTTTATGTGTCGGACGGCACCATCTTCTCGGCCGTGGAGGAATTCGAGAGTGTCTACCAGCCGCCACAGCTCGGTGCGCTGATGGCTGAATACCGCTGGAACTGGATCGTGCTATTGCTGTGGCTGGCCGGCAGTTTCTGGCTGGCGCGCCAGGCGGTAGGTCGACTGGAAATATAGGAGCTCGCCATGTTCAGAATGATGATGGGACATGAAATCCGGCTGTTGGCGAGTTCGTCGGCGCTGGGCTGGCTGCTGGCAGGCATTGCGGCAGCGGTGCTCTTCGCGGCCTGGAGCGGCGGGCAGACACTCCAGCAACAGACGCAGGCGGCGCAGGTGGCGCGGGACATCGAGGCCGGCAAGAAAGCCAAGCTGCGCGAGGGCGTGGTGGCGTACGAGCAATACGTCGAAGAAAACGGCCTCGAATTCCAGACGTACAAAGCAATGCATCGGGCGCCCCGTCCCGGTGAGTCGCCCGAAGGGACCAGCGCCGGCATGGTCGGCACGGACCGCGTGAAGGAATACGCTGTATTGCCGCCGTCCGGACTGGCGGCATTCGCGGTCGGGCAGAGCGATCTGCTGACCAATCACATTGCCGTGACCATGCGCAATCTCGCGCACGTCACCGAGAAGTCCGAGTTCCAGAATCCCCTGCACCTGCTGTCGGGCAGTTTCGACCTGGCATTCGTCGTCATTTACCTGCTGCCGATATTCGTGCTGGGGCTGAGTTACAACATGCTATCCAGTGAAAAGGAGCAGGGCACGCTCGCGATGATCCTGGCGCACCCGGTGTCGTTACGCGAACTGATGGCGTCCAAGCTGGTATCGCGTATCGGGATCCTGGTCGGCGTCGTGCTGGCTGCCGGGCTGGTGTCATTGCTGCTGGTCGGTAATCAACTCGGCAGCGCGGAGACCTGGCTGCGTTTCCTGGCCTGGGCGGCATTGACCGCACTGTATTGCCTGTTCTGGTTTGCTTTGGCCCTGCTGGTCAACGCGCGTGGACGGAGTTCAGAAAACAATGGCATTACGCTGGCCGGATTGTGGTTGCTGCTGGTCGTCGTTGTGCCAACGCTAGTCAGCCTGATTGCGTCCATTATCTATCCGCCGCCTTCGCGCATGGAAATGATTGCAGCGGGTCGCGCGGCCAGCCAGGAAGCCGAGGCGAATGCGGCGAAATCGCTGGACGAGTTTTATTTCGACCACCTCGAGTTCGTGCCAAACCCGGAAGACAAGATCCAGGACTTCTTCGCGCATTTTCTTGCGCGGGAGCAGGCTGTCAGCGATGCGGTCGCACCGGTGCAGCAGCGATTCCGCGAGCAACTCAACCAGCAACAGCAGCTGGTCAATCGGTTTCAGTTTGTATCGCCGGCCATCATGATGCGGCTTGCGCTCAATGAAGTGTCAGGCACCTCCGTCGATCGCTACGAGCACTTCGAAGACCAGGTGCTGGCGTTTCGGGATCGCTGGACCGAGTATTTCATGACGCGGTTCCTGCAGAATGTCCCGCTGCGCTCCGCTGACTACGAGAAGTTTCCGGCGTTCGACTACCAGCCGGAACCCCTGGCATTGTCGCTGGCACGAATTGCGGCATCCGCGATCGGGTTAGCAGTACTGTCGATGTTGTTATTGCTCGCGGGAGCCAATTCGTTGCGGCGATTCGTGGTCGCCGCCAGTACTGGATAGCGCGTCAGTTCACTAGCTGGCGGTACAGCTTCAAATAAGCGTCGACCATCCGGCGCGGCGTGAACAGCGCGTCCGCGCGCACCTTCGCACCGGTCCCGAGACGCTGCCGCAGCCCGGGATCGCTGATCAGTGATTCCAGCGCGGCGGCCAGACCGCTGACATCCTCGGCGTCGACCAGCAGGCCGGTCTCGTGATCCACCACCGAGAACGCGAGGCCGCCAACGCGGCTGGCTATCACTGGCCGGCCCGCGCCCATGGCTTCGAGCGCCGCGACGCCGAGACCTTCCCGTCGTGACGGAATGACGAATACATCACTGGCGGCCAACAGGTCGCCGGTGTCCTCGCGGCGTCCGAGGAAGCGAACGCGCCCGGCGATGCCGAGCCGCGTGGCCTGCTCCTCCAGTTCCCTCTTGTCGGGACCGTCACCGCCGACTCGCAGTTGCATGGTTTGACGCGTCTCGGGATCCAGCGACGCCGTCGCCTCCAGCAGGACATCGAAACCCTTGCGCCGAAGCAGCGCGCCCATACCCAGGAACAAGACTTCGTTTGTCGCGACTTCCAATGCGTCCCGGACCGCGTTTCTGTCGTTGCGAGGCGTGGTGCGTGCCGGGTCGGCGGCTTCGGGGATCAATTCGATGCGTGCCTCCGGGACGCCACCTGCGCGCAGGCAGTCTGCGACGCCGGGTGAGATTGCGCCCACCCGTTGAAAGAGCTTTTCGTAGATCAGCCGCGTGCGCAGGCCGCTTTTGACGCGTCTGTCCATGCGCCGGGTCGTAACGGCCGGCAATCCCTGACTGTGTGCCGCCCAGCCACCGAGCCATGAATCCCGACCGGTATTCGCATGGACGAGATCGACCGTGTGATCCCGAAAGCGCCGCCGCAGTTGCCAGACCGCGGCCAGGTCGAAGTAGTTGCGCATGCGCACCGGCTCGACGGCGAACCCGCGTCGATTGGCTTCCGTTTCGCAACGGCTGCCCGGCTGGCAGAACAGGATCACGCGGTGACCGGCATCTCGCAGACCCTCCATCAGCAGGAAAACCTGCACCTCGCCACCCGAGAAACCCACTTCCGAGTCCAGCTGCGCGATGGTCAGGGCGTTCGACTGCATACGATCGAACCTTACAGCTGCAGCAGGCGCGCCAGGCCAAACAGGCCGACCAGTACCAGGCTCGCACAGGAGACCAGCAGCGCCAGGTCCCAGGCCTTTCCCGGATGCAGCCGCGGATCGGTCACGCGGTAGCGGAGATACAGCACACTGATACTCGCGACCGGCAGGAAGACGGCCTGCGCGATTCCGCCGACAATGATCAGGCCGACCGGGTTGATACCGCCCAGGAACACCGCGAGCGTAATCAGCGGCAACACGGCCGATAGCGCGGCGACGCTGCGACGGACCTGGTCCGGTGACTCGCGATCGACCCAGCCCATGACGCTGGCAAAATCAGTGAGCGTCCGCGCGCTCGCGCCCATTGCGACCAGGTAAGTCGAATACAGCACGGCGATGGCGCCCACAATGAGCAACCACTTCGCATTGCTGCCGAATACCGGTTCGTAGGCATTGGCCAATGTACTGATCAGCGCGCCGCCGTCAGGATTGAGTCCCTGGGGATGCAACACCGCGGCGCCGATGAGATAGAAAGCGACCGTCGTGCTGGAATAGATCAGCAGCGCCAGTAGCGCATCGGTGCGCATGACGCGGATCCAGCCGCGTGCGCGGGGGAGCCAGTCAGCATCGCCGTTGGGCCGACCGGTGAACCTCGCATAGCCTTTTTCCACGCACCAGTATGGATAGCTCACCAACTCCGCGCCGGTGATGCCAATCAGCCCGAACGCGCCAAGCGCGGTAAACAGTGCGGCGTCTTTGTCGGGCAAGCCAAACTGCAATCCGGCGAAAAGCTCCGTCGTGGAGAATTGATAGGGAGTCGACTGCAGGGCGAATACCGTGCCAACGGTGATGAGCGTGAAGCTTACGACCAGGACTGTTGCGACTTTCTCGATACCTTTGTACCTGCCGAGTACGAGTATCGCGATAGTGAAAAGCACCATCACAATCGCGCCGGCTTGCTGATCGATGTCGAATGCCAGGGCGAACGCTTGCATGATGCCGCCCACGATTCCGCCGAGCGCGGCGTAGGTGAAAGCGATAGCAATCAACCACAGCCACAGAACCCAGTTCGCCCGCAGTCGTGGCCCGGGCAAGCGGTTGAACGCGGTGAGCGTCGTTTCGCCGGCGCTGATCGCGTAGCGGGCCATCTCTATCTGGACGAAAACCTTCAGGATGCAACCGAGGATAATCAGCCACAGCAAGGTGAAGCCCGCTTCGGCGCCCAGCTTCGTCGTGGCGACCAGCTCGCCCGAACCGACCAGCGAGGCGCTGATGATCAGGCCCGGACCAAGGTATTTCAGTGTCCCTGCCAGCGTGGTCGGCGGCTGCCGGACTCCATCTGTCGATTGCTTACCGGTCGTATTCACTCATCTATACTAGTCGTCGGCATGGCATCCTCCAAAGCAAGCAGCGTCTCACCCCCGGCGCCGGCCACGAGACCGGGGATCGGTCCGTTTCTCAGCCTGCGTGACTATATCGCGGCACTGGATGCGCGGGGTCTCCTGCTCAGGATCGAGGAGTTCGACCAGGACGCTTACGAGAGTACGGCATTTGCGTATCGACTGATCGAGCGTCGGGGTTATATGAATGCGCCGGCGTTTTTGTTCGACCGGGTCAAGGTCGATGGTCGCTGGCTTGACGGGCCGATCATTGGCGGCGCCTATGGGCCCTGGCTGGGCGAGGCGCTGTGCTTCGGGATCGACGAGTATGCGGCGCCGCAGGACGCGTTTGCGGCGACGCTGCGAAAAGTCGTTTCGCTCCGCGGCCCCGACGGTTTTCCGCATATTCCACCGCGTGAAGTGTCGGCGGACGACGCGCCGGTCAAACAGGTAAGACTGACCGGAACCGGTATTGACCTGACGGCTTTTCCGTTTTTGCAGACCAACCCGCAGGACGCGGGCCGCTATATCAATTCCGGGAGCCTGATTTTGCAGGATCCCGAATTGGGCGCGAAGATCAGCGTGTACCGCTGCCAGCTGCAGGGGCCGCGACGAATCAGCGTGAATCCGGAGCCGGGCCAGGGTGGCTGGCGTTTTCTGCAGCGACTCATCGAGCGAGGCGACAAAACTGCCAGGGGTCTACTGGTCCTCGGCGTCGATCCAATCACCTACGGAGTAGCGGGTGCGGCGGTTGCGGTCGACGGGCAGACGGAGCTCGGCGTTGCGGGCGGTCTCATTGGGCAGGCGCTCCCGGTCGTTCGCGCTGAGAATTCGGACATCATCGTGCCGGCCAATGCCGAGATGGTGATCGAAGGCGAGATTCCGCTGCACAACATGCTGCCGGAAGGGCCGTTCGCGGAGTTTTATGGTGTGATGGGCGGTGCCAAAGATGCCAACTTTTTCATGGACGTCCAGACGATCACGCATCGGGAATCGCCGTGGTTTCTGAATTCCTACTCCGGGGTGATCCGCAATGCTATCGGCGCGACACGCGAGGCGACGCTGTTCGTGAAGTACCGCGACCTGATTCCCGGCCTGCAGGCGATCCACGTCCCCCAACAGGCCGCGGCGGTCCACATCGTTTCCATCGACAAGCAATCGCCGGGGCAGGGCATGGCGGCCGGCGAAATCTATGCCGAAGGCGAAATGCTGGCGAAAGTCGTCGTTGTCGTGGATCGCGAGATCACCCCGTACCGGCTGGACGAAATCTGGCAAACACTGGGTGCACGCTGGCAACCGTATCCGGCCGCACGCATCATCCAGGACGCCAAAGGCATTCCGCTCGAGCCGTCCCAGGCCGAACCCGGCAAGACCTCCAAGATTGTCATTGATGCGACCCCGCAGCTACCGGAGGAGGGTGGTCCCGCGGTCACGCCCGGCAATTCAAAACGCATCTTCCAGGACGACATGCCGGGCGCACTGGAACGAATCGATGACCTGCTGGACGACCTGGGCGTCTAGGGGATCAGGCTGCCGCGGGGTTCGCGAGGCTCAGATAGCGTTCGCCGCGATCAGGCAGAACCGTGACGATGGTTTTGCCGGGTCCGAGTTGGCGCGCTATTTGTGTGGCGGCCAACACATTCGCGCCGGATGAAATACCGACCAGCAGACCTTCCTCCCGCGCCAGTTGTTCGGCGGCAGCAATGGCATCGGCGGTCCGAATTCGGACGATCTCATCGATCTCGTCGAGGTGGATCAGGTCCGGAATAAACCCGTCGGCAAGGCCCTGGATGCCATGACAGCCGGGTTTATCGCCGGACATCACGGCGGACTCATCCGGCTCCACGGCAACGATGCGAGTTGGCAATTCGGCTTTGCGGAGTGCACGGCCGACCCCCATCAAGGTGCCCCCGGTGCCAACTCCCATCACAAACGCGGCCACATCGGCATTGGTCTGGCGAATAATCTCCGGCCCGGTCGTCTGCTCGTGACAGGCCGGATTATCAGGATTGGAGAACTGGCTTGGCAGGAAGATATCCGGCGACGCTTTGGCCAGCTCCACGCTACGGTGCACGGCAGCCTGCATGTCATTGATCTCTTCCAGCAACTGCAATTCAGCTCCGAGCGACTGGATCATGTTGCGCCGTTCTTTGCTCACCGTTTTTGGCATAACAATCACGACCTTGTAGCCACGAATGGCACCAACCATCGCCAGTGCGATCCCGGTATTGCCGGAAGTCACTTCCAGGATAGTCGCGTCGGGTTGCAGCTCGCCGCGCCGTTCGGCCTCGAGCATGATGTGCTTGGCGATGCGGTCCTTGATACTGCCGCCCGGATTCATGTACTCCGCTTTGGCGTAAACGCGGCAGCCGGTTGCGTCGCTCGCCCGCTTGAGCAGCATCAGCGGCGTGCAGCCAATTGAGTCCAGCACGCCGGAGGTAACGAGGCAGGTTGGTACGTTCCTCGGGCAGGCGACGAAATGCGGTGGGCCATTTGCGGATTTGCCCATCTACTCGGGTGGCCGTTCTTTACCCACCAGGGAGTCGTCCCTGACGTGATAGATCTTGCCGTTGCACATCGGGTTGTCGACACAGCTCATAGTCAGGATTGCCAGGTCGGCGCGCGTCATTGGGGTCATGGTGCTCTGATCTTCCGTCAGCACGGCCTGGCCGGTCGCCGGATATCGATCCGGCCAGATGATGCTGTTGCGGATGACGACAGCCGGCACGCTACTCGCCATGAAGTTGGCCTCGGCCCGGCCCTGGTCCAGCATACGGGCTTCCAGTCCCGGGACCGAAGTCCATGGCACGCCACGGTGCATTGCCATGTTGTCACCGGCCCCGACGGCGCCGTGATGAATAATTTGTTGGACGCCGTTTGCCTCCGCTGCATTGACGATGTGGCGACTCGTGCGCTCAAAGAACTCCGCCGCGGACAATGGTGCTCGCACGGTATTGATGATGACGCGCGGCCGGGTCTGCTGGATGGCGGAACTCACTTCATCCGCGTTGACAAGGTCGCCAACCACGTAAGTCACGTCCAGTCCGTTCAGGCGGCTGCGGTCCGAAGTCGGGCGCACCAAGACGGCAACGGATTCGTCGGCTGCCAGTAACTCCTTGACGACCCGGGCACCAAGCTGGCCTGTGCCGCCGAGCACCAGGACGCCGTCCGCCAGCGTGTTGGACACCACACTCATGGCGAGCACGCCAGTTGCAATGAGTAGCGGAATCTTCGACTCGATTGGCATACATTGCTCCCCGGAAACACCTTGCTGGCTCAAAATTCCGTGTAAAGTGCTGTCGTGAGCAGGATAGATTAGGCAGGGGCATTCATGCCAGCAACGTTGATCACGGGCGCTAACCGGGGGCTGGGTCTGGAGCATGCGAAACAGTTTGCCGGGCGCGGCTGGCGTGTGTTCGCCTGTGCGCGCAGCCCCGAGGTACCGGCATTGACCGAGCTCGCTCGCCAGCATGACCAGGTATCGCTGCACGCGCTCGATGTCACGGACCATGAAGCGGTCGATACGTTGGCCGGGGAACTGTCCGGTACGTCGGTTGATGTTCTCGTCAACAATGCCGGCACCACCGGCCCAAAAGGCACGCCCGAGGCCATGCGCTATCAGAGCCTGGCGAACATGGACTACCAGATCTGGCGGGAGATGCTCGAGGTCAACTTGCTGAGCGCTTTCAAAGTCGCGACCGCATTTCGCGATCACGTGGCGGCCAGCGACCGGCGCCTGCTGGTGAACATGTCCAGCGGACTCGGATCGGTCACCAACAATGTGACCGGCAACATGTACGCCTACCGATCCAGCAAAGCGGGGCTGAACATCATCACCAAGGGAATGGCCGCCGAATGGCAGCATCTCATCGTGATCGCGATGTCGCCGGGCTGGTGCCGTACCGACCTTGGTGGCCCTGATGCGCAGGTTGATCCGGTCGATAGCATCCGCGCCCAACAGGAGTTGTTTGACACGCTCGGTCCAAATGACTCGGGGCGTTACCTGGACCGGTTCGGCGATGATGTACCGTGGTGACGGTCGCTAGTCGTTCACGCGCAGACTGAAATCGGCCGCCCCCAGGCGTTCGAATCCATCCGCGGTAATCCGGACCGTGTCTTCCATGTGCACGGATCCCCAGCCGATTTCTGTGTGTGGCATGTCGACATTGACCACCATCCCCGCCTGCAACAACTGGTCCGGTTTGGTCTGCGGTTGTACGCCGGGCGGCTTCGGGTCGTCCGTGTGCTCCAGCCCCAGGCTATGGACCACGGGTTCGCGGAATTCGGGAATGCCCTCGCGACGCACGACATCGGCGACCGCCGCCGCCAGCTCGCTGTAACGCACCCCGGGCTTGAGCCAGTCCTGCGCGACTTCCCAGCCCGCACAAATCGCGCGATGTCGCCGGCGATGTTCGGCCAATGGTTCGCCGACCACGGCGCAGCGACCAAAGTCACCGTGGTAGTGCTGGAATTGACCCAGCCCGTCCAGCATCACCGGTTCGTGGCGGCGCACCTGACCGGCCGGTAACTCGCCCACGCCACACATCAAATAGACACCACGGCCGCCCTGCCGCGCCATGTCGGCCATGTAAACGTCCTCGAGTTCCGGCCAGCGACTGCCCTCGCGCATGGCCGCAACGGCGGCCAACAACGCGGTCTCATTGATTCGAGCCGCGCGCTTCATGATCTCGATTTCGCGCGCCGTTTTGATCTGCCGGATTTCGTTGAACAGCGACGGCTGAAAACGACAGTCGACGCCAGCCAGGCCGCAGGCCCGCAGCCAGTCGCCGACGCGCGGATCGTCCGTGCCGATGCGCGCCTGGTCGAGATCGGCATTTTTGATGGCGCGTGCCAATGCCCAGAACGCATCGGCTGACATGTCCGACCCGAGGCGCGACACGACCTGTTGCCAGCGTTGCTCCAATTCCGTGAGGTCGCTGTCGGCGTCGAAGGGCCAGCCGGCATAGTCCACGCCCCTCGCCGTGCCGTCGGCGAATCGCTCGTCGCTAGCGCGGCTCGAATAGGCGAAGACCTCGGGCAGCCAGCTCCCTCCCGTGGTTTCCAGGCGGCGAATTTCCAGGGCCGGGAGAATGAGTGCGCCGGGCCGATCGCCGGCTGGTAGCAGAGCCAGGTAAGCCGCATCGTACCCGCCGGCCGTGTTGAACAATCCCCAGTAATCCGACAGGTAATAGCTGTTGCGTGGCGTAACGGCGATCAGCGCGTCGAGCTGTTCGCGCTGCATGATTTCCTCGGCACGAGGTCTGTTCAATAGCATGGCTGCGGCTCTGGTTGGGGAAGGGGCATCTTATAATGTGATGCGCCCGCGTGGTGCAGGCGTGTTCGCAACCCTCGATCTTACGGCCGCAGCAGGCTCAGAGCCACGATGGCGGCAATCTGCAGCCACAGAATAACCAGCACCATGGTGGCACTCGCATAGCGACGCCGCAGCTCGGCCTCGAGTGTCGCGTTGGAGCCATTGTCCGCAATTTCGTGCCAGGCGCGGTAATACCGGAGGATTTCGAGCCGGATACCAAGGCCGCACACGATCACGCCGGCAAACAGCGCGAGTTTGACTGCGAACCAGGAAATGAGCGAGATCGCACCGGACAATGCCGCGCCCGCCGTCACCAATAGTCCGACAATCAGAATGTAACGAATGCCGTTGTCGATGCTGGCCAGCCATTGCCCGGAGGGTAATTTGCGCTGCCTGTGCGTCGCCTCCACCAGTACCAACCACGCGCCGGCGGCGAACACCGCGCTGATTGCCAGTGCATTGCCGCCAGGAACGTAGCGCAACAGGGCGGCGAGCACCGTACCGAGCCCCGCCTGCAATATCAGTGCATAACGCACGTGCTGGTCGACGTCGAGCACATGATCCAGCAACCGGTCCCGTTCCGGAAAGGGCATTGACCCTGCGCGCGACACGTAGCGGAACGTGCTGTTGATGACCAGTTCGGAGCCAAGCCAGTAGCCCAGCACTGCGATATGCGCAACCAACAGGAAATTGATCATGTTGCAAGCGCCGGGGGGTCCGGGCATTTGCCGCTCACGAGTGTCGCCGCCCGAGCACGCCGGGATTCATGAGGCCGTCCGGATCCAGATAGTTTTCCAGCGCATCGATTAACTGGCACGCGCCGGTTTCGAGGTTGTCGCGATAGGGATAGGTGCGTCCAAGCTGGTTTGATGCGGCGCCGAGCTCACTAAAAAGCTGCAAAGTATGTTGGCGCAACTCCGCCACGAGAGCCGTTGCTGCCGGATCAGCCGCGGGTTCGGTCAGGGACGCGAGATGTGTGGCATCGGGAACGTCCCGGTGCGGCGGCAGCCAGCGGTCGCGCCAGTGGAACACGGTTTCAAAGCTGAAAATGTGAGTGTCCATCGCCACATAGAGCGTCGATACCGTGACATCCAGTTCCTGCAGTCGCGTCTGGAAACGTCCGAGCAGCGCCTCGAATCCCTCGATAATCGCCGGCGCATCGCTGTGCGGAACCTTTGCATTCAGTGCAGCCCAGCGTTCACCGTCCGGGCCGAGTACGCCATTCAGGTTATCGAACGGCGCGGCCCTGACAGCCAGCGGAATGGAATTGGGTATTTCCTGGCCGCCGCGCTCGGCAACGATTTCCCGGCAGCGTGTCATGTCAGCATCCACGGCTGCCTCACTGCGGCCGGCGCAAATCATGTGCAGTGAATACGCGTCTTTCGGCACGACGCGCTTGCCGGCGAGCGCCACCCGCGCACCCGCTTTCAGTCCGGCCACTGCGTCGTCCTGACCCGTCAAGATCTTGCCCAGGCGTTGCAGATTGCCCCGCAAGTCCGTTGCCTCGAAACTGCGTGCCGTTGTGTGCGGATCGAACACGTAGGCTTCCTCGGCCAGGCCGGCGCGGGTAATGGCAGACAGCCCACCGGCTGCGGTACCGGCATCTGCAAAAGCAAACGACAACCCGGCCGAGCTGCGCGGTGATTCGATGAGACGAAACGTGGCGGCGGTCTTGATCCCGAGGGCGCCGCCGTCGTGCAGGAACAAACCCGTCAGATCGGGCCCATGGCAGCGGTAAAAGTCGCTGCCCCGATCGAAACCGGCCTGGCCGGTGCGTATCACCCGGCCATTCGCGCAGACAATCTCGAGCCCCAGTACATTTTCGGCAGCACTCCCGTACCGCGCGCTGCCGAAGAACACCGCGCCGTTAGAAAGCCCGCCGCCTACCGTGGCGAGTCGACCCGAAAACGTGCCGAAAAACGGCAGCCGCAGACTGAGCGGCTTTAATTCCTCGTAAATCGATTCCCAAGTCGTGCCGGCCTGCACCGTCACGGTCATATCCTCGGCATTGATCGCGATGATGTCCTGCATCCCGCTGAGGTCAACCACCACGCTCTGCGGCGTGTCCGGCGTATAACCGCCGGTGTAGGACATGCCGCCGCCGCGCGGAATCAGGGCATATCCGGCGCCCGTCACGTCTGCGGCCGCCGCCGCCAACGATGTCGTGTCGACCGGTCGGATAATTGCGGCGCAGGTTTCACCGGCGGCGTAAAAATCCGTGGACAGCAATTCTCGCCGCGTAATATCGGTAATGATCTGCTCGTCGCCGAGCTGGGTGCGTAATCGCTGGACTAACTGATCGTTCGTCGTGCTCATGGCGGCGTTGTTCTGCCGTTGTCGCGCGCGGCTATGCGCGCGCCGAGGTCCTCGATCAGGTCGCCCACCAGCACGCGCTGGTAATAGTCGAGCTTTCGCGCGGTCGCAGCTTCCAGCATGTTGAGCATCTCGGCGTCATCGAGCTGCAACTGACAGCCAGCGAATCTCCCCCGCAGTACGTGATGCGGATAACTCACCATCGCGGCCAGTCTGCCGGCCCGCGCCGAACGGGCCCACAGGTCCTCGACCCGGCATGCGTCCTGCTCGACACCCTGCATGCCCTCGTCGATCACGTAGCCAAGCACAAACTGCGCCTGCCGATGGCCGGTTGCGGCAGATTGCTCGAGGTGTGGCATGGCGGCGTCCGTCTGCCCGTCGTAGAAATAAACCCTGCCCAGCTGGTAGTTGAGTCGCGCGTTGTCGGGATCCGCGGCGACGGCGTCGCGGCACGCCGCAATGCTTTCGACCACTCGCACTTCGCTACTTGATACGCCTGTTGTCACCCGATCGGGGTCCAGCGGATGAGACGCCAGTTCGTCACACCGAGTCAGGACATCTGTCCCATGCGCTGCCATGCTGCCCAGAGCCAGGACGATCCCTAGCAATTCGTGAATGGCGTGCCTTTGCATCGAGAACTCCTGACAATCTCAGTCCAAGCGGCTAACCTGTCTCAGGCAGTATCAGGCCAGAGCCGTTACAACACAACGGTTACTGGTTAGGGACTACAACGGGAGACCTTGAGGGTTGCTGCGCGCGAACTAGCATTTTCTTGTGCGAGCCTTGAATCGGAAATTGGCACGTGATCTCTGGCACCTGCGTACGCAGGTGCTGGCAGTAGCACTCGTCATCGGTTCCGGCGTCGCCGTATTAATCATGTCGGTAACCACAATCGAGGCGCTCAACAACACCGCCGAGGCTTATTACGACCGGTACCGGTTCGCCAGCGTTTTTGCGCGCATGCAGCGCGCACCAAATTACGTTCGCGAGCGGGTGGAGCGTGTGCCGGGTGTGCTGGCGGTAAGCACGCGCGTGGTCAAATCCGCGGTTCTGGAGATTCCCGGTTTTGATGATCTCGTTGTCAGTCGCTTGGTCTCCATACCGGAAGGCAGGCAACCGCTGCTAAATCGTCTTGCTTTGAAAGTCGGTCGCCTGCCCGCCCTCTATGCCGTCAACGAGGTCGTTTTGTCAGAACCGTTCGCCGAGGCTCATGGTCTCTCTACGGGCAGCCAGTTTCGCGCCATCATCAACGGCAAATGGCGGGAGCTTGTTGTGGTTGGCGTCGCCCTGTCGCCGGAATTTGTCTATACGATCGGTCCCGGCGCGCTCATCCCGGATGACCGTAGATTCGGCATCATCTGGTTGGGCGAACGCGGGTTGCAGGCTGCTTTCGATCTCGACGGCGCGTTTAATGACATCAGCGTTGGCCTGATGGCTGGAGTAGCGCCTACGACCGTGATCGAGGCGCTGGATCAAATACTCGAACCTTACGGGGGATATGGTGCCTATGACAGGACAGACCAGCAGTCGCACTGGTTTCTGAGTAACCAGATAAACCAGCTTGAAACCCTGTCATTGTTGCTACCAGCCGCGTTTTTGGCGATCGCCGCATTCCTGACCAATGTCCTGCTGGCGCGCCTGATTGCGACAGACCGCAGCGAAATTGGCTTGTTGAAAGCATTCGGTTACAGCAATGCCGAAATTGCGTGGCATTACCTGAAGTTCGTGCTCGCAATCGGAGCGACTGGCCTGCTGCTGGGAATCGCCGCCGGGTTCTTTTTCGGCCGGATAAGCACGTCAGTCTATGCCGAGTTTTTCCGGTTTCCGTTCTTGCTGTACGAACCCGGGCCGAGAGCGCTTGCCGCGGCAGCGCTGGCGACAATCATCGCGGCTTTGGCTGGCGCATTCGCGGCTGTGCGAGCCGCGGTGATACTGCCGCCCGCCGAAGCGATGCGCCCGCCGGCACCCCCGCAGTTTAACCGAGGTCCCTTGAGTCAACTTCCAGGTATGCAACTGCTGGATCAGCCGACGCGTATTCTGCTGCGGCAGATTGGCCGGTGGCCGGGGCGATCAATCGTTTCGAGTATTGGTATTGGGATGGCCCTCGCGATCCTCATTGCGTCACTCCAGTGGCTCGATGCGGTCGAGGAGCTGGCCGACCTGTACTTCAAGCAGGCCCATGTACAAGACCTCACGGTTAGCTTTGCCGAAGCTCAGGACAGTCGCGTGGAACGTGAGCTCGCTGTTCTACCTGGCGTGATAACGACAGAACCGATGCGCATCGTCCCCGCGAAATTTCGCTTTGGAGTGCACGAGGAGCGTCAGAACCTGCTGGGGGTTCCGGCGCACCAGGAACTGTCTCGGGTATTCGACGCCGAGGCGCGCGCTCTGGATATGCCTCCTGATGGACTCGTATTGTCTACACAGCTGGCCGAAATGCTCGGTGTGGGGATCGGTGACGAGGTGTTCATCGAGGTTCTGGAGGGCCGGCGCGTCATACTCAATCTGCCGCTTGTGGCTTTATTCGAAACCTATATCGGGTCGCCAGCCTACATGGAAATCTGCGCCCTGAACCGGGCGCTCGGTAACGGCAATGCGATCAACAGCGTGCATCTGCGCGTCGATTCGACGGAGCAGCAGGCTCTGTTTGCGGCTTTGCGGGAGACGCCGCGGATCAGTGCGGTGACAGTACGCGAGGCTGCAGTTGCTGGATATCAGGAAACACTGGCCGATACTATTCGAATATTCGTGTTGTTCTTCAGTGTATTCGCCGGCGCCCTTGCAATCGGGGTTGGTTACAACGCCGCGCGCATCGGGTTATCTGAACGAGGCCGGGAATTAGCGACTCTCCGCGTGCTGGGATTCACTCTTCCCGAGATTACCTATATTCTGCTGGGTGAAGTCGCTGCACTGACATTGTTGGCTTTGCCGATTGGCTGCCTCGGCGGCTACGTTCTAACTTACGTTTGGCACGGTGCCTTCGTAACCGAGTTATATCGGGTGCCGTTCATGATTCTTCCTGCGACCTACGCGATTGCAATTCTCGTCACGCTCGCCGCTACCTTACTGGCCGGACTACTGGTTGGGCGACGGCTGCATCGCCTCGACTTGATTGCCGTGCTGAAAGCGCGAGAGTAGACCATGCCTTCCGCCATCGTTCGCCGCCTGCTTTTCTGGTCGCCTTGGGTCCTTGCGGTTGCCGTGATACTAGTGTTTCTGTTGCAGCCGGACCCCGTGCCGGTGGACATTGTGGCAGTTCAGCGGGGCCAGATCGTGTCATCGATCTCGGAGGAGGGGCAGACGCGCGTCAAGGAGGTGTTTGTAGTCTCTGCGCCCGTCCCGGGATTGATGCGCCGGATCGAGCTGCATGCCGGCGATGTCGTGACTGCAGGCGAGACCGTCGTTGCTCAGATTGAGCCCAGTGACCCGGCTTTCCTGGATGTGCGATCGATGGCCGAGGCGGAAGCCGCCATACGTGCTGCGGAGGCGAACGAACGATTCGCCGCCGCAGCCGTCCAGCGAGCCGACGCGGAGCTCGATTTCGCTCGCGCGGAGCTGCGACGCTTCGAGCAACTGGTCGAGCGTGACACTATCTCGGCCAATGAACTCGAGGCGGCGCAACGCCGGGCCAGAATTGCCGATGCCGCGCTTGAAGAGGCGCGGGCGAGTCTCAAGGCGAGGTCGTCCGAGCTGGAGCAGGCAAAAGCCCGCTTGATTGAACCGACATCCGCGCGGAATCGCCAGCGGGCAAACCTCGGGTATATCGCAGTTTACACTCCAGTCAGCGGTACCGTGCTGCGGGTTCCCAACGAGAGTGAAGCGGTGGTCGCCGCTGGCACTCCCCTGATCGAGATTGGTGATCCACGGCAGCTGGAGGTTGTCGTCGATCTATTGTCGACCGAGGCGGTAAATGTGGAAGCCGGGCAACGTGTGCTGATCGAGGCCTGGGGAGGTGCAGAACCGCTCGACGGAGTCGTGTACCGCGTCGAACCCTATGGTTTCACCAAGGTATCGGCATTGGGCGTTGAGGAACAACGGGTCAAGGTACTGGTCGAGCTCGTCGATCCGCCTGAGCAATGGCGAAAACTGGGTCACGGGTTTCGTGTACACCCGCGTGTGATACTGGCCGAGGCGGAGGATATCCTGAAGCTACCGCGTGCAGCTCTGTTTCGGGATGGCGAGCGCTGGGCGGTATTCGTCGCAGTAGGCGAGATGGCGGAACTGCGGCATGTGGAACTCGGTTTGCAGAATAGCCTCGAAGCCCAGATCGTTGCGGGTCTGCAGGAGGGCGAACGCGTCGTGCTGCAACCCGGCGGCCGGGTCAGCCACGGCACGCTCATTGCGGAGCGTGGCTAAGCGCTGCCGATTCTGTCGGCTCCAGCGTCTCGAAGAGACCACTTCAGCAGGCCGGGTGCCAGGAGCGTGGTCACAATCACCATCACAACAATCGACGAAAACAGGGTATCGCTCACAACGCCGAGCGTCTTGCCGATAGACGCGAAAACGAGGCCGACCTCACCGCGCGGCAGCATGCCGAACCCGACCGCCAGTCGCCGCACGCCGCGCGGTGCGCCGAGGCCCGAGATCAATTTGCCGACGATGGCCGCGAGCACGAGATGCAGGGCAACAATGAGCACGACCGGGTCGTTGAGCGTTTCGAGCTTGACCTGAATGCCCATCAGGACGAAAAAGATCGGCAACAGGATCGCCTCCAGCGGCTGTATCAAGTCCTTGATCGAGGCGAAGTGATGCTTCTCGTCGCTTGCCGGGAAGTAGGCATCGTTGAGAAGCAGCCCGGCCATGAACGCGCCGACGATCGTGGCCAGACCGACGAGATTGGCGAACCACGCGAGGATCGTCGCAAACAAGAACGCCGTGAATAGTTTTGCCTCCACCGGATCGAGCGCGACCAGAAACCGGATCAAAATCTTCAACAGCCGCGGTCCCAGGAAGACGGCGCCGCCGAAAAAGGCTACCGACAGCAGCAACAGTCGCGTGACCTGACTGAAATTGAATTCACCGGAAACCAGGATCCCGCTGATTACGGCCAGCATGAGCAGGCCAAGAATGTCGTCGATGATGGCGGCACCAAGAATGATCCGGCCTTCGGCGGAGTGTTCCTGTCCGAGTTCCTGCAAGACCCGCGCCGTAATGCCGACGCTGGTCGCCACCAGGGTGGCCGCCACGAACAAACGCACGTCGGGATTCACATCCGGCATCAGGAAGAACAGGATGAATACTCCCAGCACAAACGGGGCAATTACTCCGATCAAAGCGACCCGGGCTGACTCCACCCCGACACTCCGAAGCTCTGGAACACTGCTATCCAGGCCGACCAGGAACAACAGGAAGATGACGCCGTAACGCGAAAACACGTCGACGCTGTGGGCCACCTGCAGCATGACGCCACCACGGGGTCCGTTGAGGACCTGGGTGACGGCGGCCGCGGTGTCGCCGTCGAAGAGCATGTCCGCGGTGGCGCCATTCATCAGCAGGAATACTTGCGGCACTTCGCGCAGCACGGTGATCAATTCGCCACCGCCCAGATAGCCCATGTGGCCGATCGCAATGCCCATCAGCAATTCGCCGACCACCGCTGGCTGGTTCAGGCTCCGGGCCGCAAACCGACCCAGAATCGCCATCGACAGAATCCAGGCCACGCCAAGGATCACTGGCGCGATTGGATCGGCGTGACCGTTCTCGGTGGCCCTCACCGCCACCGGCGCCAGCAATGACGCCAGTGCGGCCAGCCAAATCAACCGATGCCGGCTGCCTTCCCGGAGTTTTTTTGTCAGATGTTGCACCGCAACATGCCGCCGTTGGGCAGTTGGTTGTTGTTGTTAAGCGTTGTCTTGTTTGGCCCCCAGACACTGGCATAACGGCCCGAGCCTGTCACCCCGCAGAGCGGTATATTCTCTTTTCGCGCCAATACCAATAGGCAATTACACGCACCGGTCGGCCGGCCGAATCGGGCGTGAACCAGTGCTGACAGGAAGCCATTCAACCATGTGCCTCGCAATTCCGATGCGGATCAAGACGATAGATGGCTTCAATGCCGTTTGCGAAGCCGGCGGTGTCGAGCGGGACGTAAGCCTCTTCATGCTGCAAACCGACTGTATCGAGCCGGGCGACCACGTGTTGGTGCATGTCGGTTACGCGATCCAGAAAGTCGCAGCTGCCGATGCCGCCGCCACCTGGCGACTGTTCGAAGAGGTCCTGGCCAGTGAAGCGTGACTCTGGAGAGCTCGCGCTGAGTTATCTGGAGCGGATTCGCAGCCTCGAACTGCGGTCGAGAACCAAAGTCATGAACGTCTGCGGTGGTCACGAGCGCACCATCACGCAAGCGGGTCTGCGCAATGTGCTACCGGATGGCGTCGAGCTCATTCCAGGGCCCGGCTGTCCGGTCTGCATTTGTCCGGAGGAAGATATCTATCACGCCATTCAGATTGCGCGTCAGCCGCGCGTGATCCTGGCCGCCTTCGGCGACATGCTGCGGGTACCAGTGAACGCACCCAAGCGCGAACCCCGATCACTGGAGCAGGCCAAGGCGGCGGGTGCCGATGTCCGGCCGATCGCCAGCCCGCTAGAGGCCAAACGGCTCGCGACAGAATCGCCGGACCGTGACGTCGTATTTTTTGCCGCAGGATTTGAAACCACGATGGCGCCGGTCGCGGCAATGCTGGCGGAGGGCGTTCCAGCCAATCTCTGGCTGTTGCTATCGGGCCGGCTGACCTGGCCGGCGGTGGCGATGCTGCTGGAGTCGGGCCGGCCGGGTTTTGACGCCTTGATCGCGCCTGGCCATGTGGCGACCGTAATGGGTCCGGAGGAGTGGGAATTCGTCTCGCGTGACCACGCGTTGCCAACGGCAATTGCGGGCTTCGAACCGGCAAGCCTGCTGGCGGCAACTTACGCGGTGCTGCGCCAGCTCGTCGATGGCGAGTGTCGATTGGTCAACTGTTATCCGCAGGCCGTCCGAAACGGCGGGAATGCAAGGGCGCGACAGATACTGACGAGATGTTTCGACATCGTCGCGGCGGACTGGCGTGGTATCGGCACGATTCCCGCGTCTGGATTCGCGCTGAACGATCACTTCGCCGCCCACGATGCTCGTGCTCGCGAATCCTGGATGACCGATCCGGCAGCGCGCAAACGGGCTGGAGAAATGCCACCCGGTTGCGATTGCGCCCGCGTCGTGCTCGGCAGGATCTATCCCAATGAGTGCCAGCTGTACGGCCGCGCCTGTACACCCCGGCATCCGATCGGCCCGTGCATGGTGTCGGACGAGGGTGCCTGTCGGGTCTGGTGGGCCGGCGGCATTCGCGAAAGTGTCACGACTGAACGTCCGGCGGCAAAGGCCGTGTAAGCAGCACGATGCACCAGACGATCGCTGCCGGCAAGAATGCCACCGACGAACAGAGCGAGCTGCGCCTGGTCGTTTGCGGACGCGTTCAGGCCGTCGGCTTTCGGCCGTTCGTCTATCGTCTTGCGCACGAATTCGCACTCTCCGGCTGGGTGCGTAATCGCACCGGTGGGGTGGAAATAGTCGTTCGCGGCCATCCGGATGCACTGGCCCATTTCGAGCGCGCGCTGGTGCACAGGGCGCCGCCCCTGGCGGCGCCCGAAATCGAATCGCGCCTTGACGCCACCACGAGCGACTCCGCGGCCGACGGTGCGTTTCAGGTGCTCGGCAGCGCCGCGGACCAAGAGTCGACGATCTGTGTGCCGCCCGACTATTTCATGTGTGCGGATTGTGAACGGGAGCTGACGACGCCGGGTGACCGCAGATTTGAATACCCGTTCATCAACTGCACCCAGTGCGGACCGCGCTACACCCTGATTCGAAATCTGCCTTACGACCGCGCGTCGACGACGATGGCGGATTTTCAATGGTGCGATGCGTGCGCGGCTGAGTATGCGAACCCGCTGGACCGACGGTTTCACGCCGAGCCGCTGGCCTGCCCGGACTGTGGCCCGGCACTGGAATTTACGACGAGCGACGGTGCGGTTGTCGAAGGTGAACCGCTGTCGCTGGCCGTCGATACGCTTCGCAATGGCAAGATTGTGGCGATCAAGGGTATTGGCGGCTACCACCTCATGTGCGATGCCGGCAATGAACAGGCAGTCGCCAGGTTGCGTGATCGCAAGTACCGGCCGCACAAGCCGCTGGCCGTAATGTTTCCCGCAAGCGGCAGTGACGGCCTGGACGCCGTGCGCCGTTGCGCGTGGCTGCCTGACGAGGCGGCTGCAGCGATCCGCGCGCCGGCGCGGCCGATCGTGCTGGTATCACGACGCCCAGGTGCCCGGCTGGCCGCGGCCATCGCACCGGGTCTGCGCGAGATCGGGGTGTACCTGCCGTACAGCCCGCTGCATCACTTGTTGCTGCGGTCCTTCGGGGCGCCGCTGGTTGCCACGTCCGGCAATCTCAGCGGCGAGCCCGTGCAGACTGACAATGTCGAGGCGCATCAGCGACTCGCCCGGATCGCAGACGCATTCCTGCATCACGACCGGCCCATCGAACGGCCGGCCGACGATCCGGTTTGTCGGTCAATAGCCGGCCGCATTCGTCCGATCCGTCTGGGTCGCGGCAATGCACCCCTCGAGATCACATTGGGTAGGAAGCTGTCCACGCCGGTGCTCGCGGTCGGTGGACACCTGAAGAACACGTTGGCGCTGGCCTGGGATGATCGTGTCGTTGTGTCGCCGCATATCGGTGACATGGATTCACCGCGCAGCCAGCGAGTGTTCGCACAAGTTGCAGCTGACCTGCAACGGCTCTACCAGGTCAATGCGCGTGAACTTGTCTGCGACGCGCATTCCGGCTACGCGACGACGCGTTGGGCCGCGAAACAGGGCCTGCCAGTATCAACGGTCTGGCATCACCACGCGCATGCGTCGGCCTTGGCTGGTGAGCACCCGGTTGTGACGAACTGGTTGATATTCACCTGGGATGGGGTCGGCCTTGGCGACGACGGGACGCTGTGGGGTGGCGAGGCCCTGTATGGATGCCCCGGCGCCTGGCAGCGTGTGGCCTCGCTCGAACCATTTCGCTTACCGGGCGGTGATCACGCCGCGCGGGAGCCCTGGCGGAGCGCCGCGGCACTGTGCTGGCAAGCGGGTATCGATTGGACGCCGGACCGGGCGAATATGACGCTGGCCCGGCAGGCCTGGCAGCGCGGGGTGAATTGTCACGACAGCAGCGCCGCAGGTCGCCTGTTCGATGCCGCCGCTTGCCTGGTCCTTGGCATCGAGCAGGCGAGCTTCGAAGCTGCGGGCCCGATGCAGCTTGAAGCGATTGCCGATGGGGAGGGTCCACTGGTCGAGTTGCCAACGGCTGCGGACGGTGACGTGTTGCGCGCCGATTGGTCGCCACTGTTGCCGATGCTCATGGATCAACGCCGGTCACAGGCCGAGCGCGCGGCCGGATTTCATCAGTCGCTCGCCCGCAGCATTGCCAGCATCGCCGACGAGATCAGGCAATCCAGACCGGTAGAGCAGGTGGGGCTGACCGGGGGCGTCTTTCAGAATCACCGTCTTGGCACCGCCGCCATGACGGAGTTGACCGCGCGAGGGTTCAGCACGGTCATGCCATCGATCCTGCCCTGTAATGATGCGGGACTCAGTTTCGGGCAGGTGGTCGAGTGGCTGGCAAATGACTGATACGCATATTGCGCTTGCGCATGGTAACGGCGGCCGTCTGATGCGCGAATTGATCGACGAGGTTTTCGCACGCTGCCTCGATTCGCCATCGCTGGATACGCGGGTCGATGCGGCCCCGGTCCCGGGGCCGGCCGACGACTGTGAGCTCTGCGTGTCGACGGACGGATTCACTGTCCAGCCGCTGGAATATCCGGGTGGCGATATCGGCTCGTTGGCCGTCCACGGGACCGTCAATGATCTCGCGGTAAGCGGCGCCACGCCGACGGTATTGACTGTGAATGCTTTTGTAGAGGAGGGGCTCGAAATCGCGCTGCTGGAGCGGCTTGTCCATAGCATGGGGCAGGCGGCGCGATCTGCGGGCGTGGCGATCGTTGCGGGAGACACCAAGGTCCTCCGGCGCGGTGAGGGCGGTGGCGTGTATTTCGCGACGACGGGACTGGGAGTGCGTGCCAGGGCGTCTGACCTCGGGCCGCATCGTATCGAAGCCGGCGACGTCCTGTTGATCAGCGGGCCGGTTGGGGATCACGGCGCGGCGGTGATGCTGGCGCGTGAGCAGTTCGGGCTGCGTGGTGATGTGCGTTCCGACGCGGCGTCGGTCCTGGGACTGACGCAGGCACTGCTGGATCTCGACGGCCTGCGTTTCATGCGGGACCCGACGCGTGGTGGCCTTGCGACCGTGGTGCACGAAATCACGGCCACGAGTCGTCACGGGGCGCGACTGCGGGAAACCGATATCCCGGTCCGTGAACCAGTGAGTTCGGTTTGCGAAATGCTTGGCTACGATCCCTATTATCTGGCCTGCGAAGGACGGGTGTTGGCGGTGCTGTCGCCAGCCGACGCCGATGTCGCGCTCGAGCGCTGGCACGCGATCCCCGGCGGTGAACAGGCTCGCAAGATTGGTGTCACCACGACGGAGTCGCCCCGCGTGATTCTGGAGACCGCCATTGGCGGGGAGCGCTACCTGGAGGAACTGGAAGACGATCCGCTACCGCGGATCTGCTAATACAGCGGCAGGCGTTTCACGAACCGTCCCCGCCCACGCCATCCGCACTCGCGACTTCGTTCCATGCCTCGCGCCAGTTCTCTGGCAGTTTGTGCACGAGCCCCTGATGACACTCGATGCATGACTGGCCCGTCTCTGTCGCGCGAGCATGGGCCCGCTGCGCGAAACGCTCCTGGTTTTCCAGCACCATGCTCTCCGGCGAATGGCAGCTCACGCAGTAGGACGAGTCACGGTCCAGGTAATCCGCCCATACCGCCATCGCCATTTCGCGACGATGGGATTCGTATTTTTCCGCGGTGTCCAGTTTGCCCATCAGCTCCGGGATGATGTCCAGGCTGACGCGGGTTTTCAGCCACAGCGTCTGCCACCAACCCTGCGGGATATGGCAATCGGCGCACTGCGCCTGCACACCTGATGTGTTCGCAAAGTGCGTGGACGCCTCATATTCCGGCTGGATGAATGCTCTGTGTGAATGACAGACATAGCAGAATTCATTAGTGCTGGTCTGTTGCAGTACCCAGTTGAAAGCGCCGAGCGCCGCGGCGCCGAGTCCAAACGCCAGCATTGCACCGATCGGAATCCCCAACAGCCATCGCTGTCGGGGCTTCTTCCACAGGATTGATTCTTCTTCTTTGGTCATCGTGAAAACGAGGCGCTGCCAGCTTACTGCAGGCTGGCATAGAAATGGAGCAGGGCCTCGACGTCATCGGCGCTGAGACGTTCCAGGCTCACTTTCATCTTGCGGGGCTGCGAGCGTTTGCCCGCAATAAAGTCGGTGAACTGCGCTCGCATATAAGTCATCCATTGGCCCGCCAGAATACCCGCGTCTTCGTCGGGATCGCGGCCGCTGTCGGCATGACAGTTTTCGCACTCCTGATCGTGGATCGCGCGGCCGCGATCCGCCAGCGCGCCATCAAAATCCTGGCGGGCCGGTTTGAATGGCAGTTTCGCGTAGTACGCCGCGATCGCCTCGATTTCTGCGTCAGTCATTTTGGCAGCAACGGCGCACATATCCGTGGCGGGCCGACTGGTATCGCCCTGGCGATAGTCCGATGTTGCACAGGGCCGCGCGCGATCCCGGTAGAAATACATGTCGTCCGACAACAGGAAGACCGATGCGCCCGCGATGGTTGGCATGTCAGTCCATTGACTGATGCCGTCGGTGCCATGGCAGCCGTCGCAGTCTTCGATCATGGACGCAAGGTCGGCGTCGCTGCTGCCAGTAACGGCCAGCAGCAATGCCGCGAACAGGTAACGCAGACTCGGCTTGGTCACGACCGGATTCCTCCATCCCAACGGCGGGCACTGAAAGATAACCGTCATCAAGTACTGGCACAATTTCGATCGTTGAACAATAAATGGTCTTGAATTACTTCCGCTAAGCGTATGTCGCCTAAGTAAATCTCCTTAGTGTTGATCCAAAACCGCGCAGATATTCTCTGTGGTAGCCAGATGTTGGTCAGGCATGCGGCCGGCCAATTTATAAGGGATAAAATGTTCAAAATTAATGGCTTATTGAATAAACCTTTGAAGGATTCGAGAGCAAGATTTTTGGCGTTCCTGCTCGCGACCGCGGTCGCGCTGTTGTTAACGGGCTGCGATGGCGACACCGGGCCGGCAGGCCCGCCGGGCCCGCAAGGACCAGCCGGACCGGCCGGTCCACCAGCGGCAGTCAATGTTGCAGATGCCGAAGTGATCAATGCGACGATCGATGGCGTATCGATTGGTGCCGCAACGACGGTCGATTTCACGCTGACCGACGAGCGAGGCAACGGTCTGGTTGGACTGCAGAAGAGCAACATCCGTTTCACCGTCGCCAAACTCGAGGATGGGGTGAACGGCGACCCGAGTGCCTGGCAGAGTTATCTGAACGAGATCGAGACCGCGGGCAGTGCGGGGCCGGGCACTGAAGACAAACTACAGGCCACGTACGAGCGCAACGCGCCGAATGCGGTGCTCGATGACTTCGACAATGGCAGCTATCGGTACACGTTTGAGGCGGACATTACGAACATCACGCAGCCGGTACCGGTCACTTATGATGACAGTCTGACGCACCGGGTTAGTTTCCAGATCAGCGGCGGCGGCCTGCGGCCCGTCGATCCGAGCTACACGTTTCGACCCAGCGATGGCGCGATGACCGGGATTTTCACGCGGCGAATCTCGGATGAAGCCAGCTGCAATAACTGCCATACGGTGCTCGAGGTCCACGGCTTCCGGCGCAGCCTCGACTATTGCGTGACCTGCCACAACCCCGGATCGGCGGACGCGAACAGCGGCAACACCGTGGACATGACGGTGATGATTCACAAGATCCATCGGGGCGCAAATTTGCCGTCGATCGTCGGGGGCATGGACGGCGACCGCTACAGTATTTTCGGCCGTTTCGATGAAGAGCACATCTACGCGATCAACGATATGGGCGAGGCGAAAGGTGTGATCCACCCGCAGGATATCCGCAATTGTCGCAACTGCCATGACGATACCAATCCGGATCTCAATACGCCGGATGCCCGTAACTGGGTGTCGAAACCGACCGAGCAGGCCTGCGGAGCGTGCCACGACACCGTGAATTTCGCGACCGGTGAGAACCACTTCATGGGCGCGCCGCCCGTGACCAATGCCGAATGCCAGAACTGCCATGGCGACGGACAGTTTGCGGCGGCCGACGCCGTGCATCGGCTGCTGGAGCAGGAGGCCGCGGAGAACTACGAATACCGGATTATCGATGTCACCGATACGGGCCAGAACGAGAACCCGGTAGTCAGATTCGAGGTCGTCAATCCAACGACCGGCGACCCCTACGACATCAAGAATGATGCGCCGTTCACCCAGCCATTCGGCGCCAGTCGGCTCGCCATCAATTTCGCCTGGAACACTATTGACTACACGAACGTCGACAGCGGGAGCGAAGTGCCGGTGCAGCGGCTGCCGTTTCTGCCGCCGGCCGGTTCCCAGGCGCAACCTCTCAGCGTCAATGCCTTGACGAATTCGGTTGACAATATGGACGGCACCTACACGGTCACGTCACCTTTACCCGTGTCGGCGAACACCGATGGCACGCTCTCGGTCGCGATCGAAGGGCATCCTGGTGAGGACGTAAATAATGACGGTTCGGCGGAAAGCCTGCCGGTCACAACTGCCCTGGCGTATTTCCAGATCGATGACGATCCGGATCCGATCGAGCGGCGGGAAGTCGTGTCGCTGGCTCTATGCAACAACTGTCACCAGCAGGTGTCGTTGCACGGCTCGAATCGCAATGACAACATTCCGCAATGCGTCACCTGCCACAATGCGGATGCGACCGACATCCAGGCGCGCACCGAAGCCATGGTCGATGCGAACACCTCGCTGGACGGCAAGGACGAGGAGAGCGTGGACTTCAAGCACATGATCCATGCAATTCATGCGGGCGAGGTCGTCATCCACGGGTTTGCTGCTTCAGTGCACGACTACCGTGAGGTCGTCTACTCGGGCCGGCTCAATGACTGCACGGGCTGTCACGTGGGTGATACTTACTATCCGGTGAACCAGAATTTCGTGCTGGCCACAACAATCGATACCGGTGCCGACCTGGGCGACCCGACCGACGACGTCAATATTTCGCCGAACGCGTCCGCCTGCTACGGTTGCCATCGCAGTGCCGCGGCCGTGTCCCACATGCAGTTGAACGGCGCGTCCTTTAACGCGACGCAGGCTGCGGACGGCACGATCACGGACAATGACACCATGGGCGTGGTCATCGAGAGCTGCGAGGTCTGCCATGCCGAGGGTCGCAGTTCCGATACCGGGGTGATTCACGGGATCAACTGACGGCCTGTGACATTTCACGCCGCGGGGAGAGTTAGCGAGTGACGGCGAAGGCGAGGGTGTTTCTGTCGATATCCTGCGTGGCCGCTGTCCTGTTCGGAATCGGGCCGCGCGATGCCCTGTCACAGGTCGAGGACGCAAGTCTGGAGTACAGCCGGCGTGGCGCTGACTCTTGCACCGGTTGCCACGGTGAGCCGCGGATCCTGTCGATTTTCAGCACGTCCCATGGGGAACCGGCCGACCCGCGCACGCCGTTTGCCGATTTGCAGTGTGAAGGCTGCCACGGTCCCGGTGGGGACCATGCCAAGCGGCTGCGGCTCGGCGAGAAACGACCGCCAATCACAAACTTCGGCCGGGATGTCCTTCAAACACCGATAGCCAAGCAGAACGATATCTGTACTAACTGTCATTCGTCAGAGCCCAGCCCGGCCTGGCACGGCAGCGCCCATGACAATGAAGGATTGTCCTGCGCGGACTGTCACCAGTCGCATGCGCCCGCGGATCGGGTGCTGATGCCCGCCGAGCAGGCCGAAGTCTGTTACATCTGCCATGCGATGCAACGCGCGCAGAGTTTCAAAATTTCGAATCACCCGATGCGCGAAGGCAAGATGGCCTGCAGCAGCTGTCACAATGCGCATGAGTCGACCGCGGATAGTCTGCTGAACAAGGAGAGCGTCAACCAGGTGTGTTACACCTGCCACGCCGAGACCCGCGGGCCGTTCCTGTGGGAACACGCACCGGTCGTGGAGGACTGCGGCAGCTGTCACAACCCGCACGGTTCCAATCATCCGGCGTTACTGGGACGGCGACCGCCACAGTTGTGCCAGCAGTGTCACTCGCAGTCCGGACATCCGAGCATCGGCTTTACCTCGGGCGGCCTGGCTGGTGGCACGCCTTCCGCCAATGTGCTCGGGGCCAGTTGCATGAACTGCCACCCGAAAGTGCATGGCACGAATCACCCGTCCGGGGCGGTACTGGCCCGGTAGCGCGATGCGGGTCCACCCACGAACTGCCGGCCTGATTGCCATTCTTCTCGTCGCAACGGCGAACCAGGCGGCCGCGCAGAACGGTAGCCGCCCGGACAAATCGCGCTGGAAATGCAAGTCCTGCGAAATGCCGATCGGTTGGTCGCAAGACTACGAAGCCGGCATCATAGGTGTCAGCGATAGTTCGGCGCTCTTCGGTCGCTATACCGGTCTGAACGAAAGCGGCGGTTACGCAGCGTTCGACCTGCGGATCAACTACCGCGGCAATGGGTCGGGTTACCTCGATATTCAGGGCGATCAACTTGGACTGGATTCACGTTTCATTGGGGTGACGGGAGGCCAGCAGGGCGTCTGGGATGTCCGGGGATACTGGGACGAGTTGCCGCGGTTTCAGTTTGATACCACTCGCAGCCCCTATGACAGCATCGGTTCGTCGACGCTGAGTCGACCGGCAGGCTGGGTGCGCGCGCCCAACACACAGGGCATGACTGCACTACCGGCCACACTTCGCGACAACAACATCGAGCAGGAGCGCAAGACCCATGGCCTGGGTGTATCGTTGCGGCCTTGGCGGAATCTGCGGCTCATTGCCGACTACCGTCACACCGACCAGGAGGGCATCCGCAACCAGCCCGGCGCTTTCCTGACTGCCGCCACGGAACTGACGCAGCCGATCGATTTTCAGACCGACGAAATCACCTTGGGAATTGGCTATGGCGGCAGCTCCTGGGACGCGGAGATCAATTACTACGGCTCGTTCTTCGATAACGATGGTGCCGGTTACACCTGGCAGAATCTTTATACGCCAATTGTTGGGGCCGAGGCGGGGCAGCACGCGCAGCCGCCCGATAATGAATTCCAGCAGGTGGCGTTATCGGGTGCCTGGCGCGGACCCGCTCGCACGACTCTGACCGGTCGGGTTGCTCTGGGTCGCATGGAGCAGAACGAGCAATTCTTACCTTACACGACGAATGCGGGCATCCCGACATCACCCTTACCGCGCCAGAGTTTTGCTGGAGAAGTCGATACGACCAACGTTTATCTGCGGGCGACCAGCAGTCCCTGGCGGCCATTGCGACTGAATGCCGAGTATCGGCTGGACGAGCGTGATAACAAATCAGTGGTCGACAGTTACGCCTACGTCGTGATGGATGCAGCGCCCGGCGGCAGTGTACTGAACCTGCCGTACGGCTATGAGCGTAATCGGTTCGCACTGGATGGCGACCTGCGAATCGCCCGTTGGCTGCGGGTCGCGCTCGGCTGGGGTCGCAAGGAGACCGAACGCAATCTCCAGGAGCGGGCGACGACCGAGGCCGATCGCATCTGGACCAAGGCGCGTCTTAACTACAACGCCGTTATCGACGCAACGCTGTTGCTGTCGCGCGAGGAACGCGACGGTTCGGCGTACGAATCTCTGACCGGGACAACAGCGCCGCAGAATCCACTGATGCGGAAGTATTATCTGGCGGATCGGGATCGCGACACATTCGAGTTCCGCCTGGGTATGACGCCATCCGATCTAGTCAGCATATCGTTTCTCAGCCGCTACGCCGAGGACGACTATACCGATACTGCGATCGGGTTGCTGAGAAGCGAGGACACCAGTTGGACGGTCGACGGCTCGATCGCCACGGGCGGTGGCAACGCGCTGTATGCCGCTTACACTCGCGAAGTCATCGAATCGGATCAGGCCAACAGCCAGAACTTCGGCAGACCCGACTGGCTGGGTCTGGGTCGCGACGAATTTGACACCGTGGTGATTGGCTTCCTGATGCCGAAACTGGCGAAGGACAAGGTTAAGCTGAATATCGATTACACCTGGGCCAAGTCCAAAGGTGAGGTCGGCATCGAGTTCGCCAATTCGAGCCAGGGTGGGCCTTTTCCGAACCTGAAGACCGAATTAAACAGCCTGCGGTTGTCGCTCGACTACGCCTGGCGGGAAGACCTGACTTTTCGCTTTGGCTACTGGTTCGAGAGTTTCGATTCGTCCGACTGGGCGCTGGATGGCGTCGAACCCGCGACCGTGAACAATTTGGTATCGCTAGGCGCCGACGCTCACGGCTACGACGTAAATACTTTCCTGGTGTCGTTCGTCTATCGCCCGGGTCAGTAAACGCACCGCAATTCAAGCGCGCATCAATTCAATCTCGTCGTGAATCTGAGCGCGCATGTCGTCGCGCAATCGGTTCACCCCGGTGAAAAACTCGCGCATCATGATGACCCAGTAATACATGCCACGCTCGGTCAGCCTGATCGTGTCGCCATCGTCCCGAATGGCCCCTAGCAGGCGCATGATCAGAAGCTCCCGCCACAGTACGCGGAAATATTCATCGCCGAATCGTGCCCGGGCAGCGGCCTTGTTCATGCTCAGTCCGAACAGGGTCATCATGAAATGGTAGCGATGCTGTTCCAGGCGCGATAGTCGGCGCGAGCGCGTGATCGCGTTGCCAAAATCCTGGACCAACCGGTGGTAGCGAGGAATTGAGAATGTCGATGCGTATAGCTGCCCACCGACATAGGAAAACGCACCGCTACCGGCACCGACGTATTCCTCGTGATTCACAATATACTCGTCGATTAGCCCGGCGTCGCGCGCGAAGCACCAGGCCGATACAGGTCGATAGGGTGCAGTCATTACCTCACGTATCACTCCGTATTGTTCTTCCTGCAGAGTATTGCCAGTGCCACCCATCTCAGTCGCCATCCGCCGTCGCGTGCTGCGAGCTGCCATCAGCGGATAGAACGACACCTGCTGGACCGCCAGGCGCTCTCGCAGGATCTCGAGATCACGTGCCAGCGATGCGGTGCTCTGTCCCGGCAGGCCAAAAATCATGTCGATGTTGAGCGTGTCGAACATCCCGTCGGCCTGCATCAGTCGGACGACGATCTGTTCGGCGCTGCCGTACGTGTCGTAGCGCTGCATGCGGCGGAGCAGTCTGTCATCGAAGCTCTGCACGCCGACAGACAACCGGTTCACGCCACAGTCCTGCAGTAGTTGCAGTCGATCCGACTCGAGATGATTCGGGTTCGTTTCGGCGGATATCTGCTCGATCGGAAATAATGATCGGGTCAGATTCAAAGTGCCGGCAAGCTCGCCTGGATCTACCGTCGGCGTGCCGCCACCGACATATACTTCGGTGAATTGGAAACCGAGCTTGTGGTAATAGCGAATCTCGTCTCGTAGCGCAGCAAAATAGGGTCGGGCTTTGTCGTCCTTGTACGCCACTCGCTGAAAGGAACAGAAAGGGCAGAGCGCTTCGCAAAACGGGATATGCAGATAGAGCAGATAGTTTGTGTCGGACTGCGGGGTCGGTGCCTCGACACCGGCCGCCTCGGGACCAAAACTCATCGCGCGACGATTTATCAGGGACATACCGGTGCCGAAGGCACGGGAAACCAGCATATTTCTTGCTCTGATCGCTTTCAGTCTGGTGAGTATATGGCATGATCTCGGCCGTGAAATCAGTATCAACAGCGGCGGCCTGGGTGTATGCCATGCGTCCAAAAACGCTGGCGATGTCGGTGGTGCCCGTCATTGTTGGTACCTGCCTCGCCATGGCGCACGGGTACCCGTTGGTGCCTCACGTGCTGGCGGCGACCTTGTCCGCGTCTCTTCTAATCCTGATCGCAACGAACTTTTTCAACGATGCATTCGATGGCGAGAAAGGCCACGATGATCCCGATATTCGGCTCGGGCCACCGCGTGCCGTGGCCTCTGGCTGGCTGCCCGCCGCGCAGGTTCGCAACGCCGCTGTCGGTGTCCTGTTTTGTGTATTCCTGCTGGGCCTCTTTCTGGTTACGCGGGGCGGGTGGCCTATCTTGCTAATTGGCCTGACCAGCATGCTGGCGACGCTTGCGTACAGCGCGGGTCCGGCACCGATTTCATCGGGGCCCGCCGGTGAGGTACTTGTCATCATCTACTTTGGCCTGGCGGCTGTGTTCGGGAGTTACTACCTGCAGTCCGGCGTGTTCCATATTGATGCGTTGATCTGCGGGCTGCTGATTGGTCTGCCGGCCGCTGGTGTGCTGATGGTCAACAACTACCGCGATCGCGTAAACGACGGCAACGCCGGCCGTCGCACGCTCGCTATCGTTTGCGGACCGGCACTGGCGCGCCTGGCTTACGCCGTTTGCGTACTCGCGCCGTTGATTCTGTTACTGCCGGGCGTCGGCACTCGCTGGCACTGGCTGCCACTGCTGACACTCCCGCTGGCGCTGGTCCTGGTCTTTAGACTCTACACGACGCCGATCGGCCGGGAACTGAACAAGCTGTTGGCCGGTACGGTCGGTTATCAGGCGTTGCTGGGTTTCTTGCTGTGCCTCGGTTGGTGGATGCCGATTACGTCGATTGACTCGTAGCGCGTCTCGCCGTGCTGGCAAAACATCACTCGTACGTGATGTCGTCGACACCAAGGGCCCAGCCGTTGGTGTACTGAATGGTGACGCTCGTTGCCGGCAGCGTCCAACCGGTGTTTATCGTGATCAGTCCGCCTGCAGTAATCGCCTGGACGAAGTTCTGACCAGCATCATCCGTCAGCGTCAACGTCCCGGAGCTCGTCGTGAACACCTCGATGCTCTGCAACGTCCGGGGCTGTCCGGCAAATGTAAAGCTCCGTGCAGAGCCGGCCCCGGAATCGAAGAAGATATGGTTGGTCGGATTCGGTCCGAATGCCGTCTCCCACCGCCATTGCCCGACACCGAAATCGATACCCTCAAAGACACCGTTCAACAGGTCAAACGAGCTACCCGGCGGAGTCGGCGTATCGAAGTCGACGGTCACAGGATTGCCTGGAGTCGCCGGGTCGATCGTCAGCGTGAGGCTGTTGGATGTCCCGCCGCCCGGCGCCGGGGTGAAGACCGTGATGGCCGCTGTCCCGGTGGTGGCAATGTCCGCGGCGCTGATGTCGGCTGATAGCTGATTGGCGTTGATAAAGGTCGTGGGTCGATTCGCGCCATTCCAGCGCACGACAGACTGGCTGGTCAGGTTTTGTCCGTTCACGTTCAGCGTCAAGGCGACACCACCTTCGGTGACCGTATCCGGCTGCAGCTGCGTAATAGCCGGTATCGGGTTGTTCGCGGTGATAGTGAAATTCTGCGGTGCCGACGTGCCGCCACCCGGCGCTGGGGTGAACACGGTGACGGCCGCTGTCCCGGCGGTGGCCACGTCGGCAGCAGTAATTGCCGCCCGGAGTTCGGTAGGCGAAACAAAGGTTGTCGGACGATCGGCGCCATTCCAGCGTACGATCGAGCTGTTCACGAATCCGGTGCCGGTCAGGGTCAGGTCAAAGCCGCTGCTGCCCGCTGCGATCGCGGCCGGTGCAATTGTCGTGACGACGGGGGCTGGATTAACTTGCTGGCCAAGACTGATGACATAGAAATTGTCGTAATTGTCACCGCGGTCCCACCACTTGGCGAAGCCAACACTTCCGGCGTTGACAATTGGGGCCGGCATGGCAGCTGGCCGTGTTGGTGTAGATTCACAGAACAGGCCCGGAGTGGGCTGTGTCGATGCATCGTGTGTCGCTGATCCAGAGGCAACAACTTGCCAACTTTGCCCGTCGAACTGATCCAGAAAACCTGTGAAACTGACCGGGTTAGTCCCCGTTACACGCACCCTGAAGCGGTATCGCTCCCCGACCTCCAGAGCAACGGGTAATGGCAAGGTATCTATGTAGCACTCGCCCTCGACCACGCCCTGAGCTGCGAATACAAGTTCGGCAGGCAGGGGTGCATAATCGTTGATAAAGAAAATGTAACTATTGAGCGTCGCGGGTTGCGTGACGGAATCACGCTGTATCCGCGTGTGAATCTGCGGGAAATTACCGTCCGGAAGACGCGGCAGTCGCACGAACTCTATGCCGGCTTCAATTTCAAGTGCATCCTCGGCCAATGGCCGGTAAACAATTGAATCGACATAACCAGTCGTGCCGGTATCGATACTGGTGATCTGATTGCCCGAGAGTGCAAACGCGTTCGGAAGTTTTTCCGTCCATGCATTCCCGATCGCCGGGTCGTCCGGTCGATTGAAATTGTCATAGAACAATGAGTCGCCAGGTTGGAGCACGAAAAAGCTCTCGGCTTGTGAGCTTCCACCCCCCGGAGTGGGACTGAAGACGGTAATGGCCACGATACCTGGCTGACCCAAGCTTCCGGCCGCTATGGTCGCTAGCAATTCGTTGGCAGAAACGAAAGTTGTCGGTATATCGGCACCATTGAGCCGCACGACTGAATCTGTGCTGAAGTCGGTTCCCGTCAACGTTAGCTGAACCGGGCCGCTATTCACTTGCGTCGAACGCGGCGTGACGTTCGTAAGAACAGGCTCGGGATTAGGATCCGGCGCGGCCGGATCGATCGTGAAGGTTGCGGTGCCCGACGTGCCGCCACCGGGCGCCGGATTGAAGACAGTCACCGTGGCCGTTCCCTCGGTCGCAATATCGGTTGCTGTGATGGTGGCCTGCAGTTGATTCGCCGACACGAAAGTCGTGGCGCGATTGGCGCCGTTCCAGCGCACTATGGAGGCGGCAACGAAATCTGCACCGTTCACGGTCAGTGTGAATCCGGGATCTCCAGCAGTGGCGGAGGTCGGTGCGATCCCGGTCACGCCGGGCACGGGATTCGGATCCGGCGCAGCCGGATCGATCGTAAAGGTTGCCGGTCCGGACGTACCGCCACCGGGAGCCGGATTGAAGACCGTCACCGCGGCCGTTCCTTCGGTCGCAATATCGGCCGCCGTAATCGTTGCCTGCAGTTGATTCGCCGACACGAAAGTCGTGGCGCGATTGGCCCCGTTCCAGCGCACGATGGAGGCGGCAACGAAATCTGCGCCGTTCACGGTCAGTGTGAATCCGGGATCTCCCGCCGTGGCGGCAGTCGGCGCAATCCCGGTAACTGCGGGCACGGGATTTGTCTGCCCGCCGCCGTCGGCGACATACACGATGTCGTCGAGCCCCAACGCCCAGCCCGCAGTGAAATTCACGGTGACTGTCGTCGACGGCACCGTCCAACCAGTGGTAACAGTTTGCAGGCTGCCGGGCGTCACGGCTTGGGAAATGTTCTGCCCCTGGTCATCCGAGAGCGTCAATGTACCGGTAGTCCCGGAAAATACTCGGAGGCTTTGCAATGTCGCAGGTGCCGGATTGAACTGGAAGGTTCGGCTGGTTCCGGCTCCCGAGTGGAAGAAAATATGGTTCGTCGGATTCGGGCCGAACGCCGTGTCCCATCGCCATGCGTTGGCACCGAAATCAATGCCTTCAAATATGCCATTCAGCAGGGAGAATGGGGCGCCGGGTGGGACGGGATCGTCGAATGTCACCGTTACCTCGGTGCCGCCGCCACCCGCCTCAATGGTCAATACCTGCGGATTCGACGTGCCGCCGCCCGGCGCTGGATTGAATACCGTCACAGACGCGGCGCCCGCCGTGGCGAGGTCAGCCGCGGTGATCGCAGCGGTCAATTCCGTGCCGGAAACGAATGTCGTGGCGCGATCCGCACCGTTCCAACGCACGACCGAGTTGGCCAGGAAGTCAGTTCCTGTGACCGTCAGGTTCAGGCCGGGGTCACCAGCCGTGGCCAGCTGCGGCGCGATACCAGTCGTTGCGGGTAGCGGGTTGCCCGGCGCGTTGATCGTGAAGGTTTGCGGATTTGACGTGCCTCCGCCAGGCGCCGGGTTGAATACGGTCACGGCCGCCGTGCCTGCCGTCGCGACATCCGCAGTGGTGATTGTCGCCGTGAGCTCGTTGGCCGACACGAAGGTCGTGGCACGATCCGTGCCGTTCCAGCGAACGACGGATCCCGCAATGAAGTTTGTCCCGTTGACGGTTAGTGGGAAACCGGCATCGCCGGCAGTCGCCGTGGCCGGCGCGAGGCCGCTGGTTGCCGGCAACGGGTTACCAGCCGCCGTGATCGTGAAAGTCAGCGTATTGGAAACGCCGCCGCCGGGGGCCGGATTGAATACCGTGACGGCTGCGGTACCAGCGGTCGCGATATCGGCGGCCGGGATGGTCGCATCCAGTTGAGTCCCGGAGACAAACGTGGTGGTTCGATCGGCGCCGTTCCAGCGTACTATGGAACCCGCGGCGAAATTCGTGCCGTCAAGGCGCAGGGTGAATCCCGGATCTCCGGCAGGAGCCGAGTTGGGTGTCAACGTGTTGATCGTTGGTGCGGGCGGCAAAGCCTGCAGCGGCAGCTGCACGAATTCGGCCATGGACGGCACGCCGGCGGTGTTGATCAGGAACAACATGTAGTAGCCGGGCGGCGCCTGGTTAAAGTTCGCCGGTGCGTCGATTTGCAGGTCGTTACCGACAACCTGGAAGTTCAGCGGGATGAAACGCTGGTTCTGGTCGAATGCATGTGTCACCGCGCCCGGACGCAGCAGCGTGACCTGCGCGACATCCGCGGCATCCGGTGTATTGACGATGAAGGATTCACCAATGCTGATAGCGGGTGGTGCCGCTGCAATTGTCGGTCGCGCGCCACGGAACAGGTAGGGCGGCGAGAAGATCTCGGCGGAGAACTCATTCGGGACATTCGGTGAGCCGGCGCGGCCACTGCCGGTCACCAGAACCCGACCGTCGGGCAGCAGCAGCCCCGTCGAATGGTACGAGCGCGACCGCTCCATGCCTGCCATCGTGGACCAGGTTTCGGTCTGCGTATCCCAGATTTCGGCTGCGTAAACGGCCTGTGAATCATCACCTTCATCGGTGGTCTGCAGGCCGCCGGTAACGATGACATTGCCGTCCGGCAGCATTGTCAGCGTGTGATAGCCCCTCGGGAACGCCATCGAGCCCACCTGTCGCCAGGTCGGGCTGGGCTGATTGAAGTCGATCACGTAGGCATCGTTCACGGTCGGTGATGGCGGCAGATCGACGTCGGCGGGCGTGCCAGACTTGATGACCACGCCGGGACGGTACATGGCGGCACTGCCGCCGGTGACCGGATTGGGATCGATTGTCGTCCAGGTGCTCGTATCAACATCGAGCACCAGCGTCTCGGTGTCGGCCTCATCGGACCCTGCATACGCTACGCGACCGTCCGGTAGCTGGAACATGAACGGATACAACGGCATGAGCAGGCTGGCATCCGTCAATTCCGTCCAGGTGTTTGTTGCCGGATCGAACACCTCCGGCGTGCGCGAGACGCAAGCGAAGCGATTCTGGCAAACGGATGTGCCGGACACGGCCAGAACACGGCCGTCGGCCAGGGTCGTTGCAGTGGGATACCAGCGGCGGTTCGCCATAGGAGTTTGCGGTATCCAGGTGCGAGTGAGCGGATCGAATATGTTGGCCGTGGTCGTACCGACGAACGCGCTTCCATCGTGGCCGCCAACGACCAGGGCACGGCCATCCTCGAGAGTCACCAGGCCGGAGCAGAATTGATTGCTGACGTTTGGTACCGCAGTGAGTTGCTGTGTTTGCCACTCGAATACCCAGGCATTGGCGCCTTCCTCGAAGCCGTCCCACATCAGCACATCGCCGGTGTGAAACAGAATGTTGTTCATCGCGACGATTGGCAGTGGAATCGGCGCCGCCCACTGGCCCACATCAGCGGGATCGGTTGATGGGGCATCGTTCTGCACCGTCACGGTAACTGCCGCTGATGTAGTCGAGTTACCGGCAATGTCACGCGCAATGGCGGTCAATACGTACGCGCCGTCCTGGACCGTCGTCGTGTTCCAGTTCAGTTCATACGGCGGAACGGCATCGCCAACCTGCAGAAGACTCCCGCCAACGTAGAACTCAACGATACCGATGCCGATGTTGTCGGTCGCATCCGCAGTGATACTGATTGTTCCCGAGACATTGGCGAGGTTTGCCGGTGCTGTGATTGCCACGGTTGGCGGCACGGGGTCGGACGGATCCGGCAAATTGGTGAATGTGACTGAGGCGTCGACAAAGCTCGTGACATGCGTGTGGTTCGATCGGACCACAAATGCCGAAATCGTGTGCGTGCCGGGAGCGACGTTCGGAACGGTGTAGTTGCCGTCAGCATCGTAGTCGGGACGCTCTGGCCCATCGTCGAGCGCGAAGTGGACGTGGTCGACTTCCAGCAAGCTGCCGCCGAGTGTGTAGGTAACATCGATCGATGTCCCCGTCACGGTTTCCCCATCTGTTGGTGAGACAATCTGCAGCTGCGGCCCATACGGCGAATCCGAGACCCGCGCCGGACCGGCTGGAGTACCGCCAACGTTGCGCGCGCCGTCGCTGGGGCCGCCCGCCGCACCCGACGAGTCGTTGATCACATCGCCGGTGGCTTCATTGAAATCGTACAGCGCGACGGTATTCCCGTCGGTTATGACGGGCTGGGCCGGAGGCGTGAATGGACCGGTGAACCGCAGAACATTCGACATCCGGGTCTGATCGACCCATCCGTTGAACGCGTCCGCGCCTGGATTCTGGTCGTGCGGTTCCGCGCCGACAACGAGGAAGGGTTCACTGAGCGTGCAAGGCTGATCATCTGTCGGGCCGCAGTTGTTACTCGGTGTAGCAGCGTCGGGATACGAAATATCGCCATCCGGGCCGTCGGCCTCGGCCTCGAGCTGGCCGTCGAGATAAATCCACAGGCGTCCATCGGCAAGCCGGCGCTGGAGCGCAACATGGTGCCACTGGTCATCCAGCACATTGGTTGTTCCACAAAGCGTGAACGCACCAGTCGCATCGCCATCGACGCCGAATGCCAGTACGCCGCCGGCAATCGATGCGCCGAAACTCCGGCCCTGGCTGTTTCGGTCTCGGGCGAGCAGGACGTTACCGTTTATCCAGTTCTGGTTGGCGCCGCAGGTGAGGGCGGCCGCGGTGTTGTCTGCCGCGCGGGCCCGGATCCAGAAATCGATCGTGAAGTCTTCAGCGCCCACATCGGCCGGTGGTCCGGGTGTCGCGGTGGCGGGATCGTCGATGGGGATCTTGACGCGATCAATATCGTTGGCGCCGTTACCGAAGAACCGCAGCCCTCGATCGATACCGGTGCCCTGGTTCACGACGTTTACGGTGATGGTGTCGCTGGCATTTTGGTTGCCGGCTTCGTCGCGAACACGCGCGCTCAGGAGGTACTGCCCGTTGGGGACGGTGATGGTGTCCCACACCCGCTCGAACGGGAAGGCTGTGTCCTCGGCGCCAAGATTCAGGCCGTCAATCTGGAACCAGACTCCGGCAACGGCATTGTCATCATTTGCCAGCGCCGCGACCAACACATCACCGGACACGGTAGCCCCGTCTACCGGGGCGACGAGCGTCACGGTCGGGAGGGTCGTGTCCGGCACCGCGTTGTTGAACACAATATCATCGACACCGAGGTTCCACCCTGTCGACGAGTCGACTGTTACGAAGGTTGCCGCGTTGGTCCAGTTGGTCGTAACGACTTGTTGCGCACCCGGTGTAACAGAAACGCTAAGTGTCTGGCCCGTGTCGTCGGTGAGCGTTAGCTGGGTTGTTTGCGTCGCAAAGACGGTGATGCTGACGAGGACCGCAGGATCGTCAACGAACGCAAACGTACGCGATTGGCCGGTACCTGAATTGAAGAAGATGTGGTTCGTCGGGTTAACGTTGAATGCGCCTTCCCAGCGCCACTGTCCGACACCGAAATCTATGCCTTGAAACTCTCCCTGCAACAGGTCAAAAGAGGCGCCCGGCGGTGCCGGGTTGTCGAAATCGACCGTGCTCACCTGGGCGTTCGCATCGGTGAGCAATAGTCCGAGCAGGCAGCAAGCCAGGCTGCCGCGGAGCATGCGCGCAGCCCAGTTCGAGGTGTACGTTTTCGGCCCTTTTTGTGCGCTCAAGACTGGGATTACTGTGTTGTTGTTATTGCAAGCGCGAAGTCTGCTCGCGGCGCCCCTTACAGCTGCTCATCGCGATGCCGCAGACCTTCACATAAATATACCTGCGTTGCCGCAAAACTCAATTCCCGTTTGGCGATTGACCGCAAGGCAGCAACGGGCCGGAAACCTCTACTCGGCTCGCGCGAAGTGTCTATTCGCGCAGAATTGTTCCATTTCCGGCACAAAATCCTGCGATCTGATGAATGCGGCGTTTTCCGCCGCTTGTGTCGGCTTTCTCGACTGTTTCTTGTTGAAATCATTGCGATTCTTGACGTTGCATTGCCGCAGGCGTAGCTTCGGCGCCTTACATAATGCGGGTTATGTAGGACATGGGCGGGGCTCTGCGTATTGCGCGCATCTTGATGCTGTCGATCGTGCTCGTCGGGGGCGCGTATGGGCAGACTGTCGTTGTCGATTTCGACAATCCCCAGCCGCCAGGTTCGTCCTTTTCCCTTCTCAACCAGCACGCCGGCATCGATTGGCAGAATGCGTGGCGTTGGGAAGGGCCCTATGGGCCTTCAGATTCGAACCACATCTTTTTCCACAACGGCAATGGAACGTCGCGAACATTCGGTTTCCAGTCCGGACCACGTGTCCTGGAAGCAATCGATGTGTTTGCGATGGCCAACGGCTCGTTGACGCTTTCCGATGACCAGGGCCAGTTGCTGACGCAGGCGCTCAGTCCGGGTGCTGTCATTACAGTTCCAACCGGTTGGGTGCAGCCATCAACGGTTGTCACAGTCGCATTCACGGGTGGCTGGGATCTTGGCGTAGACAACATTACCCACCGGCCTGCCGGCGGCCCTCAATACCAGCTGACCGTGTCGATGACCGGAGCAGGGCAGGGCACTGTGACGAGTGCTCCGGCTGGCATCGATTGCGGCAATTCGTGTAACGCGCTGTTCAATGACAGCACGAACGTGGTGCTGACGCCGGTTGCGAGTGCCGGGTCGGAGTTTATCGGATGGAGCGGTCCGGCCGATTGCGCTGATGGCAACGTCACCGTGTCGGTGGAACTGGCTTGTGTCGCGCAATTCTCTTTGCTGGCGCCAACCGAGTACCCGCTGACGGTCACGCTGGCCGGGGGCGGATCCGGGACCGTAACCAGTAACCCAACCGGTATTGATTGTGGACAGACCTGCCAGGAGCAATACGCGGATGGCACTCCGGTAACTCTGGCCGCCGTTGCAGCGGCCGGGTCGCAGTTTGATGGCTGGTCTGGCGACGCGGATTGCAGCGATGCGAGCGTTATTGTCGATCGCGCCGTGAACTGTGTCGCGAGCTTTTCGACCATAGTGCCAGCGCCGGCTTTCGATCTCTCCGTGTCGTTGGCTGGCGCCGGAACCGGTTCCATTGCAAGCATTCCCGCCGGTATCGCGTGCCCTGGTCAGTGCACGGCTGAGTTCGACGAGGATGCGGCCGTCAGTCTGGCGGCAAGCGCCGATCCCGGATCGCAGTTCGACGGCTGGTCCGGGGCGCCCGCCTGCGCCGTCGGTAACATTGTCATGGTCGCCGATACCAGCTGTGTGGCCACTTTCTCGTTGCTGCCGCCGCAAAACCTGTTGTCGATTACGATCGCGGGTGGGGGTGGTGGCACCGTCGAGAGCGATATACCGGGCATCGATTGCGGATCGATCTGCCAGGCCCAGTACCCGCTGGGGACCGTGGTGACCCTGACGGCGACACCTGATCCCGCTTCGCAGTTCGCCGGCTGGTCTGGCGACGCAGATTGTGCCGATGGCGTCGTCGATCTGTCAGTCCCGGTTGATTGCACCGCTGATTTCGCTTTACCCGGAGGAGGCGCTGGCACCGCGTTGCATTTCTTCGGCAGCGGTGTAAGTGCGCCGGACCGCGACCGCGTCAAGTTCCTGATCGATGACTATACGACCAGCTCCGAGTCGGGGAATGCGCTGGATATCGGTGACACGGATT
>JASJBD010000167.1 GCA_030066665.1 Gammaproteobacteria bacterium
AGGCGATCGAATACCTGGAGCGCGCACGTCATCGGGATCCGCTATCAGCCTTGGTCGCGTATTCCCTTGCGCATGTGTATGCACAAGCGGGGCGGATGGACGAGGCCTATACCGAAATCGAGCGTGGGTTGGGATTTGGAGCCTACGAATCCTTGTTGACGGCCGAGGCGGTCGTGGTGGGGTTCGCGAGCGGCAATCCGGACCTGGTCGTGAAGTGGGTCACCTCGAGCATAGAACAGGAACCGACGTCGCGACCCGTCAATGGTGCGATGCTCGAATTGTTCGGTGACCGCGATGCATCACTACGCCGCCTGCACGAGTTGTACGACGCCGATGAGTCAGGTTTCCTGCACGATGCGATTGCGATCTGGGCTACCTACTATGGCGATCACGATCTCGCCCTGGGTGCTCTGTCCAAGGTATCGCTGCCCTGGTTATTCTGGATGCCATCGACCGCGGAAATCCGGCAATTGCCGGAGTTCAAGGATCTCGTGCAAGACTTCGGGCTCCTGGACTACTGGCAGGAATACGGCTGGGGTGAATACTGCCGCCCGGTTGGTATCGACAGTTTTGAATGCAATGAGTGATGGAAGCCGAATCAGCCGACAGCCACTCGCCCCATCGCCTTTTCGGGGTCAGCCATTGCCGTGGCCGGTACATCGATTCCGTAGGTCAGGAAGTGACCCACTGGCGTGACTTCGATAAGGCATGTATTCGCATTGCGCTCGGGATCGGGCGCCATCCCTTTTTCCAGCTAATGAAGGACGTTTTGGTCGATATCAGCGGGCTCGATTACCCGGGCCCGGCCGTGGAACGCAATGGTCGCGTCCGGCAACCGGACCCATGGCAGGAAAATAATTCGCCGCTTGGAGAGTACCGTCATGGATACATGAGGATTGGCCCGGATGTGCCGCGTCTTCCATGATGTGCTCTCTGAGCCGATGATCAGTTTCCGATCCTTGACCAGATAAATAATGCCGGCAGAACGAGCCTCGCCCTTGGGTGTTACCCACGAAAGCACAGCGAATTGGTGCTTGCCGAGAGCTTGCCAGACGGATTCGGTAGTTACGGGGGCAGCCATCGCGACAATCTAGACCGGGCTACTTGCAGCTGTCAGGCGCAACGGACCGCCCCTTCACCTGACGGACGCGGAGCCGAGCTCTTGTCCCCGGGACGGTGCACGTCGGAGCCAGCCCGACCCTGCCAATGCGGCGCGCTCGCTCGGATCTCGCGAACGACAGACTCGTACCTTGGAGTGGCTTAGCCGACGGGCCGCCAGGTGCTTGGCGAGGGCTCGGGAGTCGCCGATTGGCTTTTCCAAGACCGCGAGCGTGGTATCGGTTTCGTGCCGCCAAGGACCAAGACCATGGCTCGGCCTGGTTCTTGCGCCAATCGCCGCCGCGTAGTGCTGTCGACCCCAAGTTTCGAGGAGACATCCCCGGCCAAACCATCTTCGGGCGTGCCCAGCCAAGCAGGCCAAGGGCATTGCCGAATAGCGATACGGCGACGGGGAAGGGAACGACGGAGTAAGTGCCCGGCGATCCGGATGAGTAGACTTCGCCGACCGAGGGTGAATTCGCCCAAAAGCGGTTCGGGCGCTATGCTTTGCCCATGATTTCTCGTCGCCAGTTTATTGAGAACGCGTCTCTCGCAGCTCTGGCCTCTTCGGCCCTGGTCCGGCCGCTCCGGGCAGCTTCCGACAGTACATCGGGTCGCCTGCCGCGGAGGGCGGTGCCGGGAGCCGATATTGCATTGCCTGTCATCGGGCTTGGAAACTCGCAGGCCTTCCGTACAGAAGACCAGGAAACCTCCAATAAGCTGCTGAGCATCTTCCGTAAGTTTGGCGGCTCATTCATTGATGCCGGGTACAGCACGGGTCCCTTCCTGTCGGCTCTCTCGCGGCATGGCGGATTCCGCGACGAACTGTTCCTGGGTTACTACATGAACATTCCGGTTGAGCGGCCTTCGGATCAGCCCCCTGAAACCCACTCCATTCAAGCCCAGGCCCGGGCGCTGGTGGAAGCAAATGGTGGCCAGGCGCTGGAACTGGTCCAGAGCGCCGACCTAGCCGGATACGCAGCTCATGCAGATGACTATGCCGCTCTGAAAACGGCGGGCCTGACCCGTTTCATCGGCGTTGCCCGCCACCAGCAGCAGTACCATGCGGACATGGTGCGGCTGATCGAGGCCGGTAAGGTCGATTTTGTGCAGGTCAATTACTCGATGCTGGAACCCGAAGCTGCCGCGACGGTGTTGCCGGCGGCCCAGGCGCATGGTGTTGGCATTATCATCAATCGTCCCTTCGTCAACGGTGAATGGTTTAGCCTGGTCAAGGGCCGCGAATTGCCTGCCTGGGCCGCGCAATTTGACTGCGACAGCTGGGCGCAATTCTCATTGAAGTACATCCTTTCGCACCCGGCCGTAACCTGTGTCCTGACAGAAACGGCCAAAGAACATCACGCGAGGGACAACCTGTCTGGCGGCCTCGGACGGCTGCCTGATCCTGAAACCCGTCAGAGGATGAAGTCGCTGGTAGACAGCTTCACTTGATGGCGTCTTTTGCCGAACACCGAGAATCTCTATGGAAGGCAGCTCGCCTGGTCTGGCGCCAGATATTGGTGCTGGCTTTGATCCTACGCTGATCTGATCATCTTGGGACGTCCGCTTTCGGCCAAGAGCGGATCCCATACAGAATTGCAGTCAACGGAGTTGCCGCCAAGGCCTCCGCCCTTACTCAATAGAGAATTACACGGAAAACAGCATGTTGCTTTCCTTCGATTTTCTCGACCTTCAGTGCATAGAAAATCTGCTTTACCCATGTATTGGCCAATTGCAGACTGGAGACGCGTAAATAGAAGGAAACTCAAAATGAGCAATCCAAGAGCGGTCGCCGCTGTCTCGCAGAGCGGAGTCTCAGGCGGCGTCACCGGCGAACTTGCCAGAGGCGCGTTGGCCGACGTGAGGCGGCGAGCTCGGGGCAGCGAAACGGAGATCTCAAAATCCGGCACGAGTACGACTCACACTGGTAGGGACTCAGCCGTCTTGGAATCACGCCTCGTCGTCAAATCGTTGCGAGGCCAGGAAGTCGAGTACCATTCACGTAGCCCACTTGATGCTGCGGTTGGAATTAAAAACGGCTTGATCTTTGGCGGTGTTTTCTGGATTGTCGCTTATCTTTTTGTCAGCCTGATTAACAGATTTGCCTGATCGTGGTCCTGACTGATCTCGTCCAGCTCCCACGATAACCTTTTGGCGGCAGCTGTATCTGCGGTTGCTGGTGCAAGAGGTATTTTGACTGTTAAACCAATCCCCTCAGGCATCAGGCTGCTGCCCCCAGACCGATTGCCAGCAGTGCGACAGCCACAGTTCCAATGGAAGTTCTGATGTGATTCCAGCGTTGCCATCGCTGCTGATATTCTGGCCATACTTCGTCGGCAGAATTCAGCTCGGCTGCGGCCAACTGGTTGTTAAGTGGGACGTTAAACAAAACCGTAATTCCAAATGGTCCCGCCAAATAGGCCATGGCACCGATCAGCGTAGGCATAGCGCCAACGTCGCTGAAATGCATTACCGAATTTACGGCTATTAGCCCACATAGAATCGGGGTACCGAAAAAAAGGACCAGGAAGAGCGGGTTAATGATTCTTTCATTGATGCGCTGCATGGTGAACATGCCTTTGTCATTCGGGAGATCCGCCAGCGACTGGAGTGCAAAATTCGAGAATGCAAACAGGAGCCCCGTTACCAATCCGGCTCCGGTTATCGCGGCCACGATGATCAGGTCCATAATTTCGTCTGGTCTACTAGTTGTTATGTCCCGTCGCGAAGAACTTGATATCGCAGACGGAGCGCGCTTTCATTGAGGCGGCGAGAATCCAGGAGCTTTAGCTGAGTCAGGTCCAAGGCATCCCCGAACACGGGCGTGCCTACGCCAAAGGCCACCGGTTGAAGGTCAATGACTATGTAGTCAATAAGTTGCTCACGCATAAAAGAATGAGCAACGGCGCGCCCACCTCCCACTATTGCCTCATCAACTCCGGCGTTTCTGAGAACCTCTAACGCCTCGGCGGGAGAATTGGCATGCTGCCATCCGGAATCAGCGAGATCGACGTCTTGAGAAGAAAGTACAACCTTATATTTGGGATTCAGTACTGATGCCATCTCGTCGTGTTGCAGTTGTTCGAAGGAACTGCGACCCGCGATTACGTTATCAGCGTCGTTAACCATAGCGCACCAGTCCTCCCAAGCGCCGCCTGGAAAGTTCGGTATGCCGTCCTTGTCTGCTATCAGCCCGTCGATTGAAACCGAAAGAAACAGCGTAGTTTTCAAAATATCCTCCTAGGGCCATAACTGCCAATCTAGACGACATAACTGTCGTATGACTACTCTGAGTCGAAACTCGTAATTGCCAATGTGTGCTTCTTGCCGCAAGCAGACATCCGCAGCCGATGACGACCTTGAGTATGTGTACTGAAGGACAGCAATCGGCTGGAAGCGGACACCCCTTCTGGAATCTGAGTGTTCGCATTCTAATCCCGTGTACTGCGTCAGCTTCCAAAAGGAGTTGCTTAGTTCCCCTCTTTGAGGTTCGTCGAACTCGTCACTGGTAGACAGCGGCGAGGAAACGATCACGCGCTAGCCATAGCCGCTCGCCGAGGTTGCGCCGATCCCTTCTCCTTTCCGCCATACGGCGAAATTTAGCTAGTGTAGCGGTTGATCACCGTGCGGGTGATCGTTTCGATGAACGGCTCCCGTTGATGCAGGCCGTGGACCCATTGCAGCGTGCCGGCGCAGAACACCTCGCCCTTGCCTTTCTTCATGTTGGAGATAATCGCGCAGCCGCGGACGAACTTTTCGAGGTTTTCCTCGGTTACCTCCAGGCCCGACGTCTCGACATATTGCACGGCGTCCCGTTCGGCCGGACCGATGAAATGCGCCTCCTCCGGATGGCCGTGATCCGTTTCTTCTCCGGCAAGCGCGGGCGTCAGCGCGAGGATTTCGAGGTCCATCGGGGTGCCGTCTTCGCCCGTCGGATAGGGCAGGCCGTTCCGAAAGGTATAGTCGACACCGTCGACTTCCGAGCCGATCACCGGAACCGATCCGCCGATCACGTCACCGTAATACAGATCGGCATCGGCAAAGGCCCAGTGCTTGTTGCGGTAGATGGTGAAGCCGCCGGAGCCACGCGGCGTCGCCCCGCCGATCATGGCGTAGACGCCTTTGTGGCCATTCGCGCCCCAGGTGGTCACGGGGGGATTGTTGGCCGCGTCGTGCTGATGCCACCATGTCGAGGCGAGGTGCCGCGTGGCCGGATCGGCCCATACCGGGTCATCCTCGTGCTGGTGCTTGTAGCAGATCTGCACACCATCCTCGAACCGGACCTGCCAATTCAGGTTGCCGGCGAACCGGGCGAACTTGCCGCCGGCCTCGACGAACCGATCCAAGGCGTTCCGGTATTCCGGCGTGATGTACTCGTCGTGACCAACGACCACGGCCAGTTTGTACTCGTCGAGCAGGTTCGGCATCGTCACAAAGTCATGCTGGCTGGCATATTCGATCTTGTAGCCTTCCCGCTCGGCCCAGCGGGCGAAGTGGCTGTCAAAGCCGGCCCAGCCCGACAGCATGTTTTTGAAGCTCAGCCCGTTGGCCAGGTAGTATTCAGTCGACGGGTACCGGGGCGGTGAGCCGATCGGAAAGTCCTCGTACCGGGCGGGTTTCCAGCCCCAGGTCGGCGTGCCTACGGGTTGCCGGATAAAGCCACGGGCCCACGGGCGATGGGCATGCACGCGCGTGGCATAGGCGGTGTCGCGCAACTCCATCCCGCCGCCGCCGACCTCCGGCGGGATCCGGTACGAACTGCCGCCCCCGAAATCGGTGTAGGCCAGCCACGTCCCGGTCGACAGGATGAAGAGGATGTCGGCCTCCGCCCCCGGATTGGCGGCGCGCAGCGTGAAGAAGGCCTCCTGTTCGATGGTCTGGCCGTCACGCTCGACCCGCAGAACCACGATGTAGCCGCCCGACGTCCAGTCGGATGGAATGGTGAAGCGATGCGCAACGGGCCAGCCGCAGCCTTTCTCGTAACAGTCGAGCGGTGTCTCGTGATACCCGCCGGTGATGCCGGATTGGGTCATCACCGTTTCGAGTGTGCCGCCGTCGCGCTGGACCTCGATCTCGAACGTGTCTGCCGTCGTGTTGACGTGCAGCGCCACTTCGTCGCCCGGCGCATAGCTCATCTTGTCGGTATAGCCCCAAACCTCGAGGTCTTCGGGATTGTTCGACGGGAATTC
>JASJBD010000065.1 GCA_030066665.1 Gammaproteobacteria bacterium
GACCCCGGCCGTCGTGACATCGATAAGCTCGTAGAACAGGTGCGCGCCGTAGATCGACAGGAACAGAATAACGACACCACCGGCCGGCAGCAGGCTTGCGTACTCGCGATCGGAGTCCCGCAGTTTCAGGCCGGCCCAGATCAGTGCCAGGCCGGATACAACCGCCGCGGCGACCTGCCTGCCGGGTGTCAGCCAGCCATTGTTGATTGCCAGCCGGATCAGGTAGGCAGCCGCCAGAACCAACGCGGTAGCGCCGCCCCAGCCAAGTATCTTGTTGATCGACCAGCTCGTCTCGCGCGGCGCCGTGGCCCCCGCTGCAGGCCCCGGCGGCGGGCGTTCCGACGGTGACTGGCGGCGCGTCGGCGGCGGCAGCACCATGGCATCGGGATCCTCGGTCGATGGCGTTTCGGGCCGGCCAACCTTCTCGCGAATCAGGGTCTCGAGACGATCCAGGCGCTGCTCGATGAGCGTGAGGCGATCTTCGACGGTCGACATGCCGCTACTCCCAGCTACTCCATCACGATCATTCGCCATATTGGGCTCAATTACCAGTGAACGGATTCGTATTTGCAGCGGCGAGCGCAGCTAGCGGGGATGGCGGCGAACGTAGCTGCCGGTTGCGTGCTTTCGCTTTCTGCGCACCTCGATGGGAATCGGCATGGAGCGCATGATTGGCGTGGCGGTTGGCTTGCCGACGAAGTTGCCCTGCGCGTAGTCGATGCCGAGTTCTGCGAGCATTGCGAATGCTTCACTGGTATTGACGTACTCGGCGATAGTCTCGATGCCGGCCTCGTGCCCGACTTCACCAATCAGACGCACCACCTTCTGATCGAGAGTGTTCCTCGACAGTTGCTTGACGAAGGAGCCGTCGATCTTGATGTAATCGACGGTGAGTTCGCGCAGATAGCTGAAGGCGCTGTAGCCCGTGCCGAAATCATCCAGAGCAAAATGACAGCCCATTTCCCGCAGCGCCGCGATCTCGCTTTCTACGTGGTGTAGCTGTCTGGCGGCCAGGCTCTCGGTGATTTCGAAAATGATGTGTTCGGCCGACACATTGTGCGTCTTGAGCTCATGCTGCACGAGCGGCGCGAGATTGCCGGTCTCGAAGGCATTAGCCGACAGGTTGATCGTGAATCGCAGCCGCGGATTCTCCTGGCGATACCGGCTCAACGCTTGAATGGCATTGCGGACAACCCAGGTATCGATTTCGTTCATGAGCCCAAAACGCACGGCGGACGGCAGGAATGCATCGGGCCCAATCATTTTGCCGTCGGCGGTGTTCATCCGGAGCAGGACTTCATGGTGGCTCGTCTCGCCGGTTTCAACCTGCACAATCGGTTGGAACCGCAGAACGAAACTGTCGTTATCCAGTGCTTCCCGGAGTTGTCGCACCCAGCCGACGTCCTCGGCCATCTGTTCAGATTCACGCTCGGTGACGTTGTATGTTTTGAACTTGTTGCGGCCGGCGACCTTGGCCTCGCGGCAGGCAATGTCAGCCTGCGAGAGCAATTCGTCATGACTGAATTTGCCGGAACGGATAATGGTCATGCCGACACTGCAGTGGATGTGCAGGGCCTTGTCGTCCTCGTGGTGCACGAGGCGCCGCATGTCCTCGACGATCGTTGCGGCTAGAATTCGCGCTTCCCGGTCCGATACACCCGAGGCGAGGACAACGAATTCGTCGCCGCCAAAACGCGCCGTGACAGCATCATCACCGACAGAGTGTCTGAGCTGCGTCGCGACGGCCTGCAACAGGCGATCTCCGGCCGGGTGACCGCACGTGTCGTTGACATACTTGAACTGATCGAGATCGATCAGGAGCAAAGCACTGCGATATTCGCCGGCCGCCACCGTGCGCAGTTCCTTCTTCAGTTCCTCGATGAAGCGTCGCCGGTTGAACAGCCCCGTCAGGGCGTCCCGGTTGGCGAGTTCCAGCAGTTTGGCATCGCGTTCGCCGAGGGCGGAAGCAGTACTCTTCAAGGCTTCGACGATTTCGGAGATCTCGTGATGATCGGCCGGTTTGAATTCGACATCCAGATTCCCCTTCGCAATTTCCGCCAGCGGATGCTGCAGGTCGGATATCGACGACAGTGCTTTCAGCAGATAACGCCGCCCGATCAGTACTGAGGCAAGAAGCAGAGCGACCAGCACCATGATTGCGATTTTCAATTTGTCGAGAAGATTGCTGTGAAAAAACCCGTAATCGAGCTTCAGCGACACGAATCCCGATAGCGTCTTGGTGCTTTCGATCTCCTCGATGGCGTCGAAGTCAAACAGGCCGTCGTCCAGCAGAGCCTCGGTCCAGATCGGCGCGGAAATCTCGAAGACCCGCCGATTGAAAACGCTGGTCTCCATGAGGTACGGCACGTCGTCGTCCATCACGGCGATCAGCTGCTCGAGTGCTTTGGCATCCAGCGGTACTGCGTCCACCGGGTCGCCGTCGCTATTGGCTATCGACATCAAGGGTTTGCCGTTAGCGTCGTAATAGGTCACCAGGCTGATTTCGGGATACTTGGCGACAAACCTTTCCAGCCGCAGGATGACTTCATTGTCCTGGGGGATATACAGCGGTGCGCCGAGCTCGTTGAGGTCCTGGGTCCACTGCATTGCCCAGCGGGCGTAACTGTCCTGCAGGACCCACTGACCGCCCCAGTAGAGGCCACCCACTGCCAGTGCGCCGATGCTCAGCGTGATAATGATTTGCAGGGTCAGGATTTCGTGTACCAGCATGCGTTTGTAGCGGGCTGGCGACTGCCACTTTGCCCGCGCGGCCAGGTCCCGAAAATCCGGCAAGGCCTCGATCAGCTGTTTCACGGTGAGCGAACCAGCGCATTGGCGCCGTCAACGGCGTCCGGGGTGGAGCCGGATCCCGCGGTTTGCGCATCATTGATGCGAATACTGATATCGCTCAATGGCGTCATAGGCGGAATGGCGGTGATATCGCCCTTCGCGAGGCGCTCCAGGATATCGACCGTGGTCGTTGCAATGTCGGCCGAGACGGCCGTCGCGCTGATGACTGCGCCGAGCTTGAGCAGCGACTCATTGAACACGGCCATTTGCACTTCGTGCTGCGCAGCGTAGTCGAACATATGACGCAACACGGCTCGGCTTAGAATGCGGTTATCAGGAAACAGCCAGAAGCCGTCGATATCTGGCACCAGTCGATCGAACAGGTACATCGTTTCCCGGTCTGAGCGGGCGACTCTTGTATGCAACGTAATCTCGTGCAGACGCGTGGCGCGATCCGCCTCGCGCATCAGCTCTTCGTGGCCCTCGCCAACAATCACTCCAACATTGGCGAGATCCGGGTCCACGTGTTTCCAGGCGGCGAGCTGCAGATCGAGCGGTGGCGTTGCGGATACGCCCTTTTGCGTATCCGATAACAAGTCATTCGCAGTGACATTGAACACCTGGCAGAACACCACTGGAATCGACGACCATTGCCGCGCCTGGCGAGCCGCCGGCAGCCCGATAGCGATGACGACCTGGGCGTCGGATCCATGAATGGCGGCGAACAGGTCGCCCGGCGAAGCGGCGTCAGTTGACAGGTTATAGGTCGCGTAATCCTCCAGCAGACTCTGCAGTTCGGTGGCGACTTCCCGATACGCCTGCCGATCATCGCTCAGCAGAATTGCCGCGAAGGGCAATGTGACGACCGGTTCCGGGACAGGTTCGGGTGGTGGCGGCGGCGCGGGTGGCGCGGGCTTCACGTCGACAACCGGCTCGTCCACCACGACTGCCGGTGGCGGCGTTTCGACGACATCCGGTTCGGTTTGCAGAACCGTGCAGCCGGTCGCGAAAGTGACCACCGCAGCCGCGCATAGCCCGATGAAGCGCCGTGAAGTGCTCTGCAATCCGTGCATAAACTGGACCCTGGCCCGTTTCCTGGCCCTCGTACGCGGCCCCGTTTCCAGACGGTGTGATGCAGAGGGACCCGCGCTGGCCCGACGCTACAGATATGTCAAAACATGCGCTGCAAACTGTGTCTCAGCCGTGGACTTCACATAATCCAGATTGCCAATAAAAAGGGGCGTGGCACGCCCGTGTGCCACGCCCCGCTGATCACTTACGTCAAGGAGCGATGATCAGGTCATCGAGCTCGATCACGCCGAGTGGTGTGCCACCGCCAGCGGCATCTCGCGCGATCGCGGTATAGATGCCAGTGGCATTGACTTGTATTGGCGCGCCGATGGCAACCGTGTCTGGATCGCCCGCAGGGGTAACGGCGAGGTCGTAGCTGCCCGGTGCAAGACTCACGTATCCCGTGTCAGCCCCGAAAAATACGTTTTCGAAGGCGGGCGTTGCGGTCAGGATATCTGTGCCCGGAGCCACGACGTAAATATCAACGGGCCCCGCGGAGGGAGACGCATGCACAATGCGCACGCGACCCTCGGTCGCAATCCGCCGGTTGTCGTCCACCAGAACGAGGCTGTCCGTTTGCAGGTCGTTAAAAAAGCCCGCAGCAATGACGGAGTACTGCAGGCCCGCTTCAAGCGTCAGATCGAGTTCGAGCGGGTTTACCGACTGCGTGGCAGCATCCACCACTTTCACGTTGTAGGTCCCGGCTGGCGGTGCGGCGTACCCGGAAAAGTCGGGAAACGCGAGGTCGGCAACGAGCGGGTTGGCGAAATCATTTTCCACGATCACGTCTACCGGGACAGTATCCGGCGAGGCATGCACGGCGCGCACGTTGGCCGGCGTGCCAACGTCCAGCAGCTCAAGCACGGCATCACCAGCGAGTACCAGCAGGGAAATCGGTGCATCGCCAGCGTTGGTGTTATTCACGGCGACTACGACGACGTCATCGCCGTCACCCAGCGGCACATTGCCCGCATCGTAAACGACGACCGGCGCCGCGGGCGGCGTGAACGGTAACGTCACGCGAATCTGGTAAGTGTCGGCAGGTACTTCAACCGGACCGAGATTCTCGCCGAAACTAAAGTCGCCGAGCGGGGTGGCCGTAGCCAGGTCAGCCCCGGGCGCGGTCACGAATACGCGGACCTCGGGCGCGGCCGGAGACGCATGAACGACCTGTGCACGCGCCGAGCCCGCCGAAACCTCGGTATCGGGATTGGCTAAGACCAGCGCCTGAAGGGGCCGGGGGCCATTGGCCAGCAGGTCCGACGTATTGCCGATCGCCAGCACGGTGTAGTCAGTATCTTCGTCCAGCGGTGTGTCCGGCAGGTTGATTACCGTGGCATTGCCGCCCGGGATGATGGCCTCCACAGCGATGTCGTAGGTGTCTTCGGCCAGATTCAGAATGCCGGAGCCTTGTTTGAATTCCACGTTGCTGAGTATTTCGTCATTGTTCACGAGAACATTTACAGCCGGGGCGTCCGCCGAAGCATGAACCACGCGAATTTCGACACCGAGTGCCTGTTCAATGGCGCTCAGCAGCGGGTCGCTACTGCTACTACTGCCGCATCCGGTCAGAATCAGCACGCTCACGATCAATCCGCTGATCAGTAGATTTCTCACGGCGAACTCCTTTTGCCATGACAGGGGCGGAGAAAGTTCGCGGATTGAGCTCAGGCGGATTCAGCCCGGTAACTCTTCGCCCCGGCAGTTCGCTGCGTTACCGATGCCCACGACCTCTGCTATTCTGGTCAAAACGCGCGGCGAGGTAACCCTGATGAAACTCTTTTATTCGCCCTTTCACACCTTCATTCACAAAGTTCTGGTTACCGCTCACGAAGCGGGGCTCTGGGACGAGATCGAGTTCGTTCCCACCTATCCGTTCAAGAACCGCCAGGGCGAAGACCAGGACGACAATTACACGATCGCGGCGTTGAATCCGTTGGATAAGGTGCCAACGCTGGCATTGGACAGCGGCCAGGTTGTTTTTGGCAGCCAGTCCATCGTCGAGTATCTCGATACGAATGGCACATCTGGCCACCGCCTGTTTCCGGCAAGCGGGCCGGCGCGCTGGGACGCGCTGTCGCGCCTGGCGCTCTGCGACACCATGTTCGAAATGACGGTGATGATGGTCATGGAAGGCTGGAACCCGGAGGCAGAGCAGCGGCTGCCGTATTACGAATGGATCTGGCCGAAAATCATTCGCGGCATGGACTCCCTCGAGCAGCGCTGCAAACGCGGCTTCGACTCGTTCGATATCGGGCAGGCCTCGGCGTTGCACGCCATCAGTTACCTGTACTTCCGGGCAAATTTCTACGACGCGAAAGACCCGCTCTACCCGGACTTTGATTTTGCGGAAGGCCGGCCGAACCTCAAAGCCTGGTGGGAGGAGACGATCCAGCGCCCATCGGTCACCAGCCATTACAACAAGGATTTCGAGGGCGATGACAGCGCGGAGTTTTGCCAGGCAAAGGTCCAGGAGGTACTCGTGGCGCAACGGACCAGTGAATAATCGAGGTTCATGGGAGTGATCGATCTCTACTACTGGCCGACGCCAAACGGCCACAAGGTGTCGATCATGCTCGAGGAATCGGGGCTCGAGTACCGCAGTCATCCGGTAAACATTCTCAAGGGTGAGCAGTTCGAGCCGGAGTTTCTCAGGATCAGCCCCAACAACCGGATCCCGGCAATAGTGGATCAGGACGGGCCCGGCGGTGAGCCATTTCCGCTGTTCGAATCCGGTGCGATCCTGATGTACCTCGCGGAGAAGTCCGGCCGTCTATGGCCGACGGATGCGAGCGCGCGGTATCGGGTGACTGAGTGGTTGATGTTCCAGGTTGCCAACGTCGGGCCAAAGTTCGGCGAGTGCGGTCACTATCACGGCTACGCGCCGGAGCCGGTGCCGTATTCAATCGAGCGCTACTACAGCGAAACACAGCGGCTCTATGGAGTTCTCGACAATCGCCTGGGCGACGTCGAATATCTGGCCGGCGACTACTCTATCGCCGACATTGCCGTCTTTCCGTGGATGGCGCCCGTGGTGCGCGAGCTCCACAAGATTGACGTGGATGAATTCCCGAACGTGAAGCGCTGGCTCGACGCGATTAGCGCCCGCCCCGCCGTTCAGCGCGGTATGGCGTTACTCGAGGCTGACATGAAAATCGGCGATCCCAGTGACGAAACGCGCGAGGCATTTTTCGGCGATTCCCAATACCAGCGACGCTGAGCGGCACGAACTCCCGGCGATGGCGGTGGTCGAAGAGGAAACTCGTGCCGGGACTACGCATGTTCGACTGTCGATTGTCTATCACGCTTATTGTCACTTCCCTGTGCGTTGCGGCGCATGCGGGCTCACTGTCGAGTCCAGACCATCGTGTGACACTGCTGGAGCTCTACACGTCAGAGGGTTGCAGCAGCTGTCCACCGGCCGATCGCTGGCTGAGCAGCCTGAAAGACGACACGCGTCTCTGGTGCGATGTCGTCCCGGTCGGTTTCCACGTGGACTACTGGAACTATCTCGGTTGCCTGACCGGTTTGCCAGTTCCAGCTTCAGCGCGCGGCAGCGTGCCTACGCCCGCAATGAGCACGTATCCAACGTCTACACGCCCGGCTTCGTGGTCGATGGGATGGAATGGCGCGGCTGGTTCACGAATCCGGATGATGCGCCCCTCGTCAGGCAGCCGGCGAAGATCGCCATCACGGTCGACTTTGAGACCTTCGCGGGCCAGCTCCGGGTAAACGGTTCGGCCGACAACTATGTCGGTCATGCCGCGCTGCTTGGCTTCGACCAGGTTACGCGGGTATTGCGCGGCGAAAACCGCGGCCGGGAACTGCGCCATGACTTCGTCGTGCTTGAGTTCGAGCAACTGGAACTCGAAGCAGGCGAAAGCTCCCTGGTCGCGCCGATCCGATTCGAAGCAAGGCCCGAGACTGCGGAGCGCTACGGGCTGGCAGTCTGGGTGACGGAGAAAGGGTCGATGGAACCCGTCCAGAGCCTCGGGGGCTGGCTCGATGCCGATGGCTCGTTACTAGCAGCGGATGGCTGCTGACCAGTCTGTCCAAAGTCCGATTATAACGCCGGCGATTTCACCACCAGCATCTTGCGAATCTGCATGTCGTGAATCGTGTGGGGAATGCCGCCCACGCCGAGTCCTGACTGACGCAGACCGGCGAAGGGCATGCCGTCGACGCGAAATGCCGTGTGGTCGTTGACCATCACGGCGCTCGCATCGATGTTGCGAAACACTGCCATCGCCGTGTCGATATTTGCGGTGAATACGGCGGCCTGGAACGCGAACGGTAATGCGTTGGCGCGTTCGAAGGCGTCATCCAGGTCGTCGTAGGCGTAGATGCACACGACCGGGCCGAAGATCTCCTCGCAGGATACGCGTGCGTCGGACGGCGGCTCGACCAAAACGGTTGGTGCGTAGCACTGATGGCCGATTCGTTGGCCGCCACAGAGTTGTGTCGCGCCGGACCGCGCGGCATCTCGCACCCACTCGTCGACGCGGTCCACCTCCCGCGGTCGGATTAACGGCCCGACTTCAGTTTCCTCGACGGTTGGATCGCCTACGACCAGTTCCTGCGCTTGCGCGACGAGCTGTTGCGCGAATTTGTCGGCGATCGGCCGTTCGGCGAATACCCGCTGAACCGACACGCAGACCTGACCGGCGTGATAGAAGCCGCCTTTCGCGATAGCAGGGACCGCGACTTCCAGGTCGGCATCGGCTGCGAGGATCAGCGGCGCGGCGCCGCCATGCTCCAGCGCGCAGCGCGTGCCAGGTGCCAGTTTAGATCGCAGCATCCAGCCGACCCGCGCGCTGCCGATGAAACTGAAAAAGCCGACCCGCAAATCGGTGACGAGCCTCTCGGCGAGCGACAGGTTTTCCGGGAGCACAAACTGACACCAGGCCGCCGGGAGCCCGGCTTGATGCAGAATTTCGACGAAAGATCGGCACGACAATGGCGTGTCGTCGGCCGGTTTGACGATCACCGGGCAACCGGCCGCTACCGCGGCGGCGACCTGGTGCACGATCAGGTTCAGGGGATGGTTGAATGCGCTGACCGCGACGACCACGCCGACGGGTTCGAGCTGCGTCATGGCGATGCGTTGGGCGCCGGCCGCAGTGGTCTGCATCGGAATTACTTCGCCCGCTTCGCTCCGGATGATTTCCGCAGCGATGCGCACGCCGTCGATCGCTCGCGTTACCTCGGCTTTCGAATCGATCAGCGGTTTGCCGCCTTCGCGTGCTGCCTGCACGGCGAGTTCGTCGTGCTGCTCGGTCATGAGTTCGGCAGCTCGCTCCAGGATCGCGACCCGTTCGAAAACCGGCAACCATTTGCGGCGGTTACGGAACAGCGCGTAAGCAGCTGTCAGTGCAGCATCGATTTCCTGCTCACCAGCGGTTGGAACCTGATCGATGGTGCTACCGTCATACGGCGCAACCACTTCCATTGACGACATCGGAAGATCCTCAGCTGGCAGCCAGCGACGGCTGCGTCAATTCACCCAGGCGCTCGTTCAGCAGCAAGTTCTCGCGGTAATCGACTGGCGCCACGACGAGGCTTGGTCCGGGTTCGTCCAATGCTTGCCTCAGCGTGTCGGCAAACGCGGTACTGGAATCAATAAAGTGCCCGTTCCAGCCGAACGCGCTGGCGAGTTGCAGCCAGTCCGGGTTACCAAACGACAGGTCGGTGTGCCTGCCAAACTCGTTTTCCTGTTTCCATGCAATCAGGCCGTATTCCTGGTCTTCCCACACCAGCATCGTGATATGGCTGCCGAGGCGTTTCGCGGTTTCCATCTCCTGCACATTCATCAGGAAGCCGGCATCGCCGGCAATACCGAGGACGCGTCGGTCGGGATACACCAGGTTCGCTGCAATCGCGCCGGGCAGTGCGAAGCCCATGGAGCAGAAACCGTTCGGGATCAGGCAGGTGTTGGGCTCGTGACAATGAAAGTGCCTTGCGATCCACATCTTGTGTGCGCCTACGTCCGATAGCAGTATGTCCTCAGGCCCGAGTACCTGACGCGCATCCCACAGCATCTTCTGGGGCCGGATCGAACCTTCCTGATCGTCGTTCGCGTGAACTTCCAGTTCCGCCTGCATCTTGCGGCGGACGTCGTCGCGCACGCTGGTATCGAACTCCGGCACGCCGTGCTCGGCGAGCCGCTCGTTCAGCATCCACAACGTGTGCGCGAGATCGCCGACCAGTTCCACCTCGGGGTGGTATTCCTCGTCGATTTCTGCCGGCAGGAAATCTGCATGGACGATGAGCTTGTCGCCGGCCGGATTCCACAGGTGCGGGTGATACTCCACCATGTCGAAACCGAGCGTGATCACGAGGTCGGCGGAGTCGATCGCCAGCGTCGGGATATCCTTCGCACCGAGGCCGATGGTGTACAGGCAGTAATCGGCATCCATGTCGACTGCGCCTTTTGCCATGAAAGTGCTCATGACACCGATGCCGGTCTGTTCGCAGAATCTTCGCAGCTGCTTCGACGCGCGGCGTCGGATCGTGCCGTTGCCAGCAATAATCACCGGGCGGCGGGCTTTCTGCAGCAACCCGAATGCGCGATCGATGATCTTGTCGTCCGGCGCCGGCCGGCGATACCGGCGCGGTTTCATCGGCTTGGCATCGATCTCGTGTTTGGCGATGTCCTCGGGGAGTTCGATGTGCACGGCGCCGGGTTTTTCGCCGCGGGCGATCCGTACCGCCTTGCGGACGATCTCCGGAATTGTTTCCGCGTTGTAGACCGTCGTCGCCCATTTCGTCACGGGCTCGAACATATCGACCACATCCATGATTTGATGCGATTCCTTGTGCAAGCGGTCGGTCGAACCCTGCCCGGTCAGCACAATCATTGGCGCCCGATCCATGTTGGAATCCGCAACGCCGGTGATCAGGTTGGTGGCGCCAGGTCCGAGGGTGCCCAGACAGCCCGACACCTGCCCCGTCAGGCGGCCGTAGATCTCGGCCATGAAAGCCGCGCCCTGTTCGTGACGCGTCAGGACGAAGCGGATCTGGTTGGACTTTTCCAGCGACATCATGAAATCGGCGTTTTCTTCGCCCGGCACGCCAAAGATGTACTCCACACCTTCGGCTTCCAGGCATTTCACGAACAGATCGGATGCTTTCATGATGGGCTCCCTTTGATTGTCGCGGGTGCTATCGCTGTGACACACGGTTTGGCCGGAAGTTTCAGGTTACCGCAAGACGTTCAGCGTAGTCCGGTCGCCGCCAGGCTTCGGTTTCCATGACTTCCCGCAGCACCTGCACGGCCTGCCAGACGTCTTCATAGCGCAGGTACAACGGAGTGAGTCCGAAACGCATCACGTCCGGGGCGCGAAAGTCGCCAATCACGCCACGGTCGATCAGCGCTTGCATAATGGAATAAGCGTGCGGATGTGCGAGCGCAACCTGGCTGCCGCGTGATCTTGCGTCACGCGGGCAGGCGACTTCCAGGTCGAACTCGATGCAGGTTTCTCCGATCAGCGCCAGGAACAGGTCGCCGAGGCGCATGGATTTGTCGCGCACTGTTTCGATCGGCGCCTGTAATGCAACGTCGATGCCGGCTTCAGCCACCGCCATGCTCAGGATCGGTTGCGTGCCGCTGAGCATCCGGGCGATTCCGGCTGCCGGCCGGTAATCGCGTTTGAATGCAAATGGCTCGGCATGGCTCCACCAGCCGGTGAGAGGCTGGATGGCCTGGTTGTGGTGCCGACGTGCCGTGAACAGAAACGCTGGCGCACCGGGACCACCATTCAAGAATTTATACGTGCAGCCAACTGCAAAGTCCGCGCCACTGCCATTCAGATCAACCGGTAGTGCGCCCACGCTGTGGCAGAGATCCCAGACGGATAGCGCGCCCGCCGCGTGCGCGCGACTTGTAATCTCGCGCATGTCGTGGACGTGCCCGTATTTGTAATGAACATGGGTCAGGCAAACAACAGCAACGTCATCCTGGATGGCGTCGTTGATTTCAGCAGCTTCGGCAAACCGGATCTGGTGGTTGTCTCCGAGCAGCTGAACCAGACCCTGTACGACATAGTTGTTCGTTGGAAAATTGCTGCCCTCCATAACAATGAATCGCCGATCCGGCCGCAGCGCGAGGGCGGACGCGACCGCCTTGAATAAGTCGATCCCGGTAGTGTCGGTCATGACGACTTCGCCAGGAGCCGCGCCAATAAGGCCAGCGATCTTGCCGCCAAGCCGGCGCGGCAGTTCATACCAGCCCGCTGCATTCCAGCTCGTGACCAGCCCTTGTGACCATTCCCGCTCAATGGTGCGCCGGCCGATTTCCGCGGCGGCCTGCGGCATGGCGCCAAGCGAGTTGCCGTCGAGATAGATCGTATTGTCCGGAATGACGAACTTCGCGCGGAAGGCGGCCAGGGGATCGTCCCGGTCAAGATCGCGAATCTCGTCGAGCCTGGGCGTTTGCTGGGACTGTGTCATTTGGCGGAGCTCATGCTGCAGCGCGAAATAAAGCGTAGACCTGTCCCGATCATGGTTCTATAGTGGCCGCTCTTTGTCATCTCCGTGGGGGATTTTATGAAGATTCGGAAAGTTGAATGGCTGCTGGTTGGCGCCGTAGCGCTGATTATCGCCGGTTGCGGCGGCGACCAGCAGGGCAAATCCATGGGCGAGAGAATGGAAGACGCCGGGTCCGCAATGGACGACGCGATGGATTCCGCGAAAGATAAGGGCGGCGACGTAATGGACGCCGGCAAGCAGATGGTCGACGATGCGATGGACACCGGCGAGCAGATGGTTGATGACGCGATCGACACCGGCGAGCAGATGGTTGATGACGCGATCGACACCGGCGAGCAGATGGT
>JASJBD010000066.1 GCA_030066665.1 Gammaproteobacteria bacterium
CCAGAACGGATGGATGGTTTCGCTGTCGCCCGCGTTGATCGAGCGCTGGAAATTCCACATCAGCTTCGTGCCGGCTGTCGGATCATTGATGTCCGGTTCCTGCGGGAACGGGCGGCCGGCGCGGAAATTCTGGATCACGCCGTTGTCGTCCAGCGTCACCACGTCGCCGTAGTCACGCGTTGCCTGCACATAGTTCGGGTGCAGCGGGAGCGGGAAGGTCTCCGTCGTATCGAACTCGTACCAGCCTTGCTTTATGTAACGATAGGTGAACGGATCGAGAACATCCTCCAGCTGATCGACGTTATCCGCCGTCACCCGCATGCCGGGCGTAAAGTTCGGATGCGTCGGCACGTCATTCGCATACGGGAAGAAAGAGTTCTGGATGACGTCCTCGGGCACAGCCGCGGTAGCGGTGCCCTGGGCCGCAATCAGCGCCGCGGCGGTAAGAATTGATAGGCGTTTCATATTCTGGTTCCTCCGATCAGAACTGATAGCGGATTGTGAGCTGGAATTCATCTTCGTTTCTGGCCATGCCGATCGGCCCGGCCTTGAAACGACCCAGCGGTTCGAGGCCGGCCAGTCCCAGGCTGCTCCATGCTGGACCGCCGGTGGGCAATGGGCAAATCGGGCTGCCGGTGGCGGGGCCGCAGGTCGCCGGCGGGAAGATATTCGCCGTGCGGTTGTCGTCCGCGGTTGGCGGGCTGCCATCGGTCCACTTGATATTGAAACCCAGCCGGAACAGCCAGTTGTTGTTCGGCTTGAACTCGATCGACGGGCCGATGACACCGGCTCGTGCTTGCGTATCGTAAGCCGTGAGGATTTGCGGCGTCAGCCGGTCGTTCAGGTAGTTGCCCTGGATCAGCAAGGTCAGCAGGATGTTGTATTCGTGATCCTGGAATCCCAGCTCCTGGTTGGCAATGCTCGGCAGCATGATGCTCGGATCCTCGATTGACGTATTAAATTTCGAGGTCCGATGGTCCAGGATGTGCTGGCCGAAGATCTGGCCCGAAATCAGGAACGCGCGGTTCTTGTTCAGGAACGGGATAAACGTCGGGCGGTCGAAACCAAACACCCAACGGAACACATCGGACTCCGAGAACAGCCGCGGCGACAGCGTATCGGCGAATTCCTCATCCATCGTGTACGACGTCTCGACCCGGAACGATGACAGCGCTTTGTCCCAGTACCAATCGGCCGAGCCACCAATCATCAGTAGCTGTGGAAATTCAATGTCGAAGGCGATCAGGTAGGGATAGCCCTCCGGCCGGAAAGCCCCGGGTGTGCCCGGCGGCACGAAGGGATTCGTCGCTGGTATGCCGCCGCGAAGCGATGGGAATTGCGAATAGTAGTACAGCATGTTCAGCGAGAAACCAACGCCCTTGAAGACACCTTCGAGGCGCGCGCCAATCTCGTCCCGGGTGCTCGGCACGTTTGCCTGGCGGATACCGATCACCCCAGACGGGAAATCTACTGCGACGCCCGTCCCCGGGAAGTTCCACACGGTGCAACCGTTGGAGTAGCAGTTGTTGAGCGCCCGGAACAGGTTACCGGCGCCGAGAATAGAATAAGGCTCGCCGCCCTGGCCGAAATCATGGGGTCGGAATTCCTCGAACTTCCACAGGAACTGGATGTTGATGTCCTCGAAGAGATTCGTGGCACCGAAACGGTATTCGGCATTCACCATGCCCTGCGGGATGCGCGAATCCTCGAATTCGGCGTAGAGGTTCTGGCGGCTGAAGTCGATCGGGTTCACGACATCCAGCACGCGGAACAGGTCGGTACGGCCCCAGACCACCTGTTGCCGGCCAATGCGAAAACCAAGTTGGTGACGACCCTTGAAGGTCGGGATGGCCATGTCGACGTAGAGTTCGCGCAGCCAGTCCCAATCATCGTTGAATTCGCGGAAACGCAGCTCGTCGGTGTCGCGGTCCAGGTAGCCCTTGATACAACCGCGGCTGTCGACATCGCACGGGCGGACCGGGGTCGCGAGCACGACGCCGCCGTCTTCGTAGCCATAGACGTCCTCCAGGGCGAAGCGCAGGCCGTCATTCGGATTATTCGAGCCGAGCGCAATGTTGCTCGGCGACGGAGGAGGCGCCCAGCCTGTGCCAGGCAGAGGGATCGCGCCGTCAAACGGTGGTGATGGTCCAAAAGCGCCACCGTAAGACGGGTTTGTCGATGGGTTAGGGAACGGCGGCATGCCCATGGTCAATGCTGAAAACAACGCCGGGTTGCCGGGCGCCGGGAAGCTCCGCGGCCCGCCGGCCTTGCTGCCGAATTCGTCGTCGTTCAGGTCGTAAACCGCGTCATAACTGGCACGTAACGTGCCGACCAGCGAGAACTCCGAGAAGAACCCGGTAGGGCGGAAATCCTTCGAGAATTCCAGCTGTGCCTGGAAGCGCTGTTTCGTCATGCCGACGCGGTCGCGAGCGAAGGTCGCGCTATCCAGGAAGCCGCGGACCTCGATAGTGCCGTCCTTGGAATACCAGACCGCGTGTGCCGGTGCGGCCAGCAATACGACGACCAGCCCGAACAACAGTGCGGCAAGCTTTCGCCACGAATTGTTGTCAGTGTTTCTCATTTCTTTACCCCCCTGCCGAGCGTCGGCAGCAATCCCCAAATCAATGTCACGAGCGAACTCTTGCCAGCGGTGCTCTGCGCCTGCAGGTCGTCGGATAGTTCCTTGGCCTGCATGATGAAAGCCGGCTTGAATTGCAGTATCCAGGCTGGCACCAGGAACATGGCCGCCAGCGCGTTCAGAATCAGCATCACGATCAGCAGCAGGGCGGCGTCGGCCTGGAAGCGCAGATCGGAGATGAACACCCACATGATGACGCCGCCGATCAATGTCGTTGCTGTGAAGCCGATCGCGACGCCGGTTGTCTCGATCGCACGTTTCACAGCCGCGGTCAGGTCACCGAGTGCCTCCATCTCCGTGCGGATGCGATCCATGATGTAGATGGAATAGTCGATACCGACACCGATGCCGACGGCAATGATTGGTACGGTGTTGACGTTAATGCCGGTGCCGGTCAGGCCCATGTAGGCATAGGTCAGCGTCGTGGCGAACGACATCGCCAGCATCATCAGCCAGCCGGCGTGGATAGACCAGTAGAATGCAGTCACGAACACCAGGATGAGTATCAAGACCAGCGGGATGACCAGCAGATTGGTTTCGTAGGCCGCTTCATTGATCGCCGCGGTGACGCCGACCAGTCCGCCGGCCAGTCGTAGCTGCAGGCCGTCGACGTCGGCGGCCGGGGAGGCCATCCAGTCCTTGACCATGTGCGTCGCGCGGCGGATGGTTTCGCCCTTGTGGTCCTTGTAATAAAAGACCAGATTGGCGATGCGTTCGTCGGGGTCCAGGTACTCCAGGGTCGCTCCGGGCACCGGGCTCGACATCATGTACATGAACAGCAGGCCGCCGGCCATGACTGTGTCGGCCGGCGTCGCCAGCCAGCGCGGATCGTCGTAATGGGTCATGCGGTTGACCGCAAACAGCAGGTCCGGCAGGCCCTTGCTGCCGCCGAGGTCCGGATCCGTGAGCATATGCGCCTGGAAATCAGCCAGCGCATTGACCACATCCGGGCGTTTCAGGCCGCCGTTCTCCTCGGTCTGGGCCACGATGTACAGCTCTTCGGAGCCGGGGAACGCGTCGTTGATGGCTTTCGAGGACACATTGTAGTCGTGGTCGAGGTACAGCAGTGGTGATCCCGGTTCGGCCTCACCGATCTGTACCCAGGACGCAAAGTAGCCGCCGACGATGTAACAGAGCACCGCAAAAGCAAGAGTCGCCTTGACGCCATTGGGGCCGGACACGGCACCGGCAATTCGCGGGAAGATATTTCGCAGCACGTTGTGCTTCATCTCCGGATCTTTGGCTTCCGGCAGCAACTCCAGCGTGACCGGCACGGCAATCAACACGGTGAATATCACGCTCAGGGCCCACAACGACGCATAAACGGCGAGCTTGTCATTGATCGGCACCGAGCCCAGCGAAATCAGCAGCAGGCCGATGGCATCCGAAATTACCCCCAGCGACCCCGGCCGGAACAGGTTTTCGAACGCGGCCCGCGCGGCCTTCTTGCCATCGCCGAGCACGGCACGCTCCTGGTAGAAGCGTTCGACCAGCTGGATGCCGTGCGACATCGCGCGCGCGGAAATCAGGAACGGGATCACCATCATCAGCGGGTCGAGGTTGTAACCCAGCAGCGACAGGATGCCGAGGCCCCAGATGCTGGTCAGCACCAGGCCCATCATCGGCAGCACGATGCCGTAGGTGCGGCGGAAGTACAGCGTCAACAGAACCAGCATGATCAGGATAGTGAAGAGAAAGATCTGCACGATCTGACCCACGTAGGTCGATACCCAGCCGACCAGGACGGGGTTGCCAGTCGCGTGAATCTTCACACCATCGACGGTTTCGGTATTGCGTAGTTCCTGTAGCTGCAGGAACACACGCTCGTAATCGAGCGCGCCTTCGTTCAGCGTGCCGCGGATCAATGCCGATTTAAGATCCGGCGATACGAGCAGGCCATAGACGCGTGGATTAGCAACCACGTCGGCCTGCATCTGCTGTAGCTCTTCGTCGCTATAGGTCTCAACGCCCGGATCGAAATGCGGCGCGGATTTGACATTGCCTTCCTCGCTCAGCCATACCTTGCGTGTCGTGCGGTGAGTCAGGCTGGTAACGAGGTTGTGGTTGATGCCGTACAGAGAGTCGACGCCCTGGGTCAGTCGATGAATTCGCTGCAGATTCTCGTTCGTGAAGATGGTGCCGTCCTCGACCTCCATCGACACGATGACGTTGTTGGCGCCGCCAAACACGTCGCGGATCTCATTGTGCAGCTCGATGTAAGGATGTTCCTGCGGCAACAGGTCGGCGAAATCCGAGACGATTTTCACGCCCGGAATCTGGAATGCGAAGAACGCAGTGATCGCGAGAATCACGCTCAGCGTGACACCGGGCTTGGCAAAAATTACCCGGTCTATCTTGTGGAGCTGGGCGGTGAAGCGGTTCAAGCGGTGATCTCCTCGGTTCTCCGTTCCTGCTCAGACATTCAGCTCGAACAGCGCGCCGGCGCCACCCGCGGTCAGCAAGGTTCCGGCCGGCAGAATTAAAGAGCCGCGCAGGTAGAAGCGAATCGGTTGACCGTGATCGATACTTTGCCAGTTGCCGGTGCCATCGCGTTTCAGCACCGTGCCATAGGCGCCGACTGCATAAAGCTGGCCATTTGCGTAGGCCATGCCATAGAGCGGCGCATCGGTATCGGTCTTTTCACGGCTCCAGGTTTCACCGCCGTCGGTCGTATGCCAGACCGTGCCGGTCAGCCCGACGATCCAGCCATTCTGTGTATCGGCAAAGAACGCGGCCTGTGGGTAAAACTCGTCGGGTAGTGGATCGAGGTTCTCCCAGGTTTCACCGCCGTCGGTGCTGCGCACTATCACGCCGAATTCACCCGTCATGAAAGCGTGATCGGCATCGACAAACTGAATCGAGTTGTAATGCAGGTCTTCATCCATGCTGGTTTCGGACCAGCTTTGCCCGTCGTCGTCGCTGCGAAAAATGGTGCTGAAACTGGCGACGACCCACAGCCTTCCCTGTGGGTCACAGGTGATTGCCTGGGGCATTTCGAAGGTATCGAGCGCGCGCAATTCCCAGTTCTGCCCGGTGGCATCGCCGATCCAGACTTGTTGTTCCGCGGCCAGTGCCACGAACCGGCCATCCGGACAGGTATCGACGTCCATCAGGAAAGGCTGTCCGTCGAGTATTTGCCGTTGCCATTTTTTGTCTGCCAGCGGCGTGCTGAGTACAACGCCGGCGCTGCCCACGGTAACAACGGTTTCGCCATTACTTGCAATTGCCTGCAGTCGATCGGAACGTTGCGTCGGCTGGGCGCGCTGCGCTTCGACCCGATCGAGCACCAGCGGGGATTCACAGCCGGCCAGGCTCGCGAAAGCGAGCAGCACGACTGCGTAATGCGCCGACTGGTGATGGATCATTTTTTACCCCCGAATCCCGGGCGCGGGATTCCTCTTCTCCCGATCATTTATGATTCAACGATCGACATGAGTCAATGCAAAACGAAAAGGTTTGCGCGAGTCGCACAGCTGGGTGCCGAAAATGCACGGGTCCGGATTTAGACTGAGACCAAGTGCCAATAAGAGCCGGGAAAACCGTTGCAAAAGACAACCATTTGGACCTTTTCGTTAGCCAAACAGGAGGGAAGCAATGTCACTGAAATTCAGCATCGGCCTGCAGGGCAGCTACCCGATTCGGGACTACATCACGATGGCGCAGCGCATCGAGGACTATGGTTTCGACGAGGTCCACGTTTACGACGACCTGATGTTCAAGCCCACCTGGCCGCTGCTAACGCTGATCGGTGAGCACACGAATCGTATCGAAGTTGGGCCCGGCATTATCACACCGCAGATCGTGCATCCCTGTTACCACGCCGGCAATCTTGCCGAGCTGGATGAGCTGACCGGTGGGCGCGCGGTGTGTGGCATTGCGCGCGGCGCGTTCTGGGAGTTCCTCGGTATTGAAAAGCAAAAGAAGCCGATCACGATGGTGCGCGAAGCCATCGAAGTCATTCGGCGATTGTTGAGCGGTGATCGCACGGCTTACCACGGTGAGTTTTTCACGTGTACCGAAGAGCTGTTCTTCCGGTTTGAGCCAGTGCGCAAGGACGTGCCGATATTCGTCGGTACCTGGGGACCAAAGATGTGTCAGCTGGCCGGTGAAATTGCGTCGGGCGTGAAATCAGACGGTTTGTGGAACCCGGACTACGTGAGAATTCTGCGCGAGAACATCGAGATCGGCGCCGCGCGTGTCGGTCGCGACCCGGATGAAGTCGAAATCATCGCCGGACCGTTGAGTTCTATCTCGGCTGACGGCGACAAGGCACGCGACACTGCCCGTCGCGTCCTTGCCGTGTACCTGCCTTACCTCCGGCCGATGACCGACGTTGCCGGCATCCCGGAGGCAGAAGTTAATGCCGTACGTGAGGCCGCGACTGTAGGCGATTTCGCCGGCGGTGCGAGCCACGTGTCCGATCTGGCGGTGGCCAAGTGCTCAGTTGCCGGTACGCCGGATGAGGTTATTCCGCAAATCGAGGCGATGGCCGCGGCCGGCGTCACGCATGTCGCTTTCGGGCATTGCCTGGGTCCCGACTTCAACGAGGCACTGGAATTGCTCGGTCGCGAAGTGCTGCCGCATTTTCGCAGCTAGCTTTGATCAATTGAGCGCGGTGCGCAGGGTCTGCGCGAGTCGCGCCAGGCTCTCGAGATTGTGGGCCGGCAGGAAATGGTCCAAATGGGGCAGGGCGGTGCGCATGCCACGCGTCAGTGGCTCGTAATCGCTGTTGCCCAAAAGCGGGTTCAGCCAGATGATCCTGTGCGCGCGCCGGCGCAGGTGTTCGATCTCATCGCGCATCAACTGCGCGTCGCCGCGATCCCAGCCGTCACTGAGTAATACGACGACGGTATCCGTCGTCAACATGTCGCGCGCATAGCGATCGTTGAAATCGCGCAGGCAGCCGCCGATATCCGTGCCGCTGCCCCAGTCGCCGGCACGGCGCGCAACTTCACGGAGCGACCGCGCCACGCTGCGCGCTTCCAGCAGATCGGTGATTACGGTCATGCGGGTGGCGAACACCGCGACCTCGGTATCCGGCAGCTCCCGACGTAAACCGTAGATAAACTCGAGCAGAAAGCGTGAATAGCGCTCCATGGAACCCGACACGTCGCACAGCAACATCAGCCGCGTACGGCGGATCTTGCGGCGCCGATAGTAGAACTCGGTGGCATCACTGCCCTGCACGGCGGTCCGACGCAGCATCCGCCTGAAGTCCAGCAACTGACCGCGGCGGCTGCGCTGGTGACGGCGGCTGCGCAGCGTCGCGAACGCAGCTACGAACTGCCGAATCAACCGACGCGCGCGTTCGATCTCCGCATCCGTGAGGGTCGCCAGATCCTTGCGCGCAATGATTTCATCGGCGCTGTAGCTGGCCCGCCGCTCCTCTTTGTCCGGCCCGTCGTCGTCGCCGATGTTGTCGTCCTGTTCCGGCTGCGGTTCCGGTCCCTCGATTTCCGTCTCATCGTTTTCGGCCAGGCGGTTGAACGGGCGTTTCTGCTGCAGCCAGTATTCGCGGAAAACCACATCAAAACGCGCGAGGTCCTCCTTGCGAAACATCAGGGTGGTGCGCGCGGTCGCCTGGAAGTCAGCCGGACTGCCGATATCAATGAAACGCAGGCCCTCGCAGAGTTCGATGGCGCCGGCGGGATCGGCTGGCAGCCCGGCCTTGCGCAGAGCCCCCATGAAGCCCATCACATTGCGGAACAGTGTGACCCGCGATTCCATGACGGTTTTCAGCGCGTGGTGGGCGACTCGGCGAACGCGCGCGCTTCCTGCGCTTCACTGAGCAATTTTTCCAGCCCGGTCGTTTGCAGCTTCTCGATATCGCCCTTGTATTTCAGGATGCATCCGAGCGTGGCATCCACCGTGTCGCGATCGAGTTCATCAGTGCCGAGGGCCAGCAGCGCTGCCGCCCAGTCGATGGTCTCGGCGATCCCCGGTCGCTTGTACAGGTCTTCGCTGCGGACGCGCTGCATGAAGAACGCCAGCTGGTTGGCAAGATCGTTTTCCACGCCGGGCAGGCGTGCCTGCACGATCTCGATTTCCTTCGCGACGTCGGGATAGTCGATCCAGTGGTACAGGCAACGGCGTTTCAACGCGTCGTGCAATTCGCGCGTCCGGTTGGAAGTGAGCACTACTACCGGCACCTGTTGCGCAGTGATGGTGCCGATCTCCGGAATGCTGATCTGGAAATCGGACAGTACCTCCAGCAGAAACGCCTCGAATTCCTCGTCGGAACGATCGACCTCGTCGATTAACAGCACCGGTGCCTGCGCCCCCGCGTGTTGGATTGCCTTCAGCAGTGGGCGTTCCAGCAGGTAATCCGCGCTGAAAATATCCGCGCCGATTTGTTCCTTGTCGATGCCGCGGGCTTCCTGTAGCCGCAGTTCCAGCATCTGCCGGGGATAGTTCCATTCATAGAGCGCCGTGTGGGTATCCAGACCCTCGTAGCACTGCAGCCGGATCAGCGGGGTGCCGAGAATCTCGGCAAGCACTTTGGCAAGCTCGGTCTTGCCGACGCCCGGTTCGCCCTCGAGGAAAATGGGCTTACCCAGACGCAGGGCCAGGAATACCGTGGTGGCCAGAGCCCGGTCCGGGATATAGCGACGGTCTGTCAGCGCAGTCGCGACCGCGTCGATGCTGTTCAGCTCAGCGGTTGTCATGCCAACATTATAAACAGGGGTCGAACCGAGGTTTTCCAGTTGGCGGAGAGCTTCGGTTCGATCCCCAGTGGACAGTCAGAGCTTGCCGAGGGCGGCGAGCACCTTTTCGGGCGTGATCGGCAGATCCTTGATTCGCGCCCCGGTCGCGTTATAGATCGCATTCGCAATCGCCGGCGCCGGCACGACGCAGCAGGCCTCCGACATCGACTTTGCGCCGAATGGTCCGGTCGGTTCATTCGACTCGATGAAAACGCTCTCGATGTCGGCCGGCATTTCGACCGCAGTCGGGATCTTGTAATCGAGGAAGTCGCCGGTCAGGCAGGTGCCGGAATCCGGGTCGAACTGGATGTGCTCCATCAACGCCATGCCCATGCCCTGCTGGAACCCGCCTTCGACCTGGCCCTCGGCCGCGTTGGGGTTGATCACTTTGCCGAGGTCATGGGAGTACACCACGCGCTCGACGGTCACTTCGCCGGTGTCGGTGTCGACGGCGACGTCCACGAAACCCGCCGCAATCGGACTCGGGTTGGACGGCGGCGCCTGGCTCGACATGCCGATGATGGTGCCTTTTTCTTCCAGTGTGGTCGGTGCCGGGCCTTCCGGGCCGACCTGGATGAACGGCGAATCCGCGCGACTGGCGACGTCGGCCACGCTCACGCTCTTATCGGGCGAGCCTTTCACCGATACGATGCCGTCGGCGACGTCGAGGTCTTCCGGGTTCGCTTCCAGCATGATGCCGGCAACTTCTTTCACCCGCTGCTTCGCGGAGTTCGACGCAGCCTGGATCGCCAGACCGGCGCTGTACGTTACGCGACTGGCGTGAGTCGGTGCATCGAACGGCACTGTCGTAGTGTCCGAGTTCTGCACCATGCGCATGGCTTCCATTGGCACGCCCAGTTCCTCGGCCGCAATTTGCAGCAGGGCGGTGGTCTGTCCGGAACCGATGTCCATCGCGGCGGTCGCCACGTCTGCGGTGCCGTCGCCATTGAGCTTCACGATGGCGCCCGAGTGTTCGTAGATGTCCGGGAAGCCGACGCAGCCACTGACCCAGAATGGGAACAGCGCCATGCCGCGGCCGCGCTTCACGGTGCCCGCATCGCTGTTCGCTTCCTTGCGGTTCGCCCAGCCGATGGCTTCGGCGCCCTGGTCCAGGACTTCGTCCATGGCGTAGGAGTCAATTTTCAGCATGGGCACCAGCGGGTGCGGCTGACCGGAACGGCGCGTGTTTTTACGGCGAAACTCGATCGAGTCGAGGCCGAGCGCCTCGCAAATCTCGTCGTTCTGGGATTCAACGGCAAACATTGCCTGCGGTGCACCATAGCCGCGGTAGCCGCCGCCGATCATGTTGTTGGTGTGCACGGTCTTGCCTTCCCACTTGGCATTCATGCAGCCGTAACTGGCCAATAAGGCAAAGCCATGCACGTTGATGACCTCGGCGCCATGTGTCGCGTGGGCACCGGTATCCAGAATACTGTGCCCGTAACGTGCGGTCATCGTGCCGTCTTTTTTCACGCCGGTCTTCAGATAGACCTTGATCGGGTTCCGCGTGGTCGTGATCATGTCCTCGTAGCGAGACTGCTCCATGCGCACCGGCTTGCCGGTTTTCTTGCTCAGCAGTGCGGCAATCGGCTCGATAAAGCCGATATCCAGTTTGCCGCCGAAGCCACCGCCGATATACGGCGGCTTGATCACCGTGACCTTGCTGTGCGGAATCTCCAGCACGTCCGCAAGTTTCTCGCGCAGCCCGAACAGGTGCTGCTGCGAGGAATTGATCGTGTAACCGCCAGTACCGTCGTATTCGGCCACGCAGACACGTGGCTCCAGGTAACAAGTGTGCACGCGTTGCGTGGTGTAGGTGCCTTCAAAAATCTGGTCGGCTTCCGCAAAGCCCTGCTCGATATCGCCGAATTCCATGACCGGCGCAACGGCGATATTGTTCTCGCTGTAGTCGTGCAGCTTCGGTGCGCCCGGCTGCATGGCTTCTTCCGGATCGAATACGGCCGGCAACTCCTCGTACTCGACCTCGATTAATTCCGCAGCCTGGTCGGCTATGTCCGCCGTCGTCGCGGCGACTGCTGCGACCGGTTGGCCCGCGAAGCGCACGTGATCGCTCATGATCAGCATGTCCTGCGGCATGCTCTTGGTGTCGGTCGGGACAAAGTAAACCGGGGTGAACTTGCGATCCGGCACGTCCGCGTGCGTCAGCACGGCCTTCACGCCGGGCAGTTTTTCCACGGCGCTGGTGTCGATGCTGCGAATCTTTGCGTGCGGGTAGGGACTGCGCAGCATTTTCGCGTGCAGCATGCCGGGCAGGTCGAAATTGACGGGATAGCCCTTGCCGCCGGTCACTTTGTCCAGCGCATCGGGGCGGGTCACGCTCTGGCCAATTACACTCATTATCGTTCTCCGCTCGTCTCGGGCTTACAGCCGGCTGGCTGCCAGCTTGATGGCATCGACGATCTTGCTGTAACCCGTGCAGCGGCACAGGTTGCCGGCGATCGCATGCCGAATGGTCGCTTCGTCCGGGTTTGGCGTGGTGTCCAACAATTGCTTCGCGGCCATCATCATGCCGCTCGTGCAATAGCCACACTGCACCGCGCCGGCGTCGATGAACGCCTGCTGTACCGGATGCAGGTCATCCGGTTTGCCGATGCCCTCGACGGTCGTAATGCGTTTACCCTGGGCGGCGGCGGCGTACATCATGCAGGAGTACACGACTTCGCCGTCGACATGGACCGAGCAGCAGCCGCATCCGCCGGAATCGCAGCCTTTCTTGGGGCCGATGAGATCGAGTTCGCCGCGTAGCGCGTTCAGCAGACTGGTTTCCGGGCTGACCGCGATCTCGTGGCTGTCGCCGTTGACATTCAGTTGGATGAGTTTCTTCATGCCGCTTTCCTCCCGTTAACCCAGCCGTTCGAGGGCCGTTGCCAGGCAGCGGCGTGTATAGACTTTGGCGATGTGCGCCCGGTACGCAGCCGACGCGCGGTGATCACTGACGGTTTCAATGTCGTTGCCGATGGCATCTGCCGCGGCAGCAAAGCTGGCCGCTTCCGCGGTGGAGCCGTTCAGTACGGCCTCGGCGCTGACACCGCGCGCGTAGGTTTCGCCGACGCCACCGCCGACCCAGATGCGCGTATCGGCGCAGTTGCCATTACCGTCCACCGTCAGCCGCACGGCCAGGTTCATGATGGCCAGATCGTTGGCATTCGTTTCGAGCTTCAGGAAGGCCGATGCGGTTTTGTTCGCCGCGGCCGGCAGGACGACTTCGGTCAGCAACTCGTCCTGGTGCAGCGCGTTTTCGAACAGTCCGGTGAAGAAATCAGCCAAGGCGATCTCGCGTGATCCGCCGCTGCCCTCGGTGCGCACACGTG
>JASJBD010000067.1 GCA_030066665.1 Gammaproteobacteria bacterium
ATCAAAACCTGAGATTTGCCGGCCTGCCGGAAGCGACCAGTCAATGGCCGGATTTCTTCAAAACGGCCGCCGGTAACGGCTGAAGCGGCTCGCTTACCCCTGTGTGCCGGAGTATAAGCCGGTCCGGGGTGAGATCAAGCCGCTTCAGCCGTTACCGGCGGCCGTTTTGAAGAAATCCGGCCATTGACTGGTCGCTTCCGGCAGGCCGGCAAATCTCAGGTTTTGATGCTTTTCGGCGAGGGCCTGCGCCGCAGCGTGAACCGGGCTGCCGGCCCCGGCACAAGCCACTGCCGGGTGTTCCAGCGTCGCCAATGCGTCGGCAGCGGGGTAGCTCAGCTGCGAGCGGGCCAGGGCTTGCCAGTGGCCGTCGGACTTGAGCCGTTCACGAACCTCGAGCATCAGTCTGTCGTTATCCAGATCGGGTTCTGTCCACCGAATGGATGCCGGAACGCGCTTGAACCACGGATAGAACAGGCGGCCGTCTCGCTGCATGTGCCAGGCGCGAGTCAAATGGCCGCCGTGCCAGTCGGGCGCGAGCGACGGCAAACCTTCCGCGAGAATCGATTCCGTTAACGCGGCATCGATCAACGGGGGGTCTTTCATAATGACACCACTGAATTGCTCCGGTGCCTGACGAATTGCTTCGAGCGCGATCCAAGCACCGGTGCCCTCGCCAAGCAGCCGCAACCGGCGCGACGTCAGCGCAGCGGCGATTTGCACGCAATGCGCGGCGCAACCGGCAATATCCGGCGGCGATACGGCGGCCAGTTGCAGACTTTCTCCATGCCCCGGCAGGTCCACGGCCACGGCACCATACAGTGACCCGGTGAGCGGGTCGCTGGTTTCGGCGGAGCCACCCGCATCGTGCAATACCAGCCAATCGCAGTTCGGACCATGCCGGCGCAGTCTGAAGCTCCCGGTCGCGAGCTGGCAGCTGTCGTGCCAGATTCTGCCTGCGATGGGCGCCGTTTGCGGTGCCTCTCCGGCAGTATCGCCGGGATCGTTTTCCAAATGTTGCAGGGCGCGTTGCAGGGCTGCATCACCATCCGCTGACACGGTGACCTCCACATACTTGCTGCGTTCGCCGATCCGGTCGAGATGCGCCGCGAGCGGGTCACGCTCCGCGGCGGTAATCAATGCCGGTACCTGCAAACGCGTGAGCGCAGGTCCGGCGTCGTAGTCGAATGCCGCGCGATACGCATGGCGGTAATTGTCGCCCGCATCGAGAAACTCCCGGACGTAGTTCTGCAGACCCTCGGGCGATGGCATGGGATAGTTCATGCGCGTCGCCAAGCGTCGATCGTGCCAGGGGAAGAAGACGGTCTGCTCTCGTAACCGCGCCCAGAGCCACGCCAGATGACTGCCGTCCCACTCAGGCACGAAACGCGGCAGATAATTGGCGCGAATGTTTTCGAGTTCCGCTGGCGTCAGCGACACGAGTCCGTTGACGGCAATGCTGGTGACGCGGTCCGGATGCGCATCTCCTACCGCTACCGCCATGCCGCCGCCGGTGTGAAAACCGTAGATCCCGAAGCGCTCCAGCCCGAGCGCATCCGTGAACTCCACGATAGCAGTTGCCAGTTCCTCCAGGCTGATCTGTTCGGCGTCGAGCGGGTCGGACAAACCGTAGCCGGGCGTGTCCGGCGCGATCAGCGTGAAATGCTCTGACCAGTCGCGCATCAGCGGTTCGTATTCGCGCGAGGATTGTGGTGACTGGTGCAATAGCAACACGGCCGGGCCGCTGCCACTGCGCCGGTAATGCACCTGGCGGCGTCCCCATCTGCCTTCGACTGTCGCGAAATGTCGACTGATCTGCGTGCCCATCGGATGCTCCGTCATGTGCCGGCCGACTCAGTATAGTGGCTGACCAATGGCTGCCGGGATTGGCGGCAGTGGGTATCATCAGGCGGGCCGTGGCTGGCGGTCCCGGTATTCTGAATGAATAATGCATCAGACACGGGCGTGCGGAGGAAGCGTCGATGATTCGTAATCGCCGATCGGCGAGCCTGGCGATTTGTTTGGCCGCGCTGCTCACGAATCACGCTATGGCGCAGGAATGGCCGGCGTATGGCGGCGATCCCGGCGGCAGTCGTTTTTCGCGCCTGGACCAGATTAACCGCAACAACGTCGACGATTTGGAGCTCGCCTGGCAGTACCGCACGGGGGCCGTGCGCAACAACCCCGAACTCAAGTGGGCGATCGACTTCCAGGCGACGCCCATCCTGCTTCCCGAGAGTGCCGGACGGCACCTGATCGTTTGCGATCCGTTCACGCGCGTGATCGCACTGGATCCGGCCAGCGGCGAAGAGCGCTGGCAATTCGATCCGGGTATCGACAAGCGGCCCCTCGCGGGTCGGTTCAAATGCAAGGGTGTCGCGCAGTGGCAGGAACCTGAACCCGTGCCGAATATGGCCTGTCAGCACCGTTTGTTCATTGCCACGGCGGACAAACGCCTCATTGCTATCGACGCGGTCGATGGCAAGCCGTGCGAAGACTTCGGTGAACAGGGCGCGGTCGACGTCGATGCACTCATCCGGGCGACGCAGCCTGCCGAGGGAGTGGAAGCCACCCAGCTGCTGTCTCCGCCGGCCGTCGTCAGGGATGTCGTCGCGGTGAGTTCGACTTCCAATAAATTCGAGAGTGCCTATTCCGTGAACGGCGCGATCCGGGGCTTTGATGCTCGCAGCGGCGAGTTGCGCTGGAGCTTCGATCCGCTGGTTCGCGACGCCGCAACCGGGCTGGAGCCGACGGCGCCGGAGATTGGCGGCGGCAACAACTGGACACCGATGTCGGTCGACAATGAGCGTGATTTGTTGTTCATCCCGACCGCGAGTCCCGCCCCGAATTACTGGGGTGTCCACCGGCCTGGCAACAACGATTACGCCAATTCCATCATTGCGGTGCGCGGCTCAACGGGTGAGGTCGTCTGGCATTTCCAGACACTGCATCACGATGTCTGGGATCGCGATGTCGGTTCGCCGCCGATACTCGTGGACATTCCCCGTGATGGCGAAGTCATTCCGGCGGTTATTCAGCTGGTCAAGACGGCCATGGTGTTCGTGTTCAATCGCGAAACCGGCGAGCCGCTATTCCCGATCGAAGAGCGGCCGGTGCCCACGGATACTGATATTCCCGGCGAAGTGTTGTCTCCAACGCAGCCATTCCCGGTCAAACCACCGGTGCTCGTGCGCAATACCATCTCGCCCGATGATGCGTGGGGCTTTACGACGTTCGATCGCGCTGTCTGTCGCAGGAAGATTGAAAGCATGCGCCATGGCGGGCATTACGAACCCATGATGACCACCGGTACGATCATGTTTCCGCAGCCGGGTGGCGGCAGCAACTGGGGCGGCGGCGCCTTCGATCCGAATCGCAACTTGCTGATCACGCCCGTGTCACAGATTCCGTACTACGTTCGCATGATTCCGCGGGACGAAATTGATCCGGAGCAGGCCGCGAAGCCGGGCGCCGGCGCGCCAATGCAGGGTCCGGGATACATTGGCGGTACGCCGTTCGGAGTCGAGCAGGGACCTTTGATGTCGCCATCTTTCTCGCCGTGCACGGCGCCGCCGTGGAACATGCTGGTCGCCGTGGATATGGTGGCAGGCGATATCAAATGGAAGGTGCCGTTCGGTGTGCTGGACAAGCTGATGCCGGTGCCGATTCCACTGGATTACGGCACGCCCTCGGCGGGCGGACCGATCGTAACGGCGGGCGATCTCATCTTCATCGGCGCCACTTCCGATTCGCGGATCCGCTCTTTCGACATCGATACCGGCGAGAAGCTGTGGGAATACCGCGCGCCGACCTCGGCGCAGGCGACCCCAATGACCTATCTGGTCGATGGTCGCCAGTTCGTCGTATTCGCGACTGGCGGCCATAGCTGGTACGACGCGAAGGGCGTGGACGATTATCTGCTGGCATTCGCACTGCCGAACGGTGCGCAATGAAATCCCGGCGTCAGTTTCTGAGCATTATGGCCGCCGCGGGATTCGGCAGTTTGCTGCCGCTGCCGGGTGCAGCGTCCCTGCGACGCACGCTCGACTACAACGATCCCGAGGATGCCTTGACCGCGATGGTGAAAATGCGCGGCAGCCTCGTCGCTGAGGATGTCCCACACTGGTACTACGGCACGATGTACGCGGTCTTGCCCGGCAAGTCGCCGCAACCGTTGGTTAATTTCGAGGGTTCGGAGATTGACTACTACGAAAAACAGCCGGATGGCAGCTATCACGCCTACGGCGCAACGGTTAGTTTCTTCCGCGATCGCGAGACCGGCAAGCGCCTGGAAACGTTCACGAACCCCTGGACGGGAGAGCGGCATGCGGTGCGTGCCAACTCCATCTCGATGAAGGCGCACTACATCTATGCCGTCAACGGCTTCAAGCGCTCCGATGATGAGCGCCCGTTGCCCGAGACGCCACAGATTCAAAACCTGCTTGGCTGGCGGGAATCTGGCGATCACGTCTGGTTGACCATGCGACGGGCCTACCCGGCCGGGACGCCGGCCGGCGAGCATCAGCTCGTGCGCGGTTCGCTCGCCGAGCTGCATGATCCCGATACGAACAAGGTCTACACCACCGCAGCGCCCACCTTCGTCTCACCCTATTTTTCGTGGCTCGGCATGGGCGACCTTGGCGGCCATGCGCTGTGGGTCGGTCCCGCCATAAAGCTGGACAGCGTGAAACAGTATCCGCGCGAGCTGCTCGATTTCCTGGAACAGAATTTCCCGCACAAACTCACGGCGCGACCCGCGGCCTGAACAGTTCACTCTGTCGCCGGTTCCGGAACTGTTCGTGCAAGCTGTGCGAATTCGAGAAAATGCGACCTATTCCGCTGAGCGTGCAACCTGCCGCTGATTAGACTTGCGCCACTCCGGTGGAATCCGGTCGCGTGATTATGTCAAGTCTGTTCGACATGCCCCTGGTGCTGGCCGCGGTCTCGTTCGTGGCCGGTTACATATTGGCCAAGCTGGGCGCGTTGCTGGGCCGTGCGTCGGTGTCCGAGGAAGACACGTCGGACAAGGATCGGGCGCTGCGTTCGGCCGAGGCCGAATTGCGCGTGGCGCAGAAGAAGATCGAGGAGGCCGAGGCCAATTTCGAGGCCAAGAATACCGAGGCCGGTGAATTGCGGGCCGAGCTGGAGGAACTGCGCGAAGAGCACAACGAGTTCGAAGAGCAAACCACGTCCCTGCGCGACCAGTTGCGGGACGAGTGTGAGAAGACGCAGAAGCTGCGGACCGAACTGAGCGAGCGCGCCGAGGCAGGTATTCGCACCGAGGTGAAGCTGCGCGACGCCGAAACCGAACTCAGCCTGGCGCAGGCGGGATCGGACGCCATCAATGACGAGATTCAGCGGCTCGCCGAGGAACGTGAAGAACTGACCAACCGCCTGAAGACGCTGCAGCAGCAGGCCGACACCGAGGCCTCGGACGACGATCGTCCCGCGGCGGACGGCGGCTTCGCGCTCGACTACTGAGACGCCTCATCCGGCCATCCCCCTTGAGCTAGACTACAGCCCCTTTGCATTTTTCAGGGGTTGACCGTGAAACTCGGTTTTATGGCCGGCTATTCCCCGGCCAGTATCTCTATTCCAATGGACGAGGTGCTCGAGGCCGAGCGTCTTGGTTTTGATTCAGTCTGGACCGCAGAAGCCTACGGGTCTGATGCGGTGTCCACGGCCGCATGGGTTCTGGCCAAGACCGAGCGTATCCGCGTCGGCACGGCGATCATGCAGATGCCGGCGCGCACGCCGACCTGTGCGGGCATGACGACGATGACACTAAACGCGCTGTCCGGCGGTCGTTTTCTGCTCGGTCTCGGACCATCCGGTCCGCAGGTCGTGGAAGGCTGGTATGGCGTACCGTACGGTCGACCAATGACGCGCACGCGCGAGTACATCGGCATCATTCGCCAGATCCTCGCGCGTCGTGCTCCGCTCGAGCACGATGGCTATCACTACCAGATTCCCTACAAGGGCGAAGATGGCACGGGGCTGGGCAAGCCACTGAAGAGCATCCTGCGCGGCGATCCGAACACGCCGATCTACACGGCCGCGATTACGCCGGCCGGTCTGCGAACTGCGGCGGAGCTGGCCGACGGCGTGTTCCCGATCTGGATGAACCCGGATCGTTTCGATTTGTTGGGGCCGCATCTCGACGACGGCTTCGCCAAAGCTCCGGGTGAAAAGGGCCTCGCCGACTTCGACGTTGCACCGGTCGTGCAGATCGTCGTCGGTGATGACCTCGATGCCTGCCGTCTACCAGTGCGCCAGAACATGGCGCTGTATATCGGTGGCATGGGCGCGCGCAACAAGAATTTTTACAACGACTACACGGCGCGCATGGGATACGAGGCGGCCGCCGGCGAGATTCAGGAGCTGTTTCTGAGCGGTCGCAAAGTCGAAGCGGCCGCGGCGGTGCCGGAGCAATTGATCGACGACTGCGCGCTGGTCGGGCCGCCGGCGCGAATCCGCGAGCAGTTGCAGCGCTGGAAAGCAGCGGCGGCGCGCGGCGAAGTCGGCACGATGCTACTCGGAGGTGCCACGATCGAGGCGCTGCGACTGGTCGCCGAGGAAATGCTTTGAGCCAGGTGCAGTTCGGCATGCCCGTGCCCCAGGTCTTTATGGATGGCCGGGTCGATATGGCACTGGTTCGCAGTGTGCTCCGAAAAGGCGAGGAACTCGGCTATCACAGCGCCTGGGTGCAGGACCAGGTTGCCGGAGATACACCGTTACTGGAGTCGGTGAGTTTACTTTGCTATGCGGCAGCGATTACCGAGCACATGCGGTTGGGCGTGTCGGTCATCGTCTTTCCGATTCGCAATGCAGTGCAGCTGGCCAAGAGTTTCGCCACGCTCGACCTGATGAGCGGTGGTCGGACGATCCTCGGCATTGGTCTCGGGCCGGTTTTTGCCGGCGATAACTATTTCCAGATATTTGGCACGACCGCAGGCGAGGCGCTGCAGCGTTTTAACGAAGGCCTGGACGTCATGCGGCGCCTGTGGACCGAGACCGAAGTGAATCACGCGGGCGAGTTCTACATGCTGCGCAACACCGCGATGGAGCCCAAGCCGATGCAGAAACCGCATCTGCCGGTGTGGTTCGGTGGTCAGCATCCGCAGGCATTGCGGCGTGCAGCACGCGAGGCCAACGGTTACATGGGCGCCGGTCCGACGACGACGCAGGATTTTGCGTGGCAGGTCGACCAGCTGCGGCAGGGTCTCGACGAGGCCGGTCGCGACCCCGCCGATTGCCCGATTTCCAAACGCGTCTACCTGGCCATGGACGAGCCCGATCCGGCGCGGGGCAAACGCCGCCTGGACGAGTTCTTCGCTGCGCGTTACCCGTGGCAAATCGACAAGAACCCGAACTTCGTGGCCGACATTTGCTATTGGGGCGGGCCGGAGCAGGTTGCCGATGGACTGCGCGACGTGGTGGCAGCCGGCGCGGACATGATTCTCGTGAATCCGCTCTGGGATTTCGAGGCGCAACTCGAGATTCTCGCTACCGAGGTCCTGCCCCTGCTGCACTAATGGACGTCGACCTGATTCTGGATGCGCGCGCCAGTGCGGCAGAGCTGGCCGCGCTCGGCAGGCTGGCCGAAACCGCCGGGATACGGGGCGTCTGGGTTTCGAGCCTGCTCGATTCCCGCGATCCGTTCACTAATTTGTCGGTGCTGGCGCGCGATACGGAGCGTTTGCTGCTCGGTCCGGTGGCCGTCAATCCGTTCGACACGCATCCGGCGCGCATCGCGGCAGCGTGGCTAACACTCAATGAACTCGCGAGCGGTCGGGCCCGGATTGTCATCGGCGGTGGAGGGGAAGCGCTCGAGGCGCTGGATATTCAGCCGCTGCGTCGCGTGCGGGCCGTCGCCGAGTGCGTCGAGATCATGCAAGCGGCAGCAAGCGCGGCACCCGTGAACTTTTCGGGCGAGCTCTACACCGTTCGCGGTCTCCGTATCGGCTGGCTGTCGGCGCCGGCGCCGCCGGTATTCGTCGGGGCGAGCCAGTCGCAAATGCTGCGCATGGCGGCGCGCGTAGCCGACGGCGTCATGATGAGCGACATGCCGGTGGCGTTGACCGCCGACGCGTTAGGCAGACTCGATGCCGCGCTCGGCACTTATGGCAAGGCGCGCCCGGCATTCGCGACCAATGCCTTTACGGCCTGGCATGTGTACGCGGACCAGCGGGAAGCGAGGCTCGAAGCCAGACGCTGGCTATTGCTGCGCGGAATCTTTCGGCCCTGGCTACTGCAGACCTTTCTCGACGCGGCGGATGTGGCGCTGGTGATGGCCAGCCGCGATGCGTTTATTGACGCGTTCCGCCGGGGCAGCGCCGACGTCGTCGGCGTGCCGGAACGCGTGCTCGATGCGCTGGTCGACAATGTCACCCTGTGCGGCAGTCTTGACCAACTCGATAGCAAGGTGGAGAAATTGAGCGCCTATGCGGCCGCCGGCTTGAGCGCGATCTCACTGCGTCTCTACGCTCAGCCGGCCGACAGTATTCGCTTGCTCGGCGAACGGGTCGTGCCGGCCCTGCGCGACGTGTGACCGGTCAGCGCCCGATTCAGGCGCTGCGTCGATACAGCAGATCCGTCGAGATACCCTGCTCGGACCTGCACAGCGGCTCGGCCACGCGGCCGCAGGCAATACGCTCCGGGGTCGGGTTGCCGTAAAGGGTCGTGCGCTGACGCGGTTCGCGATGGAGCGCTTTGATGAGTCGCTCCATTTCCAGCGGTGGCATTTCCTGGCCGTGACTGGCGCCAGCAGCGCGCGAGATCGATTCGTTCATCAGCGTGCCGCCCAGGTCGTTACCGCCAATGCGCAGGCCGTCGGCGACGCCCTGCGGGCCCAGCTTGACCCAGGAGACCTGGATGTTGGCGATCAACGGATGCAGCGCCAGCCTGGCCACCGCGTGCATCAATAGCGCTTCGCGATAAGTTGGTCCCGGACGTGCCTGACCGCGCCGATACATCGGTGCCTCGAGATGCACGAATGGAAGCGGCACGAATTCGGTGATGCCGCCAGTCTCGGCCTGCAGGTCACGCAAGGCGAGCAGGTGGCGGGCCCAGTGCTCGGGCCGCTCGACGTGGCCGAACATGATGGTGCTCGTCGTGCGCAGGCCGACGTGGTGTGCCGTGCGAATCACGTCCAGCCATTCACGGGTATTCAGCTTGTCGGGACAGATGACCTGGCGGACCTCGTCGTCGAGAATCTCGGCAGCAGTGCCTGGCAGCGTGTCCAGTCCGGCGTGTCTCAATTGCTCGAGAAACGCCTTGATGCTGATGCCGAGTGTGCTGGCACCGTGACTGACTTCCAGCGCTGAAAACGCGTGGATGTGCATGTCGGGTACGGCCGACCTGATTGCGTGGCAAATGTCGAGGTAGGTGCGACCGGTGAAGTCCGGATGAATGCCGCCCTGCAGGCAGACTTCGGTCGCGCCGCGCTCCCAGGCCTCGGCACTGCGTCGGGTAATTTCGTCGATCGCCAGGACGTAGGGCGCGCCTCGCAAATCCTCGCTGGTCTTGCCCTTCGAAAAGGCGCAGAAACGACATTTGTATTGGCACAGATTCGTGTAATTGATGTTCCGGTTGACCGCGAACGTAACGGTGTCCCCGCAGACGTCCCGGCGTAATTCATCGGCTGCCGCGAATACCGCTGCCATGTCCTCGCCGCGGGCGCGGAACAGATCAGTGACCTGCTGCTCCGTCAACCGATCACCCTGCACGGCGCGACAGATGGTGTTCTCAACGCTTGCGTTGCGCGTCGGTCGCCGCGGAACCGGCCGGAACGGCACGCTTTCGCTAAGGCCTGCGGCCCAGTCATCTTCACGGGCATAGCCGCTGGCATCAGCGACGCGCAGAACCGCGCGAAGCAATCTGGCGTCGATCCACTGGGCGCGCTGTTCGATATATCGCGGATAAACCGTCAGGCGCGGAATGAGGATCTTGCCAGCGGTCGCGGTCTGCCGCGCCAGTTCGTCGAGCTGTGGCCATGGCGACTCGGGGTTGACGTGGTCCGGCGTCACCGGTGATACGCCGCCCCAGTCGTTGATGCCGGCGTCGATGAGCTGCGTCAGGCGTCCAGGGTTCAGATTGGGGGGTGCCTGAATACTCATGTCCGGGCCAAACAGGAGCCGGGCAGCCGCGATGGTCCAGAGCAGCTCGTCGAAATCCGGGGCCGGCGCGTTGGCCATCTTCGTGCCGGGTTTCGGCACGAAATTCTGCACAATGATTTCCTGGATGTGACCGTACGCGCGATGCGATTCCCGCAGTGCGAGCAGGCTGTCAATGCGCTCGTCGCGCGATTCACCAATGCCAATCAGGATTCCGGTTGTCAGTGGCACCATGGCCTGACCGGCTGCATCGATTGCCTTGAGCCTGACCGTCGGGTCTTTGTCAGGGGAGCCGAAATGCGGGCCACCGCGTTCACCCAGGCGTGGCGACGCTGATTCGAGCATGATCCCCATGGATGGGGCTACACTGCGAAGTGCCGCGTAATCCGCGTGGCTCAGCACGCCGGGATTCAAGTGTGGCAGCAGGCCGGTTTCGTCCAGCACGAGTTGCGCCACGTGCCCGAGGTAGTTGAGGGTCGTCGCGAAACCGAGTTGCGCCAATGCATCGCGCGCTGCCCGGTAACGCAGCTCCGGTTTGTCGCCGAGCGTGAACAACGCTTCGTGGCAACCCGCGGCCTGGCCTGCCCGGGCAATGTCGAGTACCTGCTCCGGTTGCAGGTAGACACTCTCCAGCCGCCGCGGTGTTTTTGCATATGTACAGTAGTGACAGACGTCGCGACAGAGTTCGGTCAGCGGAATGAAAACCTTGCGGGAGTAGGACACGAGCGGGCCGTGCCCGCGATCCCGCAAATCGGCGGCCTGCGCGAGCAGCTCTTGCAACGACAGGGCGTTGGCGGCGACGACAATGTCGTCGCGACTGGCGCTGTACCAATCGATCTTCACTGTTCCTGTCCGGCCGCTCGTGCGCTCGCCTGCAACGTTCTCGCGGCGATGCCGCTGGTATGAAGGAAGTCGCCGGTATGTCCACCGATATGCCCGGCGCACAGCGCGCGGAGGTCGTCATCGGTGTCGATGTCGCGGCCGAATTCGGTCACGACAATGCGGCGTGTGCGCAGGCCGGCCGCCATGCCAGCCTCGAGATGACGGCGCGCGCTGTCGGCGCCGTAGCGGAATGCAATCGCGTCCGGCGGCGACACCACCAGGGCGTTGGTACCACCGTCGCGGGCCGCCGGACAGACGCACAGCCCACGGTAAGCGCCAGCCAGTAGACGACTGATCGCCGGTCCCGTTGCGGTTGGCAAATCACCGGGCAGAATCAGCAGCCGCTCACAGTCAGCGGCAGCCAGGCTTGCCGCGGCCCGGTCGAGAATGACGCAGAGATCACGGTCGCCCTGATCATCCAGCCACTCCCATTGCCGGTGCGCGGCGATGCGTGCCGCATCACTCCGGCCAAGCAGCAACTTGCGCGTGACTTGCGTGGCGTCGTCGACTGCATCCATGACATCGGCCAGCATTGCGGCAGCCAGGGCAGCGCATTCGTCGTCTGACAGCGTCGGGCGCAGGCGCTGCTTCGCCGTGGCGAAATTGCGCACCGGGATGACAGCGGCAGTAATCACGGCACCTCCCGGCGCAACTGGGTTGCAAAAGCCAGGCATTCCTCCGCCAGCCGGATCTTGTCGTCGAGTTCTGTCATTATCGTATTGCAGACGTGAACAGGGATGCCCCGCGCGATGATGTCGTCCGCAAGCGCCCCGTCCGTCTGGTCCAGTATGAATCCATCCACCAAATTCTGGTAGTGCTCGGCGATGGCTCCGGCCGTCGCCGGCAGGCCCAGCTCCCGCATGATTTTCGCCGTCGGACCCTTGACCGCGCGCCCCGCCACGATCGGTGACACGGCAATCACGGGTGCGGCCGCGCCCGTTAGCAGTTCCCGCAGTCCCGGCACCGCCAGGATGGGGTCGATGCTGAGGTACGGATTGGACGGGGCGATTACGATCGCCGCTAAATTTCTGGGAATCAGTGTAGCGTGGACCTCCGGGGTCGGTTTTGCCGATTCGGCACCGGCGTATTCAATCCGGGTGACGGCGGGTTCGGCCCGCAGGCGCACGAAATACTCCTGGAACGGCAGTTCCGCGTTAGCCGTGTGGACGCGGGTCTCGACCCTGTCGTTCGTCACCGGCAGCAACCGCGCGTCGATGCCGAACCGCTCGCAGAGCAGACCGGTCAGTGCTGTCAGCGTCTGGCCGCCTGCCAGGGCGACGGTGCGCATGACATGGGTCGCAAGATCGCGATCTCCTAGCTGAAACCAGTCCGGGCCGCCAAATTCGCGGACCGCGTTGAGGAAGCTCCAGGTCTCGCCGGCGCGGCCCCAGCCCGTTTCCGGGTTGACGACCCCGCCCAGCGTGTACATCAGGGTATCGAGATCCGGGCAGATCCGCAGGCCCAAGTGATCGAAGTCGTCACCGACGTTCGCGATGATCGACAGCTCGTTGCCCGGCAACAGGCGCTGGAATCCCAGCGCGAGTTTCGCGCCGCCGATGCCCCCGGATAACACGGTGCACGGCGCGCGAAACTCGCGCTGGGATTCCAGCGCCTGTTGCCGGGCAACGAGCTGTCGATCATCGCGAACGTCGGTGACGACTTCGATCAC